>JAAFKB010000007.1 GCA_013299055.1 Sphaerotilus sp.
GATGTACGCCGACTACCGCTTCGCCACCATCAACGGCGAGTCGGTCAAGGACATGATCGGCGACGAAGCCTGGAACCGCGACGTGTTCCTGCCGACCGTCGGCAAGCGTGGCGCCGCGATCATCGCCGCCCGTGGCCTGTCGTCGGCCGCGTCGGCTGCCAACGCCGCCATCGACCACATGCGCGACTGGGCGCTGGGCACGAACGGCGCCTGGGTCACGATGGGCATCCCGTCGGGTGGCGAATACGGTATCCCGGCTGAAACGATGTTCGGCTACCCCGTCACCTGCGAAGGTGGCGAGTACAAGATCGTCGAAGGGCTGTCCATCGACGCGTTCTCGCAGGAATGCATCAACAAGACCCTGGCCGAACTCGACGGCGAGAAAGACGGCGTCAAGCACCTGCTCTGATGCGCTGAATCCGGGACTGCGGTCCACAATGCAAGGCCGGCTGCTTCAGGCGCCGGCCTTTTTCTTTGAGGTGTGACATGAACAAAGTCCATCCCCGCGACGCCCTGTTCGACGCCAGCGATGTGCCCGTGCCCGAGCTGCCGGTGTGCGACCACTACGCCGGCGTCGAAGTCCGGATGCGCAAGAGCCTGGAGCTGCAGGCGGAACTTGGTCCCGTCTTCGACATCACGCTCGACGGCGAGGATGGCGCTCCCGTCGGCGGTGAAGTCGAGCACGCGCACCTGATCGCCGAGCTGGCCCTGTCGCCCCAGAACCACTTCGGCCGTGTCGGTGCCCGCGTGCAGACCGTCGATCACCCGGCCTTCGAGCGCATGGTCGATGTCGTCGTCGGACGGGCGGGCGAGCGGCTGGCCTACCTGATGGTGCCCAAGCCGCGGGGCCTCGCCGATCTGGAGCGGGCGATCGGCGTCATCGACGAAGCCATCGCCCGCCACGGCGTGTCGCGCCAGATCCCCGTGCATGCGCTGGTCGAAACGCATGGGGCGCTGCGCGAGGTGCAGGCACTGGCCGCCCATCCGCGCATCGAGTCGCTGTCGTTCGGGTTGATGGATTTCGTCTCCGACCACCGTGGCGCCATTCCGCAGAGCGGCATGACCGTCAAGGGCCAGTTCGAACACCCGCTGGTGATGCGCGCCAAGCTGGAAATCTCTGCTGCCTGCCACGCCTGGGGCAAGGTGCCTTCGCACTGCGTCGTGACCGAGTTCAAGCACCTGTCCGCGTTGCAAGAGGCTGCAACCCGAGCGTGCCGGCAACTCGGCTACACGCGCATGTGGAGCATCCACCCGGACCAGATCCGCCCGATCGTCGATGCCTTCTCGCCGACCACGGCCGAGGTCGATCAGGCCGCCGAGATCCTGCTGGACGCCCAGGCCAACGGCTGGGGTCCGATCCGCCACCGCCACCACGGACAGGACACGCTGCACGACCGGGCCAGCTACCGCTACTTCTGGCATGTGCTGGAGCGCGCGCACCGCACGTCCGGCACGGGCGCTGGCCAATTGCCGGGCGAGGTGCGGCTGGCGTTTTTCGGGGACGCCTGAGGGTGTGGAAAACTGCACGACTGTGACGCCGCAGCCACCCGGATGCCGACCGGGTTAAGGATGCTGGCTGGGTGGTCCGATATGGTTCGCTCCCGCCTGCTCGTTGAATCCGGAGTCCTTGATGCCCCACACCACCCCTGTTACCGTGCGTTCCCTGACCGCTGTTCTGGTTGCTGCTGCCTGTGTACTGAGCGCCGGTTCGGCGTCGGCGACTACCAAGAAAGCCAAGCCTGCGCACGCGGCCCAACCCGCCCAGCCCGCGCCCCTCGCCGACCTCAGCGAGGAACAGCTCGCCAACGCCGAGCGGGTGCTGACCGGCGCCCAGGCGTGCGAGTTCAACCAGACCATTGCCGTCGAAGGGGCGCCGGAGAAAGCCGGCTACTTCCACATCGTCTTCAAGGGCAAGAAGTACCTGCTGGCGCCCGAGCCGACCACCACGGGCGCTGTCCGTCTGGAGGACAAGAAGGCTGGCGTGGTGTGGTTGCAAATCGCCAACAAGTCGATGCTGATGAACGCCAAGATCGGGCAGCGCATGGTGGACGAATGCATCCATCCGAGCCAGAAGGTTTGAGCGCAGTGCCACATTGGCACATCACGGCACATCAGGACTTGGCAAGTCTTATATAAGACATAAAATACCGGACTTACCCCAAGTCCGGGGTTCAGCCACACCGCACGGAGCTTTTCATGCTGCAAGCCTATCGCCAACACGCCGCTGAACGCGCTGCGCTCGGCATCCCGCCCCTCGCGCTCGATGCCAAGCAAGTCGCCGACCTGATCGAGCTGATCAAGAACCCGCCGGCTGGCGAGGACGCGTTCCTGCTGGACCTGCTGACGCACCGTGTTCCCCCCGGTGTGGACGATGCGGCCAAGGTCAAGGCGTCGTTCCTGGCCGCTGTCGCGCACGGTGACATCGCCGTCGCGCTGGTCTCCAAGGCCAAGGCCACCGAGCTGCTCGGCACCATGGTGGGCGGCTACAACGTGCATCCGCTGATCGAGCTGCTCGACGACGCCGAAGTGGCTGGCGTGGCGGCGCAAGGGTTGAAGAAGACCCTGCTGATGTTCGACTTCTTCAACGATGTCGCCGAGAAGGCCAAGGCCGGCAACGCCAAGGCCCAGGAAGTCATGCAGTCGTGGGCCGACGCCGAGTGGTTCACGACGCGCCCGGAAGTGCCGCAGTCGATCACCGTGACCGTGTTCAAGGTGCCCGGCGAGACCAACACCGACGACCTGTCCCCGGCCCCGGATGCGTGGAGCCGCCCGGACATCCCGCTGCACTACCTCGCGATGCTGAAGAACACCCGCGAAGGCGCGGCGTTCGTGCCCGAGGACGACGGCAAGCGCGGCCCGATGCAGTTCATCGAAGACCTGAAGAAAAAGGGCAACCTCGTCGCCTACGTCGGCGACGTGGTCGGCACGGGTTCTTCGCGCAAGTCGGCCACCAACTCGGTGATCTGGGCCACGGGGCAGGACATCCCCTTCGTGCCGAACAAGCGTTTCGGCGGCGTCACGCTCGGCGGCAAGATCGCCCCGATCTTCTTCAACACGCAGGAAGACTCCGGTTCGCTGCCCATCGAAGTTGATGTCACCAAGCTCGAAATGGGCGACGTGATCGACGTGCTGCCGTATGAAGGCAAGCTCGTGCGCAACGGCGAGACCGTCGTCGAGTTCAAGCTGAAGAGCGAAGTGCTGTTCGACGAAGTGCGCGCCGGTGGCCGGATCAACCTGATCATCGGCCGCTCGCTGACCGCCAAGGCCCGCGAGTTCCTGAACCTGCCCGCCTCGACGCTGTTCCGCCTGCCTTCGACCCCGACTGCCACCAACGCCGGCTTCACGCTGGCGCAGAAGATGGTCGGCCGTGCCGTCGGTCTGCCGGAAGGCCAGGGCGTGCGTCCCGGCACCTACTGCGAGCCGAAGATGACCACCGTGGGTTCGCAGGACACCACCGGCCCGATGACCCGCGACGAGCTGAAGGACCTGGCCTGCCTGGGCTTCTCGGCCGATCTGGTGATGCAGTCGTTCTGCCACACCGCCGCGTACCCGAAGCCGGTCGATGTCAAGACGCACCGCGAGCTGCCCAAGTTCATCTCCAGCCGCGGTGGTGTTTCGCTGCGTCCGGGCGACGGCGTGATCCACTCATGGCTGAACCGCCTGCTGCTGCCCGACACCGTCGGTACCGGTGGTGACTCGCACACCCGTTTCCCGATCGGCATCTCGTTCCCGGCTGGCTCCGGTCTGGTCGCCTTCGGTGCCGCCACCGGCGTGATGCCGCTGGACATGCCGGAATCGGTGCTGGTGCGCTTCAAGGGCCAGATGCAGCCCGGCATCACCCTGCGCGATCTCGTCCATGCGATCCCGCTGTACGCCATCAAGGCTGGTCTGCTGACGGTGGCCAAGGCCGGCAAGATCAACGTGTTCTCGGGCCGCATCCTCGAAATCGAAGGCTTGCCGGACCTGAAGGTCGAGCAGGCGTTCGAGCTGTCCGACGCTTCGGCTGAACGCTCGGCTGCTGGCTGCACGGTCAAGTTGAACCCGGCACCGATCCAGGAATACCTCACCAGCAACACCGTGCTGATGAAGAACATGATCGCCGACGGTTACGCCGACGCCCGCACGCTGGCCCGCCGCATCGAGAAGGTCGAAGCCTGGCTCGCCAACCCGAACCTGCTCGAAGCCGACCAGGACGCCGAATACGCGGCCGTGATCGAGATCGACCTGAACGAGCTGACCGAGCCTGTCCTCTGCTGCCCGAACGACCCGGACGACGCCAAGCTGCTGTCCGCGGTCGCCGGCGCCAAGATCGACGAGGTGTTCATCGGCTCCTGCATGACCAACATCGGGCACTTCCGCGCAGCCTCCAAGCTGCTCGAAGGCAAGCGCGACATCCCGGTCAAGCTGTGGATCGCGCCGCCGACCAAGATGGATGCGTCCGAGCTGACCAAGGAAGGCCACTACGGCGTGTTCGGCGCGGCCGGTGCGCGGACCGAGATGCCGGGCTGCTCGCTGTGCATGGGCAACCAGGCGCAGGTGCGTGAAGGCGCGACCGTGGTCTCGACTTCGACCCGCAACTTCCCGAACCGCCTGGGCAAGAACACCTTCGTGTACCTGGCGTCGGCGGAACTGGCGGCGATCGCGTCCAAGCTGGGCCGCATCCCGACGGTGGCCGAATACGCCGCCGACATGGGCGTGATCAACAAGGACAGCAGCAAGATCTACACGTACCTGAACTTCGACCAGATCGAGGAGTACGCGGACGTGGCCAAGGGCGTGACCGCCTGACGGTTCAGCCCCTGCTGACGATGGCCCGCCGATGGCGGGCCTTTTCGTTTTTGCGATGCCACAATTCGTGGTCTGTCGCCCTGCGTCGCCCCTCCTGACCGCGCCCACATGCCTTCATCCAAGTCCACCTACGATCGCAGCGCGGGCGCACCCGGTCTTGTCGTCAAGGAAGAGCAGATCGAATACGGCTTCATCGGCAAGCTGCAAGACCTGAAATACGCATACCGTTCCGACATCCGGGACCGGCTCGCACTGGAGCGCAACTTCCGCGAGAAGTTCGAAACGCTCAACCGCGTTCACCTGAGTGACGGCGAGTTCACCCGCCTGCTGGAAGACATCGTCACGCCGGACGTCTTCACCGCCGCCCGCACCCTGCGCGAGCGCAACGCCTTCACGCGCGACGACGGCACCCCGCTGAACTACACCCTGGTCAACCTCAAGGACTGGTGCAAGAACACGTTCGAGGTGGTCAACCAGTTGCGCATCAACACGGACCACAGCCACCACCGGTACGACGTTCTCATCCTCATCAACGGCGTGCCCTGTGTGCAGATCGAGCTGAAGACGCTGAACATCAGCCCGCGGCGGGCGATGGAACAGATCGTCGAGTACAAGAACGACCCGGGCAACGGCTACGCCAGGACGCTGCTCAGCTTCGTGCAACTGTTCATCGTCAGCAACCGCACCGACACCTGGTACTTCGCCAACAACAACGCCCGGCACTTCACGTTCAATGCCGAAGAGCGTTTCCTGCCCATCTACCAGTACGCCGACGAGGCCAACCAGAAGATCACCCACCTCGACCATTTTGCCGAGACCTTCCTCGCCAAGTGCACGCTGGGCCAGACCCTGAGCCGCTACATGGTGCTGGTCGCCAGCGAACAGAAGCTGCTGATGATGCGGCCGTACCAGGTGTACGCCGTCAAGGCCATCGTGGACTGCATTCACCAGAACTGCGGCAACGGCTACATCTGGCACACCACCGGCAGCGGCAAGACGCTCACGTCCTTCAAGGCATCCACCCTGCTCAAGGACAACCCGGACATCGAGAAATGCCTGTTCGTGGTGGACCGCAAAGACCTGGACCGCCAGACCCGCGAAGAATTCAACCGCTTCCAGGACGGCTGCGTTGAAGAAAACACCAACACCGGCGCGCTGGTGCGTCGTCTGCTGTCAGGCGACTACGCCGACAAGGTCATCGTCACCACCATCCAGAAGCTGGGCCTGGCGCTGGACGAGAACAGCAAGCGCAACAAGCAGCGCAAGAAGAGCGACCAGAAGACCTACAAGGAACAGCTGCAGCCGTTGAGCGACAAACGCATCGTCTTCATCTTCGATGAATGCCACCGATCGCAGTTTGGTGACAACCACCAGGCCATCAAGGACTTCTTCCCCAAGGCGCAGCTCTTCGGCTTCACCGGCACACCCATCTTTGAGGACAACGCCACCGCCCGGCAGATCGAGGGCGAGGAGGCGCAGTTCAAGACCACCGAAGACCTGTTCCAGAAGCGGCTGCACGCCTACACCATCACCCACGCGATTGAAGACGCCAATGTGCTGCGCTTCCATGTGGACTACTACAAGCCCGAGGGCAAGAAACCACCCAAACCCGGCGAAGCCTTGGCCAAGAAGGCCGTGATCGACGCCATCCTCGCCAAGCACGACACTGCCACCGCCGGGCGCCGCTTCAATGCGATTCTGGCCACCGCCAGCATCAACGATGCCATCGAGTACCACGCCCTGTTCGGCGCACTGCAGCAAGCCAAGGCCGAGGCCAACCCCGACTTCGTGCCCCTGAACATCGCCTGCGTGTTCTCGCCGCCGGCCGAGGGCGACGCCGACGTGAGGCAACTGCAGCAAGACCTGCCGCAGGAAAAGGCCGACAACGAAGAAGACCCCGAGGGCAAGAAGGCGGCGCTCAGGGCCATCCTGGCGGGCTACAACACGCGCTATGGCACGAACCACACGGTGGGCGAGTTCGACCTGTACTACCAGGACGTGCAAAATCGCATCAAGGACCAGCAGTGGCCCAACGCCGACTACCCCGCGGCCAAGAAGATCGACATCACCATCGTGGTGGACATGCTGCTCACCGGGTTTGACAGCAAGTACCTGAACACGCTGTACGTGGACAAGAACCTGAAGCACCACGGGCTGATCCAGGCGTTCTCGCGCACCAACCGCGTGCTCAACGGCAGCAAGCCCTACGGCAACATCCTCGACTTCCGCCAGCAGCAGGACAATGTGGACGCGGCCATCGCCCTGTTCTCCGGCGAGAAGACCGGCGAGCAGGCCCGCAAGATCTGGCTGGTGGACAAGGCCCCGGTGGTCATTGAAAAGCTCGATGCGGCCGTGCAGAAGCTGGCCGACTTCCTGCAGAGCCAGGGTCTGGCCTGTGCGCCCGAGGCGGTGCCGCAGCTCAAGGGGGACGAGGCCCGCGCCGCGTTCATCAAGGCGTTCAAGGAGGTGCAGCGCCTGAAGACCCAGCTCGACCAGTACACCGACCTGACCGAGGACCACGCGGCGGCCATTGAGGACATCCTGCCCCGCGAAGACCTGCAGGCGTTTCGCGGGGTGTACCTGGAGACGGCGCAGCGGCTCAAGGCGCAGCAAGACCAGGCCAACCGGGAAGGCGAGGGCGCCGTCGCTGGTGCGGTGGATGAACTCGACTTCGAGTTCGTGCTCTTCGCCTCCGCTGTCATCGACTACGACTACATCATGGGCTTGATGGCCCGCTTCTCGCAGCAGGGTGCGGGCAGCGGCAAGCTCACGATGAGCCGGGAACAGCTCATCGGCCTCATCGCGGCAGATGCCAAGTTCATGGACGAGCGCGACGACATCGCTGCGTACATCGGCACCCTCCAGGCGGGTGAAGGTCTGAGCGAGCAGGCCATCAGCGAGGGCTATCTGCGCTTCAAGAAGGAAAAGGATGGCGCCGAGCTGGCCGGCATCGCCTCTCGGCACGGGCTGGCGGCTGAGGCCCTGCAAGCTTTCGTGGACGGCACGCTGCAACGCCTGATCCTGGACAGCGACGCGCTGGGCGACCTGATGGCGCCGCTGGATCTGGGCTGGAAGGCGCGTGCGCAGGCCGAGACGGTGTTGATGGCCGAGTTGATGCCGCTGCTGAACAAGCGGGCGCAGGGCGGCGAGATTTCAGGGCTGAGTGCGTATGAGTGAACAGCCGCTGACCGATCCCAACACAAAGGACACACCATGGTCTTGGCCAACAAACTGAATATTGCAAGCCAGGTTGAACTCAACAGGGCAGAAGAAAAGCTCAGCAAACAAAAAGCCAAGCAGTTGTTTGAAAGCGGCGATATTGACAAGGTGGATGTGGGTACCTTTGCCGGCTTGGCGTATGTCCATGCGTATCTGTTTGACGAGGTGTATGCCTTTGCTGGGCAAGTGCGTGACGTGAATCTGGCGAAGGGAAATTTCCGGTTTGCGCCTGTCATGTACCTGCAGGCATCTCTGGCGCACATCAGCGCCATGCCGCAGCAGAGCTTTGAGCAGATCATCGAAAAATACGTGGAAATGAACGTGGCCCATCCGTTTCGCGAAGGCAACGGGCGCGCGACACGCATCTGGCTGGACTTGATGCTGAAGAAGGAAATCCGCCAGGTCATTGACTGGAATGCGGTGGACAAGGCTGAGTATTTGTCGGCCATGGAGCGCAGTGTGGTGAAGGATCTGGAAATCAAATACCTGCTCAAGAGTGCCTTGACGGACCAGATCAATGACCGCGAGCTGTACATGAAGGGCATTGATGTGAGTTACTACTATGAAGGCTATAGCGAATACCGGGTTGAGGACTTGTGAACGAGCCCATCACAGTGCGTATGAGCAGCAAGAAAAAACCCATGCCAGCGAAGCAGAAACTGACACTGCCAGCCAGTGGTAGGGGCGCACTGCCAAAACGGGAGACAACGTCTCCCACATCTGAAGAAAAGGTGGGGAGCGTGTCTCTACCGCCCCGCAATGAGGACATGGAACGCTTCATTGCTCAAATCAGCAAGGAGGTGGCGACGTGAACACCCAAGGCCCGTCATCCCAGGCGACTGCGCCGGGCTTGGACCCTTACCAGGACTTGCTCCATGTGCTTTCATCGGCCATTGCCCCGCTGCAGGCACTGCACCTGCAGGCCGTCGAGACGCTGGCACCCACCGTTCAAGAAATCCTGCGCAGCCGCAGCCGGAATGCCCAATGGATCGAGCGCACGCTCGATCAACTTCTGAACCACGCTTGCATGCCCGAGGGCCTCGCTCTCTTCAAGGCCCTTTGCCGCCACTATTGGCAATTGGATCCGCAGGCCACCGCAAGTTATATCAACGCCTACCGCGAGATGTGGGATGGCGAGGACAAGAACGAAAATGAGGGGGAGCCATGAGTTCAGAAATAAAAACCAGCGCCACGAAGGAAGAGGCTAAGTCCATGTTGGTGCCTAGGCTGAGGTTTCCGGAGTTTCGAGGGGTGGAGGGCTGGGTGCCTGAGTCAATGAGCAAACTCTATTCGTTCAAGCGCAGTAACTCACTCTCACGCGACAAACTGAACTATGTGGCTGGTTCGGTGAAGAATATTCATTACGGCGACATTCACACCAAGTTTTCGGCCCACTTCGACATCACGCAGGAGTTTGTTCCATTCATCAATGAATCCGAGGGGGGCATTGTTATTGAGGAAAATCTGTGCGCCGAGGGTGACATCATTTTCGCAGATGCGTCCGAAGATTTGGCTGACATCGGTAAGTGCATTGAGATTGTCCGCTTGAACGAAGAGTGTGTGGTTTCGGGGCTGCATACGATTCTGGCCAGACCGATGGCGGAACGAATTGCTTTAGGGTTTGGCGGACACCTCTTCAAATCGAGATGGGTTCGCTCTCAGATTCAGAAGGAGGCTCAAGGGGCGAAGGTCTTGGGCATATCTCCGACACGCCTGAGAAACCTGCGTCTGCCGCTGCCGAACGATAAAGCCGAACAACAAAAAGTTGCCGACTGCCTGAGTTCCTTGGACGAACTGATCGCCGCGCAAGCCCGCAAAGTGGAGGCGCTCAAGACCCACAAAAAATGGCTGATGCAGCAGATTTTCCCCTGCGAGGGCGAGAGTCAGCCAAGTTTGCGCTTTCCTGAATTTCGGGGCTCGCGTCCTTGGGCGAGTGATTCTTTAGGAAAATTATTCGAAACCACTTCTGGTGGGACGCCAAGTCGATCGAATAGCGAATACTGGGGCGGAGGCATTCCATGGGTGACCACCACGCATGTGAATTTTGGTGTCATCACAGAAGCCGATGAATTCATCAGCGAAAGTGGTCTCAATAAATCCTCCGCAAAAATATTCCCCTGCGGAACGGTTTTGATTGCCATGTATGGCCAAGGAAAGACGCGCGGGCAAGTTGCATTGTTGGGCATTGAAGCGACGACGAACCAAGCCTGTGCCGCAATTCTCCCTGCCAAGAAAATCGATCCACTCTTCGTCTTCTTCAATCTGTCTGGTCGATATGAAGAACTCCGGCGCATGAGCAATAGTGGCGGACAAGAAAATTTGAGTCAGGGGCTCATTCGAGAAATTTCATTCTCGTATCCCTCGGATGAAGCGGAACAGCAGCGCATCGTCTCTTGTCTGCAATCGCTCGACAATCTCATCACTGCCGCAACCCAAGAACTCGAAAACCTCAAGACCCACAAGAAGGGCCTGATGCAGCAGCTATTCCCCTCCGTCGAGGCACTTGAAGCATGAGCGACAAGCCGACGAAGATCCACCGCTTCACCGACATTCGTCGGCTGGCTGCACGGCTACGGGACGACCTGAACGGCGGCGGCCAGGACTTCGTGCTGCTCTACGCCTACAACGGTACGGGCAAAACACGGCTGTCGATGGAATTCAAGGACGCTGGCAAGAAAAAAGCCAGGCGTCCCCTTCGAGCCGGGAATCGTGTGGGGCAACGATTGGTCGTCGATGAAGCCGTGGGCGACACGCTGTACTTCAACGCCTATACTGAAGACTTGTTTTCCTGGGACAACGATTTCGAGAACGATACCGAGCGGCGGCTGCATATCAATACCGACTCGACCTTCTTCAAAGGCTTGAAGGAACTGGCACTGGATGAGCGCATCGGCCACTACTTGGCGCGCTACGCCGATTTTCTGTTTGATATCGACTACGACCAGTGGACCATCAGCTTTCGCAAAGATGAGACACGGTACATCAAGGTATCGCGCGGCGAAGAGAATATCTTCATCTGGTGTGTCTTCATGGCCATTTGCGAGCGGGTCATTGACGGAGCAGAGTCGTACCAGTGGGTGAAATACCTCTACATCGACGACCCAATCACCTCGCTGGACGACAACAACGCGATTGCCGTGGCCAGCGATCTGGCCAAGCTGCTACGAAAAGCCAAAACCCGGACACGGCCTGAGGTGGTGGCAGCGCACGGGCCGGGTGAGGCCGACAACCCGCCGCGCATGGCGCCGGCGCCCATCAAGGCCGTAGTTTCTTCACACCACGCCCTGTTTTTCAACGTGGTGTGCAATGAGCTGAAGAAGGACGCGCACAAGAAGTACCTGCTGCAACGCCCTGAGCGAGGCACCACCTACACGCTGCGCGCGACCGACGACACGCCGTTTTTTCACCATGTGTCGATGTTGGCCGAGCTACAGAAGGCAGCCCACGACGGAAAGCTGTACACCTATCACTTCAACATGCTGCGCAGCATTCTGGAGAAGACGGCCACCTTCTTCGGTAACGACGATTTCTCGTCGTGCATTCATGGGCTGGATGACGAAGACCTGTTCGCCCGCGCGCTCAACCTGCTCAGCCACGGCAAATACGACATCTATCAGCCGTCGGAGATGGTGGACGACAACAAGCGGCTGTTCCGAAAGATCCTCGACGCATTCCTGACGCGCTACCAGTTCGCTTTGCCGCACCTTTGAGCAACCTGCTGAAGACGCTGGAAAACATATTGAAGCGTCGTTCCGAACGCAGCGTTCATCGGCGCTGTGTAGAGAATTTCCATATCGAAGCCGATAGACCATGACCGACGAAAAACAGAAACAACTGGGCAAGACCCTCTGGGCCATCGCCGACCAACTGCGCGGCGCGATGGACGCGGACGATTTCCGCGACTACATGCTGTCATTCCTGTTCCTGCGTTACCTGTCGGACAACTACGAGACGGCCGCGAAGAAGGAGCTGGGCAGCGACTACCCGAAGGTGGACGCAGACAGCCGTCTGGTGCCGCTGGCCGTCTGGTACGCCGACAACCAGGCCGACGTGCCAACGTTCGAGAAGCAGATGCGCCGCAAGGTGCATTACGTCGTCCAGCCCGCGCACCTGTGGAGCAGCGTCACCCACCTGGCGCGCACGCAAAGCCTCGACCTGCTGATCACGCTGCAGCAAGGCTTCCGCTACATCGAGACCGAATCGTTCGAGAGCGCCTTCGCCGGCCTGTTCTCCGAGATCGACCTCGGCTCGACCAAGCTGGGCAAGTCCTACACGGAACGCAACGCCAAGCTCTGCGCCGTCATCCAGAAGATCGCCGAAGGGCTGTCATCGTTTTCCACCGACGTGGACACGCTGGGCGATGCCTACGAATACCTGATCGGCCAGTTCGCAGCTGGCTCGGGCAAGAAGGCAGGCGAGTTCTACACCCCCCAGCAGATCTCCGACATCCTCTCGACCATCGTCACGCTGGACAGCCAGGAACCCAGGACCGGCGCCCGGCAGCGCCTCGACAGCGTGATGGACTTTGCCTGCGGCTCAGGCTCGCTGCTGCTGAACGTGCGCCAGCGCGTGAAGAAGGCCGGCGGCACCATCGGCAAGATCCACGGCCAGGAAAAGAACATCACCACCTACAACCTCGCGCGCATGAACATGCTGCTGCACGGGGTGAAGGACACCGAGTTCGAGATCTTCCACGGCGACACGCTCACCAACGACTGGCCGATGCTGCGCGAGCTGAACCCGGCCAAGCAGCCCAGGTTCGACGCCATCGTGGCCAACCCGCCGTTCAGCTACCGCTGGGATGTCAGCGACGCGATGGCGGACGACGTGCGCTTCAAGAACCACGGCCTCGCCCCGAAGTCGGCGGCAGACTTCGCCTTCCTGCTGCACGGCTTCCACTTCCTGAAAGACCAGGGGGTGATGGCCATCATCCTGCCGCACGGCGTGCTGTTCCGCGGCGGTGCGGAAGAGCGCATCCGCACCAAGCTGCTGAAGGACGGGCACATCGACACGGTGATCGGCTTGCCGTCCAACCTGTTCTATTCCACCGGCATCCCGGTCTGCATCCTGGTGCTGAAGAAGTGCAAGAAGCCGGACAACGTGCTGTTCATCAACGCGGCCGAGCACTTCGTCAAAGGCAAGCGCCAGAACCAGCTCACCGACGAGCACATCGCCAAGATCATCGACACCTACCAGTTCCGCAAGGAAGCGGCACGTTACGCGCGCTGCGTGGAGATGGCCGAGATCGAGAAGAACGACTTCAACCTGAACATCTCGCGCTACATCAGCACCGCGGTGGGCGAGGCGGAGATCGATCTGGACGCCACCCACCGCGAACTGGTCGAGATCGAGAAGACGATCGCAGCGGCCAAGGACCAACACAATCGATTCCTGATTGAGCTGGGCTTGAAGCCCTTGCCATAGGGCCAGACCGCCTGAGGGTTCTGACCCCCCCACAAGCCAAAAGCCCGCCGGGGAGACCCGGCGGGCTTTTTGTCGAGTTCAGCGCCTGCGCATCAGCACGGCGTGATGCCTGGGCCGCCACGTTTGCATGGCGGCACCACCACCACCGGGCGAGGCGGATGGTGCGGCCGGTCCGGGCGCTCGGCCTTGGCATGGCCGCGTCCGCCCCATTGGTGGTCGTGGTGATCGCGACCACCATGGTGCTTGTCTCGGCCATCCATGGTCTGGACCACGGGCTGCATGCGCCCGCGGCCACGGGTGTCGGTCGCGTGGGCGGGCAGGCTGCCCAGCAACGTGATCGAGACGAGGGCCAGTGCGCCCAGCACCCGCCGAGTCGACCCGGCTCCCATGGTGCGCATGATTGAAGTCTGTCGTGTCATTTGCCACTCCTGAATTGGTTTTTGAATTACCCGCGCTGTGTGCGGGTAATTGATTCTAGAGTTTTGGCAGACTGCTATCCGAAATGAATTATTTCGACTTTCTTAAGCTCGACAAAGGTATGGTGTGTAGATTATCTGGTGCGTGGTAATCAAATCCATATTGCACTCTAGATATAAAAAATGATCATCTTTGAAAGATGAAGCAGTAAAGATGGGAGACGTTGGTCACCGTAGCCATTCAGCGTGGGCAATGCGCAGGACAGCACCGGTGTGCTGGAACGCCATGGCCATGCGCTGTCGCGGATGAATTTTCGCATTCCGGCCTTCCGCTCTGCTGCAAGGCCCGATGCCGACCGAATGGACAGGGCGGATTGTTGGATCTTGTTGCATTTCCGTGCGGCGGACTGCACGGTCTGGCTGGAATTGGAGCGGTGTCGCGCCTGTGGCGCGGGTGGTGCTCGCCGGGCGGGCGCCCGGCGTCGGGCTCAGGGGCGCGAGGTGGCGATCTGCACGGTCGGAGCGCGGGCCGCCGACGGGGGGGTCACGAACGCCAGGTTGTATTGCGCACTTTCCAGCCCCAGCGCCAGGGCCTTGCGGTACCACTCCGCCGCCATGGCCACGTCGCGCGGAACCCCTTCGCCACGCTCGTGCATCAGGCCAAGACTGCGTTTTGCACGGGCGTCCCCACGGGCTGCAGCGTCGCCGAATGCCTTGATCGCCAGATCGAAACGTCCGTGCTGGTAGGCCGCCACGCCATCGTCGTAGCTGGCCCAGGCGGGGCTGCACGGCACGCTGACCAGCATGAGCAGGCCGAGGGCACGCCGCAGAAAAGAAGAAGGGTATGTACGCATGGGCTGGATCCTGATTGGTACTCCTGCGTGCTTCAAGTGCGCAATTCACGCGCTGCGGAAACACACCAGAAACGCAGGGTGGATTGGACGGGCACCCGCAGCCATCCGCGCCATGCCTTCGGACAGCCCGGCCCCGCTGACGTGTGCACCGACTGTTCCGCGCTTGTGACACGTCTGTCTGACTTTCGACGCGCTTATCCCGTTCCTGTGGCGCGTGCGTGCCGCGTAGGCTGCGCATCAGGATGTAACGGAGTGTATTCATGCGCGGAAACTCGCAGGTCAAGGCAAGCCCATGGGCGGTAGCCCTGGTCGGGTGCGCGCTGCTGCTGCTGGTCGGCCCGGCAGCCAGTGCGCCTGGGGTGGCCCTGGCCGGCACCATGGGCGACAAGGTGGTGCTGGTCATCGACGGTCGCACGCGGGTGCTGTCGCTGGGCGAGACGGTCGATGGCGTGCGCGTGCAGCGCGGTGCCGGCGAGCGGTCGGTCGTCGTCGAGGCGGGTGGGTACCGGCAGGCCCTGGTGGTGGGCGCTGCACCGGTGGCCGTGGGGGATGCGCAGGCGCTGCGCGCCGGGCGCCAGCGGCCGGTGCTCGTGCTGGAAGCGGGCAGCGACCGGATCTACCAGACCGGCGGCGAGATCAACGGCCATGCCATGCAGGCGGTGGTGGACACGGGGGCCTCGGTGGTCGTGCTGTCGGTGCAGACGGCGCAGCGCATGGGCGTAGACTGGCAGGCGGGCACGGCTGCGCAGGTGCAGACCGCCTCGGGCCGCAGCGCCGGACGGCGGGTGCGGCTGGCGCAGGTCCGTCTCGGCCCGCTGCAGGCCCGCGATGTCGAGGCGGTGGTCATCGACAGCGACATGCCCCATGTGCTGGTCGGCAACAGCTTTCTCCAGGGCTTTCGCCTGCAGTGGGAGCAGGGGCGCCTGTCGATGTCGCCCTGAGCGGCGGCAGGGCTACCATCGGCACGCGAGGGGCTGCAGACGATGACAGGAGTGCCAGGAGTGCCGCGATGACATGCCAAGTGATGCGATGGGGAGGGCTGGCCGCGCTGTGGCTGCTGGTCGGTACGGCCTCGGCCCAGTACAAGGTGGTCGGCCCTGACGGCCGGATCACCTACACCGACCGCCCCCCCGCCGGCCCCGCTGCCCGCCTGTCCGGGGCGGAGCGCGCCGCCGGGTCGGCGCCGGTCGAGCTGCCCTACGACCTGCGCCAGGCGATGGCCCGCTACCCGGCCACGCTCTACACCGCGCCGAACTGCAGCCCCTGCGACAGCGCCCGTGGCCTGCTGCGGCAGCGGGGGGTGCCCGTGCGCGAGTTCAGCGTCGTGCGCGCCGAAGACCTGGCCGAGCTGCAGCGGCGCGAAGGCGCGATCGAGCTGCCCATCCTGCGACTGGGCGCGCAGCGCCTGCAGGGCTTCGAGGCCAGCGACTGGCAGACCACGCTCGACGCGGCTACCTACCCGCGCACGTCACGCCTGCCGCCCACCTGGCGTGCGGCTCCCGCGCAGCCCTTGGTGCCTGTGGCCACGCAGGAGTCTGACCCGGCGCCCGCCGGCGCCCCTCGGCTGCGCCCGATTCCCGACACGGCTCCCGTGCTGCCGGCCGCTTCAGGCCAGTTCCGGTTCTGACGACGGCACCGGCCAGCGGCTGACGCGGTTGCGCCCGCTGCGCTTGCTCTCGTAGAGTGCCTGGTCGGCCCGGTCCACCAGCGCCGCCAGCCCGGCCAGTCCCGGCTCGTGCAGCGCCAGGCCGAAGCTGGAGGTCACCTGCAGCCCCGCCACCGACGTGACCTGCGCGCCCGCCGTCTGCTCGATCTCCAGCCGCAGCCGCTCGGCCAGCGCCTGCACGTCGCCCACGGCGCGCTGCGGCAGCAGCAGGCAGAACTCCTCGCCGCCGTAGCGGCACACCAGGTCAGTGCTGCGCACGCCGCTGCCCAGGATGGCCGCCACCGCCTTGATCACCTGGTCGCCAGTGGCGTGGCCGTGGCGGTCGTTGAACTGCTTGAAGTGGTCGATGTCGGCCATCACGCAGACCAGCCCCTCGCCGCGCTGGTCGGCCAGCTCGAACAGCCGCGTGGCCTGCTCGA
This sequence comes from Sphaerotilus sp., assembly GCA_013299055.1. Taxonomy (GTDB): domain Bacteria; phylum Pseudomonadota; class Gammaproteobacteria; order Burkholderiales; family Burkholderiaceae_C; genus Sphaerotilus. Next base: position 16,787 of record JAAFKB010000007.1, read on the forward strand.
AGAAGGCGCGACGGTTCAGGCAGCCCGTCATGGGATCGCGGGTGGCCAGACGGCTGAGTTCCTCGTTGCGCTCGCGCAGGGCCTGCTGCGAGGTCTGCAAGGCACGGTTGAGCTGGTGCAGGGCGCTCACGTCGCGCAGCCGCAGCAGGCTGCCGCGCACCTGCCCGCCAGGGTCGAGCACCGGCGTGCATTTGACCAGCACCTCGCGCTGCTGGTCGGGCGCGCTGGCGTCGGTGATGCGGATCTCGCGCTCGGGCGAGGCGGCCGCCGTGCGGGTGGCGGTGGTCCATGGCAGCGGTACGTCCTTGTCCTGCCCCGTGCCTTGCAGGGCGCTGCACAGCCAGTCGAGCTGCGTGACGGGCTGGCCGATGGTCACGTCGGTGCGGGCCAGGCGGCGCAGGGCCTCGTTGGCCATCATCACGCGGGCCTGCGGGTCGAGGATGACGATGCCCTCGTCGAGCACGTCGAAGGCGTCGCGCACCCGCTCCGGGATCACCTGGCCCGGATCGAGGTGCTGCAGCACGCGGCGCAGGTAGAGCCAGATCGCCAGCCCGCTCAGGACCGCGATGGCCAGCAGCGCCCGCACCACCGGCGTGGCCAGCACCCCCGCCAGCGTCGACGGGTAGAGCGGGCGGAAGGCGATTTCCAGCGTGCCCCAGGGCTGCTGGCGGGCGTCGTGGATGGCCACGCGCACCTGGGTCAGCGTCGAGCGTTCGCCGGCGGGCAGGGTCCAGTGCGCGGCGTGGTCGCCCACCAGGGTGATGCGCGGGCGGCCGGGTTGCACCAGCGCCACCGACAGCACCTCCGGGTCTTGCGCGACGAGCTGCCGCACGGCCGCGTGCGGCAGGCGCTGGTTCTGCTCGACGCCCTGCGTGACCAGCAGCGCCAGCGCCGTGCTGGTGGTCTGGCGAGAGACCAGCTCGGTGCGGGCGCGGTCCGGCACCAGACCGAACAGCACATCCAGCAGGAAGATCACCGCCAGGAAGATGGCGACGAGCCCCAGCGTCAGCCGCAGCTCGACCCCTGGGCGGGGCCACCAGGCAGGCCAGGCGTGGCGGCTCATCGGCGGACTCCCTTGCTGGCGGTGGTGGTGTCGACGTTGTCGTCGGCTGCCGTGGCTTCTCGGGCGGCGGCAGGCTGGTCACGCCCGAGCACTTCTGCCGCGGAGGCTTCCTCGTTCTGCAGGTCTGGGCGGGTGGTGTCGGCGGGCTCCGTGGCGTCGCGCAGGGCACGGCGGGCGGCGGGTGGACGGGTCAGCACCGGCAGCGGATCGAAGAACTGCCAGGTCGGCACCGACACCAGCAGCGAACCCGCCACCCCGCCCAGCCGCACCGTCCACCACACCAGGCCGACGGTCAGTGCCAGACCGGACGCCTCGATCGGGTCGATGGCCGACTGCAGCCGCCCGGACTCCTCGGCCAGATCCGCCCGCAGCAGCCCCAGTCCATCGTCGGTCAAGGCCAGGAGTTCGCTGCCCTGGGTGAGGGCAGCGGGCAGGTCGTAGCCCGCTTGCAGGGCCGCCAGCGCGTTGTCGGGCAGCACCAGGGCGAGCAGGTCGGGGGCGAGCGTGGCGTCCCCCGCGGGGGCCGGTGCCGCGGCGGAGGCCCCGTTCTGGTGGTTCTGGGTGCCCAGGGCGGCGATCTCGGCGGAGCTGGTGGCCTGCACCTGCGCCAGCCACTGCTCCGCTGCCACCGCCCGCACCTCGCGGGACAGCGGATCGGCTCGGCCCGACAGGGTGGGCGTGGCCAGCGTCAGGGGCTCGGTGTCGCGGGCGTCCGGGGTGGGCGGCGGGGGCACGCTCAGGCGCGGCGGGGGCTCCAGCGTGGGCTCGGGGCTGGGCGCGGGTGGCGGGGGCGGCGGCGGCGGGGCAGGGGTCCAGTCCACGCCCACGGTGGTCCAGGGGCTGCTGGCGCTGCCGTCGCTCACCCGCACTTGCACCGACGGCGCCTCGCTCACCGCCGTGGCGACAAAGCGGATCTGGCCGGACTGCAGGTCATTGACGCTGAACCGGTCGAGCGCCACCCCCGGCGCCGTGACCGCCTCGAAGCGTCCACCCGTGGTCGGGCCGACCTCCACCTGCAGCGTGGCCATGCTGCCGTCTGGATCCTGGGCGCGCAGCACGTCGGGGCCGAGGGTCAGCGGCATGCCGGTCTGGATCTGCCAGGGCACCACCGCCAGCAGCGGTGCCTCGTTCACGTTGTCGATGGCGATGGTGAGGGTCTGGGGGGCGCTGGTGAGGGTGCCGTCGGAGACGGTGGCGGTGACGGTGAAGGTGGTCTGCGCTTCATGGTCGAGCGCGCTGGGATCGACCACGCGCAACGCCCCCGAGACCGGATCGACCGCCAGCGCGCTGCTGCCGAGCAGCGTCCAGCCACCCAGGGTGCTGCCGGGGTCGGCATCGCTGGCGCGCAGGGTGCCGACCACCGTGCCGGCGGGACTGTTCTCGGCCACGCGCAGGGTGGTGTCCGGGGTGACGACGGGCGCGCTCGGCTCGAAGCGCACCGCCACCGCGTTGCCGAACTCCGAGGTGTCGCCCCAGGGCTTGCCCGCTGCGCCACCCGGCAGCCGCACCGTGGCGGTGGCCGACACGACCTGACCCGTCTGCAGCAGCCGGTCCGCCAGCGTGGTGTCGAAGCGGGCCATGCCGCTGGCGTCGGTGGTGATCTCGGTGCTGGCCACGAAGGTGCGGCCCTCGCCGAAGCCCAGCGGGTCGGCCTGCGGGTTGACGAAGAACTCGATGCGCAGCGTGGCGCCGGGGGTGGTGCGCAGCTCGCCGACCAGGCGCGTGGCCCCCGCCTGCGTGGTGACGCTGGTCAGCAGCGGGTAGTTCAGCAGGTTGTTGGGGCCGCCGTCGGTGTCGGCCTCGCGGTTGCCGTTGACCCCGGCGGCCCCGAGGTCAAGGCCCAGCCCGGTGTTGTCGTGGATGGCATTGCCCAGCACCGACACTGCCCCCGCCGTCCCCACGATGGACACCCCCGCGCCGGACTTCTGCCAGGCGATCAGGTTGCCGGTGCCGGGGGTGGTGCCGCCGATGAGCACGTCGCGCGTGTTCTCGACGTACACGCCGAAGGAGCCATTGCCGACGGCCCGCGTGCCGCCGAGGTCGGTGCCGATCAGGTTGCCCTGCACGGTGCTGCCGGTGGCGCCGGCGAGCAGGTAGACGCCTTCGTAGCTGTTGCCGCTGATGAGGTTGCCCGTGACCGCCGCACCCGGTGCATCGAGGTAGACCCCGACCGAGCGGTTGCCCAGCGCCGACTCGCCGCGCAGGTCCACCCCGATGGTGTTGCCCTCGATGCGGGCGCCGGCCGCCGTGGTGCCCGCGACGACCACCCCGGCGTTGTTGCCCGAGAGCAGGTTGCGGTCGGCGGCAGTCGGCCCGCCCACCAGGGTCTGCGCGCCGCGGGTCTCGATTGCGTGGCCGCCGTTGCCGGGGGCTTGCTGGCCGCTCGCGTCGGTGCCGATGCGCAGCCCGGCCAGCGTCACCCCGTCCGCGCCAGCCTGCACCTGGAGGCCGCCGCCGCCAAAGCTGTGGACCACCAGCCCGCGCACCAGGCTGCCGTCGCTGCCATCGGCCAGCACCAGCGCCGTGGTGCTGCCGCCGGCGTCGCTGCCCACCAGCTCCACCACCGGCCGGCCCAGCGCCAGCGCGTCCGGTTCGCGGCTGGCGTCGAGCCAGACGGTGTCGGTGATGACGGGCAGCGCCGAGGTCGGGGTGATGGTGTGGACGCCGCCCACCAGCGGGGCGGCGATGTCGAAGCGGATCGTGTCGGCGCCGGGCTGGAGGTTGGCCTGCAGGATGGCGTCCCGCAGCGAGCCTGTGCCGCTGTCGGCGGTGGTGCTGACGACGAAGGTGGTGCCGATGTCGCCCAGCGTGGCCAGCGCGGCGGTGTCGGCGGCGTAGAGGATGCGCGGCTCCAGCTCCTCGACCTGCCAGCGCCGGCGCGGCGGGCGGCTCATGGCGCGGCCTTCGCGGACAGGCCCAGGTCGATCTGGCAGCGCGCCCCGGCCGGCACGGCGCGGTCGGCGTTGTCCAGCGCCAGCCGCACGCGGAAGGTGTTGCTGGCGGCGTCGATGACCTGGTCCACCTGCGTCACCACCGCCTCGCGCCCCGGCACGCCCGGCACATCGGCCTTCACCACATGCCGCGCGCCCGTGCGCACCTGCCCGAACTGGCTGGCCGGCACCACCACTTCCACCCGCAGCCGCGCCACGTCCGCTACCCGCAGCAGCGGCTGCAGCTCGACGCGCTCGCCCGGCTGCGCCATGCGGTCCACCACCACCCCGTCGAAGGGGCTGCGCAGGGCGCGCTGGCCGAGCTGGGTCAGCGCCTGCGCGGCCTCGGCCTGGTAGATGGCGCGCTGGTCCTCGGCCTGGCGCAGCGCCTGGCTGGCCACGCTCAGGTCGGTGCGGGCCTGGTCGAGCGCGATGTCGGAGATGAACTGCTCGCGGTGCAGCGACTCGGCGCGCTGGACCTTCTGCTGTGCCAGCCCCCGCGTGGCCTGGGCGGCGGTGACGGCGGCTTGTGCCTTGGCACGGGCTTCGGCGGTGTGCAGCGCGGCGCGCTCGCCGGCCGCCTGCAGCAGCGCCAGCGGCTGGCCCCGGCGCACCGTGTCGCCCCGGTCGACCAGCATGCGCTCGACCACGCCAGCCTGCGGCGTGCCGAGGTCGGCGACACGGGCCGGCGTGATCAGGCAGCCCAGCGTGAGGGCCTGGGCCACGTCGGGCAGCCACAGCCACAGCGCCAGGGTGGCGGCGTGGACGGGCAGGAGGCGGGAGCGTCTTGGCATGGGAGGGTGGGGAGTCGAAAGGGTGCGGGATCAGTCCATCGGATCACGGTCCGCGGGGGCGAGCCGGTCCAGGTGCTGGCGGGCGAGCGTGTCGGCCAGGTGCAGGCGGTGGCGTTCGTCGGCCGAACGGGCTTCGCGGGCGCGCTGGCGCAGCCGCCAGGCCACGTCGCGCCACGCCCCCAGCGCCGCCACCGCGTACAGCGAGCGCGCTGGCCCGACCCGCCAGTGCTCGGCGCTGCCCGGATCGCCCTGGCGTGCGCTGCGGCCGAAGAGCTGCTCGTCCAGGCGGCGGGCGGGGTTGTCCTGGCAGTTCAGGACGTGCAGCCCGCCGGCGCGGACCGCGTCCGGGTGCAGCCGGATGTCGACCCCCCGCCCGGCCATGCGCGTGGCGATGGTGATCTGCCCCGGCTGGCCGGCCTGGGCGATGCAGGCGGCCTCCAGGGCGTCCTGCCGGGCGTCGAGGCATTGGATGGGCGGGTGCTGCGTGGCCGGCACGCTGGCCGCGAACGCCTCGGCCAGCCGCAGCGACTGCGGCACGCCGTCCGTCCCGACCAGCACGGGCCGACCCTGCGCCGCCAGCGCCAGCGCCCGCTCGACCACCGCCCGGTCGCGGGCCGCCTCGTCGCTGAACCAGCGGTTCGGGCCCCGCACGCAGCGGCTGGGCGTGTGCGGGGCGATGCGGCGCATGCTCAGGCCGTACAGGCGCTGCAGCTCGTGGCGGTGGCCGTGCAGGGTGGCGCTGGTGCCGCCGAGGTGGCGGTAGCGGCGCAGGAAGGCGCTGTAGGTGGTGCGGGCCGCCGTCTCGGTGGGCGGCGGTGGGGGGCAGCCTTCCTTCAGGCAGACCAGCTCGTGCAGCCCGTTCGACCAGACCCGCCCGGCGGCGATGCGCCCCGTGACCGGGTCGAGCAGGCAGAGCTGGGGATGGCGCACGAGGTAGTCGCGCTGGGGCTGCAGCAGGTGGGTGGCGACCAGGGCCAGCCGCACCAGCTCCTCCCGGTGCAGCCGGTGGCGCCAGAGCCGGGCGGCGTCGGCGCAGAGCGTCTCCAGCCGCTGTGCCCCGGCGGGCGTGAGCAGCGCGTCGCGGGCCAGGGGCTGCAGCTCGAAGTCCCGCCCCGCCTGCAGCCGTGCCGCCAGCCCGAGCGCGGTGCCGAGCTGCGCCAGCCGCTCGCCCGAAGCACCGAGGCGGGCCAGCACCAGCGGCATGACCGCTTCGTCGAGCAGGATGCTGTCGGCCTCGTCGATCAGCGCGGCGTCGAAGGTGGGGACGGTGGCGAGGTCGTCGTCGGGCGGCGTCTGGGTCAGGGCGCGGGCGTGTTCGCTCAGGCGGGCGTCGCGGGCGGAAGCCGACCACGCCGAGCGGCCGGCCACCTGGTCGCGCAGGCTGTCGAAGACCAGCTCGCGGGCGCTGACGTAGACCACGTCGGCCCGGTAGGCGGCGGCGCGCTCGCGTGCGGGCGTCTCGGCGGTGACGGCGGCCACGCGCAGCCCGAGCCGGGCGTACCAGGGCTGCCACTGCTGCGCGTCGCGGGTGGCGAGGTAGTCGTTGGCGGTCAGCAGGTGGACAGTCTGGCCCCGCAGCGCCAGCAGCCCCGCCGCCAGCGCCAGCGCCAGCGTCTTGCCTTCGCCGGTGGCGAGTTCGGCCAGCTGGCCCTCCACCATCGCCTGCGCCGCCTGCCACTGGTTGGGGCGAGGCGTCAGGCCCAGCGTGTCGCGGCAGGCCGCGTCGAGGCGGGCTTGCAAGGCGGGCGTGTTCCGTGTCGGTGTGCGCACCATGGTGGCCTCTTCACTCCCGCGCCTGGAACTCGCCCAGGAAGGTCTGTCGCAGCCAGCGCCCGAGCTGCCACGCCGCTGGCTGCGGCGTGAAGGACAGGCGCACCCAGACCCTGCTGCCCACGCGCTCGCCCAGCGGCTGGTCGCTGACGAGTTCGAGCACCGTCACCGGGTCGCGGCTGGTCAGGCCCTGCGGGTCGGCGGGGTCGGTGGTGATGCCGCCGCCGCCGAGGTCGCCCAGGCTGCGGGCGGGCAGGCGCCGGGTTGCCGAGGGCAGGGTGGCGGTGCGCAGCCGGGCGGTGAGCGGGGTGTCGGGCTGGTCGACGCGGCGCAGGGTGATGCCCTGCAGTGCCTGCTGCACGAGCACCGCATCGCCGTGGGGCAGCACGACCTGCACGGTGCGGTTGTCGTCCGGGCGGACGTGGCCGAGGGTGTCGCCACGTCGCAGCCAGCGCCCGCCCAGCCGGTGCGCGTCGTCCAGCACCAGCGTGCCCGACAGCGGTGCGCGCACCGCCAGCCCGGCCAGTTCGGCGTCGAGCTGCTGGCGCTGGGCGTGCAGCGCCGTGATCTGCTGCTGCAGCGCCGCCGACTGGCCGGGGTCGCGCACGAGGGTGTCGTAGCGCCGCGCCTGCAGGCCGATGCGCTGTTCCTCCAGCGCGGTGCGGCGCGTGCTCAGCGGATCGTTGGCGAGGGCGAGCACGGTCTGGCCGGCCTGGACGCGCTGGCCGGACGGGGTCTGGGCGGCGGCGACGAGTCCTTCGGTCTGGGGCCGGATCCAGGCCGACTCGGGCAGCCACACCACGCCCTGCACCGTGGCTGCGTGTGGCAGCGGCCACAGCGCGAACAGCGCCAGTCCGGCCGCCCCGATCAGCGCCACCCGCACCATCGCCACGCGCCGCACCGCCTCCGCCAGCCTCGGCGCCTGCAACTGCTGCCACAGCGCCAGCAGCGGCCCGCCCAGCATCCACCCACCCAGCACCGCCGCCGCCGCCAGCCCCAGTCCCGCATGGACGCCGCCCAGCCAGCGCACGACCATCCAGCTCAGCCCCGCCCGGTACAGCCACGACAGCGGCGCATACGCGATCAGCCAGCCGCGCTCGCCCGGTGCGCACAGCGGGGCGGGGGCGGCGTGCGCGGCCCCGTTGACCAGCCCGCTGCCCACCCGCAGCCACCAGCGGCGCGAGCGTGCGGCCAGGTTGGGCAGGTCCAGCGCGTCGCAGAAGGCGTGGTAGCCGTCCATGCGCAGCAAGGGGTTGCCGTTGACCAGCAGGCTCGACACCGCGCCCAGGAACATCACGACGAAGGCGACATCGTGCAGCAGCCCGTTCTGCGTGTGCTGCCAGACCACGAACGCGCCGGCCGCCATCGCCAGCTCGGCCATGATCCCGGCCAGGCTCACCAGCAGCCGCTCGCCCCGCCCGATGAAGGCCCCGGCGGCGCGGGCGTCCACATGCGGCACCGGCGTGAACAGCATCATCGTCAGCCCGAAGGCGCGCACCTCGCCGCCGAAGCGGTGGATGGCCAGCGCGTGCGCGGCCTCGTGCAGCAGCTTCATCACCGGGTAGACGGCCCACAGCAGGCCCAGGTGGTGCGGGTGGCCGAGCCAGTGGCGGGCGTGGGCGGACAGCGCGGGCCAGTCCGCCAGCGCCCCCAGCCCGGCCAGCCCCACCCCCAGCGCCCACGCCACCAGCAGCGCCGGCTGCAGCAGCGGATGCAGCGCCCGCTCCAGCCGCCGCACCAGCGCCGACGGGTCGCCCAGCGTCACCTGGAAATACAGCGGATTGGCGGCACTGACCAGGGCCCGCGGGCGGGGCGGGGCCCAGTCCGGCTCGGTGGCGGGACTGTCGATCCCCGCCTGGAGCAACCCCACCTGCTGCAGATGCGTCAGCAGCGCGATGACCTCGCCCTGGGTCGGCGCGTCGTCGCCCTCGGTGTCGAGCAGGGTGTCCCAGAGCTGCTGCACGGTGCGCTCGCCCGTGCAGCGCCCGACGAAGGCCCAGGCGGCGTGGTCGAGCCGGTGCGTGCGCTGCGTGTTGCCGTCGGTCAGCAGCATCCAGCGTTCGCCCCGCGTGGTCTGGCGCTGCACGCGCACATGGCCGCGCAGGCGCGGCTGCAGCGCGGCGACCCGGTACCAATGCGGGTGCAGCAGCGCGTCGGACGCAGGCAGTGCCGCCGTGGCCGTCATGCCGCTCATCCCGCCCAGCGCCACCACTGCAAGCGCAGCCAGTCCACCGCCCGCCCGCCCAGCGTCTGCAGCCGACTCTGGCGGCCGATCTCGATGCGCACCACCCCGGTCAGGCCGGGCCGCAGTCCGTCGGGCACCGGCGAGCGCAGCCGGGCCTCGACCTCGAACACATTGGCGCCCTCGACCGAGCGCGCCGCCGGCTGCACCCGCTCCACCTGCAGCGCCAGCGTCTCCCAGGGCAGAGCGGACAGTGCCAGCCGTGCCGGCTGTCCCGGACGCACGGCGTCGATGTCGCGTTCGTCGATCTCGACCACCACCCGTGGTGCCTGGTCCGGGGCCAGGCGCATCAGCGTGTCGCCGCGCCGCACCGGCATGCCCACCGAGCGGCTCAGGTCGCCGTCCAGCACCAGCGCGTCCATGGGCGCGGTGATCTGGGTGCGGCCGAGGTCGCGCCGCACCAGCTGCAGCCGCGCCTGCACTTCGTCGCTGCGGGCGAGGTGGATGCCCATCTGCGCCCGGTCGGCGCGGGCGAGCGCGGCCATGTAGGCGTTCTGGTGCTGGGCGATCTCGCTTTCCAGTCGGCGGGCGTCCACCTCCAGATCCTGTGGCGCCAGGGCCAGCAGCGCCTGACCGGCCCGCACACGGTCGCCGGGCCGGGCGTGGACCGCCTGCAGAAAGCCATCCGTGGGGGCGGTCAGGCTGCGCTCGTGCTCGCCATCGAGCCGCGCCCGCCCGCCGAGTTCCTGCGCCACCGGCCACAGCAGCCAGCCCGCCACCAGCAGCACCAGCGCCGCACTGGCCCCCCGGCGGCGCCGGCTCGACTGCTGCCACCACGCCTGCCAGGAGTGCACCATGCGGCGCCACAGCGGCTGCTCGTGCCGCGCCAGCAGCGCCAGCCATGGGGCCATCAGGGCGAGCTGGTGCCCCAGCGTGTCGGCGTCGAAGGTGGAGAGCCGGTCTGCGTCATCCCAGCACAGCGTCAGCGCGCCGACGCAGCGCCCGCCCGCCCGCAGCGGCAGGCTGGCAACGGCGTGTGCATGGCCGCCCGGGGGCTGCACCAGTGCCGCATGCGCCTGGGCAATCGCCGGTCGTGTCTGGTCGGGTGTTTCGGGCCAGCGCACCACCGTGTCCTGGTCGAGGCATTCGTCCATCGCGGCCTCGAAGGCCCGCGTGGTGCGCAGGGCCGCGGCGGCATCCCCCAGTGCGGAGGGGCTGGACACCGCCAGCAGCGCGGTGCGGTCGTGGTGCTGCCAGCCCAGGGCCACCTGCGTGCAGCCCAGGCCGATGGCCACGTCCCGCACCAGCTGGGCGGCGGCGGTGGCGAGCCGGTCCTGCGACATCAGCGCCGCCTGCCACGCGACCAGTCGGGTCAGCGCGGGCAGGCTGTCGGCGCTGGCGCGCGGACGGGCCGTGGTCGTTCTGGGGTCGGACAGGGGACTCGTCATGGCAAACCGCCGGGGGCTGCCCGGCGGTTGAAAAATGCGAAAAATCGGGCTCTGCCATTGTAAAGGTGCGAAATCCGTCACAACCTTTGCGGTGGCTTGCGAAACGGTGTCGAACCGTTGGCCCGATCCCCCCTGTCCAGGGGGTTGCGTCAGGTACCGATGCGACCGCCGTCGTTCTGGGTGATGACGAGGGTGGCGGAGCGTGGGCGCTTGCCGGCACCGTAGCCCGCGCTGGAGGGCCACTGGCTGGTGTACTTCGTCGGATCGGCGATGTCGGCCATCTTGGTGCCTTCACCTGGGTGCTGGATGTTGATGAACAGCGTCTTGCCGTCTGGTGTCTCGGTCAGGCCGGTGATCTCGCAGTCCTTCGGGCCGACGAGGAAACGCTTGAGCGTGTCCGCCGTCGGTGCCTTGCCGAGGAAAGTGTCCACGCTCAGGGTGGCGCTGTGGGCCAGCGTCTTCTTGGCGCCATCGCCGACCTGACCGGGCAGGCCCGCCAGCATCATGCAGTTGGTCACGTCGGTGTAGGCGCCGTCGTCGGTCTGGATCCAGCAGATGCCGGTGGACTGGCTGAACACGAGACCGTCCGGGCTGGAGAAGTCCTGGTCGGCGGTCAGGCTCGACAGGTTGACCAGCCCGGTGTCGGCGTCGGACTGGGCACCGAAGAGGTACACGTCCCAGGTGAAGGTCAGGGCGGCGCCGCTGCCGGCGGTTTCCTTGACGCGCAGGATGTGGCCGTTGGGATTGCCTTGCTGCGCGGTCGTGCCCTTCAGGTCCGAGTAGGCGCGCGGGTTGGCGCTGTCCGGGGCGAGCTGCGTGGCGCTGCCGGCGGTCGGGGCGACACGGCGGTTGCTGTTGTTGGTCAGCGTGAAGTAGACCTCGCCGGTCGTCGGGTGGGTCGCGCACCACTCGGGGCGGTCCATCTTCGTCGCGCCCACCGCGTCGGCGGCCAGACGGCAGTTCACGCGGATGTCGGCTTCGTCGGCGAAGGCGTAGGCGGTGTAGGTGGCCGGGATCGCGGCCTTGTTCAGCTCGATCCATTGGCCGGTGCCGTCGGCGGCGAACTTGGCGACGTGGAGCTTGCCGTTGTCGAGGTACTTGGCGCCGGTGGCCAGGCGGTCGCTCGGGTTGGCGTCGGCGGCGGACCAGGCGGTGTCGGAGACGAACTTGTAGATGTACTCGTTGCGGGCGTCGTCGCCCATGTAGACGGCCAGCTTCTCGCCCGCCTTCGGCAGCGAGAACGCGGCGCTCTCATGCGCGAAGCGGCCCAGGCCGGTGCGCTTGACCAGGCGGCTCGTCGCCTTGTAGGGGTCCATCTCGACGATGTAGCCCATGCCGTTCATCTCGTTGCGGTAGTCGTCGGTGCCGTCGGTCGAGGTGCCGGTCCTGGCGTTGATCCAGCGGGCGTAGAGGTCGGCGGTGCCGGCGGATTCCCAGCCGTGGCGCGAAGCGGCGCCTTCGGCACGGCCATAGCGGTTCAGCGCGGTGACCGACTTGTCGTTGGCGCGGGCCAGGTTGTCGCCGAGCGGGCGGGTGAAGTAGCCGAACCAGTTCTCTTCGCCGGTCAGGAAGCTGCCCCACGGCGTCTTGCCGGTGCCGCAGTTGTTCAGCGTGCCGCGGGTGCGGGTGCCGTCGATCGAGTACTTGGTCTTCAGCAGTGCGTGGCCCTTGGCCGGGCCGCTGATGTCGACTTCGGTCAGCGCGGTGACGCGGCGGTTGAAGGCCGAGTTCTGGACATAGGCCCAGGTGTTGCCGGTCTTCTTCACCTCGACGACCGAGACGCCGTGGATGGCGGTTTCCTTGTCCACTTCGGTGGTCGGGCGGGGCAGGGTCTTGGTGCCGCCGTTGGCGTGCAGGAAGAACGACGACAGGGTTTCGTCGGTGGTCGCCTCGTGGTTCATGGCGAGCAGGCCGCGGTCGTTGGCGGCGGTCGAGGCCGAGCCGTCGCTGCCCAGGCCGAACCACTCCATCCCGTCGTGGTGGTCGCCGGCGCGGTTGCCGAAGTCGGTGTCGGTGCCGTCGTTCTTGTAGGCAGGGGTCGAGGCGGTCAGCGGGTCGCCGAGCGCGTAGACGACGGTGGCGGTGTAGCCGGCGGCCAGCGTGACCTGGTCGGCCATGCTCTTGGGCACGGCGGTGAAACCCAGCTTCGACAGGGCGCCGGTGTCTGGCGTGGTGGGCGTGGCCGGGGTGTCGTCACCGCCGCCACAGGCCGCCAGCGCGACGCTGCCGAACAGGGCGCTTGCCGCCGTGCCGACGCTGCCGCGCAGCAGGCCGCGTCGGCTCAGCCGGGCGTCCAGCACGGCCGCGAAGTGCGCGTTGTCGCTGGTGTTGCTGTCTTCTTCGGCGCGGGCGGCGAGGTGGCTGAGGTCCAGAGGCTTGTTCATGGGAGGTCCGTGGCGTGTGACAGGTGGCTGGGAAATGTGACTTTCCGCATCCTCTGCGCCTCTTGTGAAATCACCGTGACAGCCACAAGGCAGAACCGTGACAGCCCGGGCGCCCGACAATCGTGGGGTCTTTTCCTTTTCAGCCCGATTGCAGGTACTTGCCATGAACGCAGATCTCCGCCCCTTCCCCCGTCTGGTCCTTCGCCGCCTGGGTCTTGCTGGCGCTGCCGCCGTGCTGGCCACCAGCCTGAGCGGCTGCGGCGTGGTGGCTGTGGCCGGTGCCACCGCAGGGGCTGCCATCTCGGTGGCCGGCGCGGTCGTCTCCACGGGCGTGAAGGTCACGGGCAAGGTCATCGAGAAGACGATCGACGTGGTGACGCCGGCGGCGCCGGTGCCGGAGCCGACGCCCTGAGGCTCGCTGCCTGACAGCTCTCGCCTGCCATCCTCGCGAAGGCGAGGATCTCTCGCAGAGTCCCGCGTGCCGCCTGAAGCGTCTGGGCATGGGCCGGTGCAGCAGAATGCCGGGATGGGAGAAATTTTCATTTTTGGACAGCGCCCCGGCCTTTTTGACCTGCTGCCGGTGCGGGCTGTTCAGTTGACCGGGGATGAGTTTGGTATCGGTCTGTCTCGGCGTGCTCTGTCCCGAGCGGCTGACGATGCATTGCGCGTCATACAGAGTGGAGACGGACTGCCGAACGATGACACCGGCTGGGTGCTGCGCATCAACAAGAAGGGCCGCTCGAAGATGGGTGACAACCCGGGTCTTTCAGCGACCGACTCGAAAGCGGTTGCTGCGCTGCCTGCACTGGCCCAGCGCGCAGTTGTGGCTGAGCGGCATGCCGACGACACGCACCACAACGAATTCGTGTCGGCGGTGTACCGGCTCTATGTCCCTTTGCTGATCGGCGACCAGCTATATCGCGTCAAGCTGACCGTCAAGGAATACGAGCCGGGGGCGGTGGTGGCCGGTACCATGCTCCACGCGCTTTCGAGCGTGGAAATAGAAAACGCCCCGCTGGGAACCGTGCCTGCCTCTGACACCAAAAAGGTGGCACTACAGCAAGCTCAACCAACCACGGGGCGCGCCTTCAGTGTACGGGATCTGCTCCGTGGCGCCCACCTCCATGACGGGACACTTTTCGTCGGGTGATCTGCTTGGTGATCCGAAGGGTCGTCCCAGCGTCGCACACCCATTCAGCCAGACGCCCTGATCTGCCAGAACAGCGCATCCAGACATTCCTCCTGGCGTGTCTCGCACTCCCAGATGACCAGGGATGTCCAGCCGGTCTGTTCTAGCGCGAGCTGGCTGCGCTGGTCCCGGACGACATTCCTGGCAAACTTGTCCAGCCAGAACTCGCGGCGTGTGGCGGGAGTCGTGGCGTAGCGACAGAACGGGTGTCGGTGCCAGAAGCATCCGTGGACGAAGACTGCGGCGCGGTGTGCAGAGAAAACGAGGTCGGGGCTGCCGGGCAGGTCTCTGACGTGCAGGCGAAAGCGCAGACCGGTTGCATGGAGATAGCGCCGGACTCTCCGCTCTGGCTGCGTGTCCTTGCCCCTGATGCTCGCCATCATTCTGGATCTGGTCGCCCCGTCCACCACGTCTGTCACCGTCGTGCTCCTGTCCATCGTCCTGCGCGCTGCTGGCTGTAGGATGCCGCTTTTTTGTCTGTTCGGCCGAACTCCTTTGGCGGCCGCTTGCCCGAGTCTCTGAATGCCTGTTCCCGTCATTGATCTGTTCGCCGGCCCTGGTGGTCTGGGCGAAGGACTTTCCCGCTCGTCGCAAGTCGAATTCAGAACCGTCGTCTCGATCGAGAAGGACGAAATGGCTGCCTGCACGTTGAGGCTGCGTGCGGCGCATCGGGCCTTGGAGCGTCTGCTCAAGGGGCGGGAGCCACAAGAAATTGACGAGGTCTGGAAGACGTGGGATCACTTGATCGCGGTGACTGACTGGCGAGACACGTTGACGCAGTTGAGTGCTCAGGGGGGGGGGTTGATCGCCGAAGCGTGTGTGGAGGCTGGTCGTGAAGCGCTGAAATTTGAGCTTGGGCCTGATCGCCGCGCAGAAGCCACCGAAATCATCAGGGAACGCCTTTTGCTGTTCACACGAGATGGGCAGCTTCCTGACAACGCCGTGTTGATCGGAGGTCCGCCTTGTCAGGCGTACTCGCTGGTGGGGCGCGCGCGCAATCGGGGCAAGGAAGACTACCGGCCGGAGGAAGATCACAGGCACTTTCTCTACAAGGAGTACTTGCAGGTCATAGCCGAATTCCGGCCTGCTGTCTTCGTGATGGAAAACGTCAAGGGTATCCTGACCTCGACTATCGAAGGTGCTCGGATCTTCGAGTCGATCAAGTCGGATCTTCGGAATCCGGGCGAGGTGTGCGGTGTACCCGGCGGTAAGGGCTACGTGCTGGTTTCGCTGGTGAAGGGTGCAGATGGCAGCAGCGATACACCATCGGAACCCGCTGCCGATGAGTTCATCGTCCGCACGGAAGAACTGGGTCTGCCTCAGGCTCGGCATCGCGTGATCATCTGCGGGATACGGGAGGATGTTTTCAGGCTTGCCGGCTACCACGTCGGGACGCTGGTGGCGACGCCGTCTACTGCTGTACACGACGTGATTGCCGATTTGCCCAAACTTCGACCTGCACTTAGCTGGCGTGGCGGTGGCGCGTCGTGGCTCAGCAGTTTCAATAGCAAGACGTTTGATGAAGCTATCGGAGAGCTGAGCCAATCAGAAAATCCCGCACGACGCCGCATTGCACTTTGGATGACAGGATCCGTCACCAGAATGGCGGGGGGGACGCTGGAATCCGGCTCCGAGCGTCTGCCGGTTGCGTGCCATTCAAGCTCCGCTGCGCATGGCTGCTGGTATGCCGATCGAATGATCCGTGTGCTTGCGAACCATGAGTCCCGCTCGCACATGCCAGAAGACCTAGTGCGTTACCTGTTCGTTTCCGCCTATGGTCAGGAAATAGGGTCTAGTCCCCGGTTGGCCGATTTCCCGAAGGCGCTTCTTCCGAAGCACCGCAACGTCGATCCGGAAAACGTCTCGGCGGCCATCTTCAAGGATCGCTTCCGGGTTCAGGTGTCCGGAAGCCACAGCACCACTGTGACCAGTCACATTGGCAAGGATGGGCACGCCTTTATCCATCCCGATCCTGTCCAGTGCCGTAGCCTGACAGTCCGCGAGGCGGCCAGACTCCAGACCTTCCCGGACAGCTACGTTTTTCTGGGAAATCGGACTTCGCAGTACTCCCAGGTCGGCAACGCCGTGCCACCAATGCTGGCTCGTCGGATCGGTGGCGTGGTCGGGGCAGTCCTGCGTCGTGCAGGACTGGCTGGCAGTTGAGCTGCACTTGTGTTGTGGTCGCTGATGGAGTGTGGCTTTTTCGGTCTTTTTTGCTGGATACGGCCTGAGTGTGTGACTTGTTTCATGATCGACGCTGCCTGACAGCTTTCCCGCTGCTTAGCATGCGCCACGAAAAATCATGTCGTGGCAAAGGGAGGCTGTATGCCAGCGAATACGAACAGTCACGTTGTGCGGTTGCATCGGTTCCTGCCGTTCAGCGCCGCGCACGACCAGATCTACGAGGAGTACCAGACGGGCGACGATAGGCTCGATCTGGAGACTGTCTCGATCGACTACACGGCGGGAGCGATTCGATCCGGCGCCCGCTGTGTGGTCCTCACCGGTGATGCTGGACACGGCAAGACCCATATGTGCCGGCGTCTGCTGGAGCAGGCGCTGTTGGGGCATGCCCCGCATGTGGCGCGACAGCATCTACTGGAAAGTTGCAACGCTTCTGTCCCGATCCCGCCCGCAGATGGGGTCGATGCGCCACGGCTCCGCATGCACAAGGATCTCTCGGAGATTCAGCCTCCGTCCCGAGCGGCGAGACTGCTGGAGGAGTCGGCCGCGAGGGACGGCGAATGCTTGGTGGTCTGTGCGAACGAAGGGCGACTTCGGGCGATCGTCAATTCGGAGGGTGCCGGTCCTGTATGCGCAGCAATTCGACACCTGTTCGAGGAATCCTTTCGACGGGGCATTACGGCAAATGCAGACGGGCATACCCACATCGTCAATCTCAACTACCAGTCTGTCGCCGCTGGCGCCGTGCATCGACAGGGCAGCCTGATTCGGCGGTTGCTTGCCAGTTGGGTCAGTGACGGAAGGCGCTGGTCAGACCGATCCTGCGGAACCTGCGATCACGCCTCCGGGTGTCCTGTTCGGCGCAATCGCGTTCTTCTGGCTGAAGATTCCGCCGCCGGTTCGCGTTTGCAGCGACTGGAGGAGCTGTTCGAGGTGGTGGAACGGCTTGGTCATGTGGTGACGATCCGGGAGATGCTGATGCTCGTGGCGTACATGCTGACGGGTGGACTGACTTGCAGCGATGTGGATCGACGCATGTCGGGTGCGTCGGCTGGCTGGCAGCATGCGTGGAGCTTCTACAACCTGCTGTTCAGCTCGCCCCCGAATCTTCCTGGTGACAGGGCAGAAAAGGTGATCCCAGTGCTGGCGGCCTTGCGGCGGCTGGATCCTGGCCTCATCGCCGTGAGACGTGTCGATGAGCGCATCCTGAGCCTGGGGCAGGTGTTCGAGACGAGTCAGGTCGATCTGCAGTTCACGGTTCAGACAGGCAGCGGGAAGACGATCGTGGACGCCGCATTCGGCATCGATGACTTCAACGGCAACCCGCAGACCCGCGCAGATCAGCAGCGGGAAGCCGAAGCGACGAATCTCGCCGTGGCTGCGCTTCGCCGCAGGGCCTTTTTCGATGACGTGAACACTCGCGAGAGCGTCATGCAACGCCTCGGGTTCAGGTTCGGTGACATGTTCGTTCGGCTGATCGCTGGAACGATGAGCGTTCCGGATCGGGTGAAAGCCAAGAACACCATCGTGGCTGGACTGCATGCCATCCAGAGCCTGCGCACCGGGCGGAACGAAACGATGCTGCACTTGGTCGATCCCGCTTTCGGAAAGGCCAGTGCCGATGCGGCGATCATTGCCCGTCGAATCCCGGTCGATCGTATCAAGCTGATGTCTGCCAGCGGCGCTTGGCTGGGTGGGCAAGTTACCAGTTGGTTCATGCCGAAGGCCGTGGACTGGATAGACCGCACAGTGGTCCTTCGTGTCGATGAAAGTCTGAACTTGTTACGGGAGCTGCCGCTGGATCTGCTCTCGTTCGAGTGCATCTCACGGGCGGCGTCCGGGCATGTCAGTGAAGAGTTCTATGCCAATGAAATTCGACAGGTGCGCACGTTCCTGGGGCAGCTCGCAGAGAGCACGACCGACGACGCTTCTCAAATCATGATCTTCATGCGCGGGCAGATTCAGAACGTGTCGCTCGACATGGGCGTGATTCAGGTGGGGGGCGAGTGATGTCCGCAAAATCGACGACAGCGACGGTCTACGCACCTGACATCACACAGAAACTGTTCGGCGGAATATTCGATGTAGATGGATCCGGACACTATCCAGGGCTGGAATTGATCAACTTGGTGGTGTGCTGTGCCGAAGGGACGCTGCCATCCACCGAAAAGGTGCATGTGCTCCGTGCAGCCCATGACTTTGCACGCCGGCTCATCGCTGACAACGAAATGCCCTCGGAAAAGGTGGCAGAGGTGCTGATGAACGAGCACACGACCCATGCTATTTCCCATCTGCTGCGCTGTCTGGAGATGGACGTTCCGAACGTGGTGGGCAGCAAGAGCTGGGAGCGGACGCATTTCTTCCCCTACACGCGCTCGCTGGTGCATTGGGATGCCCGCCGACCCAGAAGCGAAAACAGCCCGCCCTCGCTGGAGCGGCGCTATTACCGGGGTGCCGGGGCCTATGCTTTTTCCGTGCTACGGCGGGATCCGGTCGCCGGGCGGCTGCTGGCGCTGCGAGAGGGTTTCGACGCGCTATATCCGAAAGAGCGCCGCTCTCCCTTGGAGCAGTTGGCCTCGACCCTGCGTGAAAAGGGTTTGATCGATGCCCAGCCTTCGCTGGACAAGATCGAGGAACGATCTGAACTGCACGGCGACCGCTGGGAAGATCTGCTGCGCGACGGGATGCAGAACGTGTTGAGCCATCGAAGCCTGCCAACCGTGCAGCGGGTGCGTGCCGTGATGAACTGGACCTCGATCTGGCTGGTGCTCATGGAAGCTGCCCGCGCTCTGGCAGTGGCCGGGACACAGTCACTGTCGCTGACCGTTGACTGTGCGGGAACCCACCCACAGCTGCGCCGTGCAGCGCAACGCTGCTTCAAGGACATGGTGGGCGTGATCGAGCAGGTGTCCCGTGAAGAGGGGCAGCGGCTGGGGTCGCTCAGTCCGGTTCAGCTTGGAAAGATCCGCGCGTTCTATGGCAACACCGCCGCGGCCGGTGGGCTGCTGAATGCCTGGAAGGGACGGCGGCATTTCACCCTGCGTCTGCCCGCCATCGAGGCGATGGTGCTTGCAGCGGTGCCGGCTGGGACGGAGATCGAGTTCGATCGCTTCCTGACAGAGTGGCTGCATGACCGATGCGGCATCGTCGCAGGCCGGGAAGGGGCATCCCGAGCAGGTTTGCTCAAGGAATTCGACGGAACGATCTTCGAGGAAAACGAGCGGCGTCTGGCCGATCAGATGAGGGCGGCGGGGATGCTCAGAGTCTTTTCCGACGCAACAAGAATGGTCCACGCGGGAGGGCGCTGGTGATGTCTGAGGTACTTGCAAGGACGGCGGCACGGATCGCGTCTCTCGTGCTCGAACGCAACAAGGGTGCAGACCACCAGTGTGTGCGGATCAAGAATCTGGACGCGGAAGAAGTGATCCGGTTCGTGAACGCCTGGCCTGCAATCGCCACGGCAGCCGGTGTCCACAAGGTCAGTCTTGTCGTGGCTGATGATCTGGGCGGGCGGATCCCTGCCGTGTACGTCGCTGCGCCAGGCTGCACGATCACGCACTACCGCAATCACAACCGGCAGGGACTTGTCTACGTCGAGACCAGCATCCAGAGCGATGAGCAGGGCCTGCAGAACATGTTCACCCTGCGGGACAGCAATTTCCTCGATGGAAGCTTTGACGAGCACGCCGCCTCCAGCCGTGGCGTGCCCGGACTCCTTGCGCAGGAAGCGTGGTCCGTCAGCGCCGCAGATGGCGTGGTGCCACCTCTGCTGCTGGATCGTCTGTTGACCGTGCTGGGTCATGTGCATCCGGGCATTGTTTCTGTCTCCGTTCGCCGATTCGTGGACTTTGTCGAAGAGGTCTGCCGCACCTGGCAGGGGCACACCGAGGCCATCGATGGCGCTGTGGCAGATCGCATCGTCGGTGAGTCGTTGTGGGCGCTGGAGAAGCTGTTTCCGGACGCGCATTGGCACGATGGTGGGTCCGATATCCGTTGCCGGCGGCGGCTGTCGATGAATTTTCGGCATGCCGACCTGGTGGATGGAACCACGGAGCTGACTGCGGAGGACATCGCCTCCAAGGTCCGTTCCGTGCGGTTCACTGATGTGGCTGGCTCACCACTTCCGGCGGCGGCCATCCGGGAATGGGCCGGGTTGTGCGAGCAGTACGGTCGTGACCGTTCTCTGGGGATGCGGCGCCGGATTCCCTACGAAATTTTTTGTCAGCTCTTTGCCCGCGATACGGCTGGACTCAAGCTGGGTGAACGGGTGCGTGCTGAGATCGAGGCAGCGGCACCTGAACGCCTGCATGAATTCGAGGCGCTGGATCTCACGTCGGGATTGAATGCCCGCAGCAGCCATGCCGCTGCCCAGTTGCAGGATGCGCTCCCGCCTGAAGGACTTGCGCCGCTCATCGAACTGGCCAGTGCGAAGACGCGCAAGTCGATCGAAAGGCTTGCTGTTCCACCCCGGCGCAGCTTCTTCAATCCAGCCATTGAAATCGTTCGCCAGACGCAGCGGGTGCAGGCCGACCTTCAGGATGGTGCCGTTGCTCGCTTGGAAATCGAGGCTGCTGGAGGGGACGATGATGGCGTGCGAAACCCTTCGATCGGCCTGTTCGCGTTCCTGTTCGGACCCACGCTGGAATCGATCGCTGCTGACGGCGACGAACTGACGGGCAGGTGTCAGCTTGTCGTGGACCCGCTGTTGCTGGCACAGCAAGAGGTACCGAGTCGGCCAGTCCATCACGATGATGACCTTGGCGAGGGTCTTGGCGAGGAGATTTCCTGGAGTGCCGTGTCGCTGCGTTTCGTCTTCAAGGATATGGCCGGGCACATTCTCGAAGTCGTCGAGCAGCTTGAATGGCGCCCGCCGGCCATTCAGCATTTCGCCTTGTTCTGGCTGCTTGCCGCAGCGCCCGAATCTCCCGGTTTCGCCGATGCCGGCACACTGTGTCGGCAACATGCGGGCGATGAGGAACATTGGCTCGCCTCCCTGGTCGGTCGTCAGTCCGAGCTGACAGAGCTGGTGCTGGATCCCTCGCATGTCATCGAGAACCCCAGCCTGCTGATGCGTGAATTTGTCGAATCGCGGCAGTCGCTGAAATCCAGTCTTGTCGAAGGTGGGCTTTCCATCCCCGCCCTGCTGACTTTCCACGATGCATGGCAGTTGCATCTGATCGAGGCTCGTAGTCAGTTCATTCCTGAGGGCGTGCGCATCAGGGAGCTGGAGGCTTTTCTTGGCACGGACCTCCTTCAGATCGAAGGCTCCGATCGCCGATTGATGCTTCCATCGCATCCGATCCGCTTGCGCTGGATTTGTCGGTATCTGGAGCAGACCCGCAAGCTGGCGTGCGATTTCTTGTCTGGCGACGCGGCGTTTGCGGATGGGGAGGGGCGGGTCTACCTGGACTGGCTGGAAGACCTGACGCCCAGGGAATCTCCACCGATTGCCGTGGGGCAGCAGGGGCAGTTGCTGTACTCGCGCGCTGAAGTCGGCTGGTGCGAGGATTTTTCTCCGCAGCGGACAGAGACCGGGGATGTCGCCTGCGACGACGAGGCCATCGCGGCCATCTCTGCCCGTGTCGCGAACTACCTCGACGCACACCCGTACAAGCGAGACGGGCTTTCCTTGCTGGTGGTGCTTCCTACCAGCGACACGACTCCAGCCGAGATCCTTCGACACATCACGTCCGGCGTGCATCGCTCCGTGCGGGTGTCCATCGTGGTGGCCGCACCCAAGAAGCGGTGGGAGGCCATTGCCCGTGCGGTCGAATCGGTCGCCGGGGATGATGGCGATGCGCCTCGTCGGCGACTATTTCCTGATCGAGATCTGTCTCTGGTGGACTACGAGGCTGGTGGCAGTCTCACCGAGTTTCTTGCTGATCAGCAGATCGACATTGCCGTGGTGACGCATGTCTTGCAGGAGCAGGTCATCAGCCAGCAGAACACGGAGGTGCCGGTGGAGCATGCTGGCGCTTTCGATCCGCTGGGACACCGTCCCTTGCGCATCGAGACGGGCGCCGGCGGGTCGATGTCGCTTGTGATGCTGCCCAAGTATTCAGATCCGATCCTGGAGGCATGGAGCACCCTGGTCGTTCGATCCAACCGTTGCAAGCCCGTCGCGCCCGGTCAGCCCGAGAACACCGACCTGATCGAGCTTCGCGTGAGCTTTCAGGATTCGGCCCGACTCTTCCATGAGCTGCATGAGCATTGCCACTGGGTGATCACCCTTGAACGCCACATCACGCGGGAGCAGATCGAATCCATCGAGTCTGGTGCTCCGGATGTGCTGAGCATCGAGGTTGGTGTCGGGGCAAATCGCCTGAGCACGCTGATCGTGTCGTCACGCACGGGGCGAGATCTGGTTCGCTCGCGACTGGCCCGCAAGCTGCAGCGGCTGCTCCCTTCCTGGACTGCGGCAGGCGCTGACCGGAAGGTACTCCATGCCTTGGCTGAGGGTGTGTACGAATCGACTCGGCGCTTCAGCCCTCGATTGGCGCTTCAGGCGCTCGGTGTTGCGCGTGTGACCGAGGAAATCATCGGGCTGACGGTCGCTCGCCATCTGACGGAAGAGCGATTCCCGGTCCAGAACCAAGATGGCGTTTCGGTCTGGCTCAGCCTGGACGAGCACGTGGGCTGGTTCGGTGGTTCGGATCAGATCCGGGCCGACATGTGCCGGCTATCCCTTGAGCATCGTGCGGATGGGGCGATCACGGCCGACGTTCTCGTCCTCGAAGGGAAACTGCGCCAGATCTACGATGCTCACGGCGTGCAACAGGTTCGCCGCACGTCCAGCTTCTTCCATTCGATCCTGAGTGGACGGGGGGTCGATGCTGCCCGCTGGCGCGAACTCCTTGCTGGTGCAATCGAGAGCGTTGCCGACCACGCAATCCAAGTTCACGCCGAAGGTGCCGACGCTGTGACCGCCAGGTCCGTCCGTGACCGGACACTTTCCGCCCTGCGAACGGGGCCGGTCGTGCTCCGAGGGGTCAGCGGTGTTTACTCGATCTGCCTGTGGGATTGCGACGACGAGCAGGTCGATGTTCGGCAAGATGGTGATGTCGCCATTCTTCAATCTGGGCGGTGTCATCTGGTGGATCTTCTGAAGGAGCGTGCGGCGCCAGCTCAGATGGATTCAATGGATGTTGGAATGCCCCCGCCTCCAGACAGCCAAGCAGTCAGCACGCCCGAAGTGCCGCCGCAAGCCGATCTTTCCCCTGATGAAATTCCTGTCGTCGTGAGCGAAGCCGCTTCTGTCATGCCAGATCCTGGCGTAGATGGTGTGCGCACGGACAGCACGGGCGAGCCAGACATAGGTTTGCCTGAGTCCAGTGCAACTGACGGGGATGTCGTGTCAATCAAACCAGCACTCTCACGGCGGCGCCTGTCACCGGACGTTCTGCGGCGCATCTATGAGAACTTGTTGGGCTGCTTCGACGTGCATGGCGTGTCTGTTTCTGCCGTTCGCATGGACGATGAGCCCTTCTTGGAAGGCCCCGCGTCGATTCTTTTCAAGGTCCGACCAGGCGCGGGCATTGATCCTCGCAAGCTGTTCGAGAAGGGGGCGGCCTTGAAGCTGGCGCTGTCCTTGGCGCAAGAGCAGAACGTCAGTTTCGGGATTGATCGCGGCGTGGTCACGATTGATGTGCCCAAGTCGCAGGAGCAGCGATATTTTGTCGATGCAGCTGAGACGTGGGGCCGCTGGAAGCGCCCGGCATCAGGCTTGGCCGTGCCGATTGGCGAAGACCGTTTTGGTGAGCTTGTCGAGCTGAACTTCTCCTCGCCGAACACGCCGCACCTGTTGGTGGCTGGCACGACGGGCAGCGGAAAGTCGGAGGCGCTCAACACGATCCTTTTCGGACTGGTTCGGCATTACGCACCGGAAGAGCTGCGTCTGATGCTGGTCGATCCAAAGGGAACGGAACTCACCCCGTTCGAGAACTCCCGGTTTCTGGAAGGGCAGATTGGCTGGGATGACTCCGATGCACTGGAGTTGCTGAAGTCGGCAGTCGAGGAGATGCAGCGCCGCTACCAGCTCTTCCGCGAGATGTCTCGGCGGAGCCTGATGGAGTTCAATGCCGAGGTGCCAGTCGAGAAGCGCCTGCCGTGGTGGCTCATCGTTCTGGATGAATACGCCGACCTGACACATGATCCGCAGGCCAAGAAGAACATCGAGGCGGAGCTGAAACGTCTGGCCCAGAAGGCTCGGGCTGCAGGCATTCACGTGATCATCGCGACGCAGAAACCAAGCGCCGAGGTGATCAGTACGAATCTGCGCAGCAACTTGCCCGCGCAGTTGGCGCTGCGGGTCAAGAGCGCAATCGAGAGTCGTGTCGTGATCGACGAGGCTGGAGCCGAGAACCTGAACGGCAAGGGTGATGCCTTGTTGAAGGCGGATGGGCGCCTCCAGCGTATTCAGTGTTCTCGGGTGGCTCCTCTTGCCTGAAAAGTTTCACGATATCGACTTCGGCTGTGGATGCTGCTTCCGCGGGCATGACGGGAAGGTCGCAGGGGTCAGCGCAGCGGCCGGATCGCTCACTCAATCGGCGTCAGCTTCGCCACACTGAGCGCCAGCCACTTCGTCCCATGCCGCCCGAAGCTGACCTGCGCCCGCGCATCCGGCCCCTTGCCTTCGAGCGCCAGGACCACGCCCTCGCCGAACTTGTTGTGGAACACCGCCTGCTTCACCCGCAGGCCGTGCCCGGCGGAGTCGGCCGCGCTGCGCACCATCGCGGCCGGCACTGGGGCGGCCCAGGCGGGAGGCGGCGCGGGGGTGGGGGTCCACGCGGGGCGTGATGGGGCGCTGAATCCACCACCGAATCCACCACCGCCGCCGAAGCTCTGCCGCTTCGGCGTGAGCCACTTCAGCGCCTCCTCCGGCAGCTCGTCCAGGAAGCGGCTCTTCACGTTGTAGCGCGTCTGCCCGTGCAGCATCCGCGTCTGGCTGTGGCTGATGTAGAGCCGCTGCCGCGCCCGCGTGATCGCCACATACATCAGCCGGCGCTCTTCCTCCAGCCCGTCCGCCTCGGTGGCGGAGTTCTCGTGCGGGAACAGCCCTTCCTCCAGCCCGGTGATGAACACCGCGTCGAACTCCAGCCCCTTCGCGGCGTGGACGGTCATCATCTGCACGGCGTCCTGCCCGGCCTGCGCCTGGTTGTCGCCCGCTTCCAGCGCCGCGTGGGTCAGGAAGGCGGCCAGCGGCGACAGGATCTCGCCCGTCTCCGCATCCGGCAGCAGCTCGCTGGCCGTCTGTCCGGTCTGGCCCATCTCGTCCACCGGCAGCGCCACCGCGTCCTTGCCAAACCCTTCGATGGTGACAAACGCCTCCGCCGCGTTGACGAGTTCCTCCAGGTTCTCGATCCGGTCCTGGCCTTCCTTCTCGGTGCGGTAGAAGTCGATCAGCCCGCTGGCGGCCAGCATCTGCTCGATGATCTTGCGGAGCGTCTGGCCTTGCGTGGTGTGGCGCAGTCCGTCGACCAGCCGGGCGAAGCCGCCGACCTTGGCCCCTGCCGCGCCCGTCAACCCACTGACCGCCTGGTAGAGGCTGCGGCCACTGGCGCGGGCGACTTCCTGCAACTGCTCCACCGAGCGCGTGCCGATGCCGCGGGCCGGGAAATTGACGACGCGCAGAAAACTCGTGTCGTCGTTCGGGTTCTCGATCAGCCGCAGATACGCCAGCGCATGTTTCACCTCCGCCCGCTCGAAGAAGCGCAGGCCCCCGTACACCCGGTACGGCACCCCCGCATTGAACAGCGCCGACTCGATCACCCGCGACTGCGCATTGCTGCGGTAGAGCAGGGCGCATTCCGAGCGCGCCATGCCGCCCCGGTGCAACTGCTGCAGCTCCTCCAGCAGCCACGCCGCTTCGGCAAAGTCGCTGGTCGCTTCATAGACGCGCACCGGCTCGCCCGGCCCCGCCTCGGTGCGCAGGTTCTTGCCCAGCCGCCCCGTGTTGCGCGAGATCAGCGCGTTGGCCGAATCGAGGATGTTGCCGAAGCTGCGGTAGTTGCGCTCCAGCTTGATGAGCTTGCTGACGCGGTACTCGCGCTCGAAGTCCGCCATGTTGCCCACGCGGGCGCCGCGGAAGGCGTAGATGCTCTGGTCGTCGTCCCCCACCGCGAACACCGCGCACGGCACATCCCCCTGCACCGGGTCGCCCGCGAACATCTTCAGCCAGGCGTACTGGAGCCGGTTGGTGTCCTGGAACTCGTCCACCAGGATGTGCTGGAACCGCCGCCGGTAGTGCTCGCGCAGGCCGGCATCGTCGCGCATCAGCTCGTAGCTGCGCAGCATCAGCTCGGCAAAGTCCACCACGCCCTCGCGCTGGCACTGGTCTTCATACGCCTGGTAGATCTCCGCGAGCTTCTGGCTGTGCGGGTCGTGGATGTCCACGTCCTTGGGGCGCTTGCCTTCTTCCTTGGCGCCGGCAATGAACCAGGCGACCTGCTTGGGCACGAAGCGTTCCTCGTCGAGCTTCATCCCCTTGATGACCCGCTTGACGGCGCTCAGCGAGTCGCCGCTGTCGAGGATCTGGAACGACTGTGGCAGGGCGGCCTGTTTCCAGTGCGCGCGCAGGAAACGGTTGCACAGCCCGTGGAAGGTGCCGATCCACATGCCGCGCACGTTGAACGGCAGCATCGCGCCGAGCCGGGTCAGCATCTCCTTGGCGGCCTTGTTCGTGAACGTCACCGCCATCAGCCCGGCCGGCGAGACCTGACCCGTCTGCAGCAGCCACGCGATGCGCGTCGTCAGCACGCGGGTCTTGCCCGAGCCAGCGCCGGCCAGGATCAGCCCCGGCTCGGGCGGCAATGTGACCGCGGCGAGCTGTTCAGGGTTGAGGTTCGCCAGCAGGCGGGACGACACCGGGGCGGCGGGGTCGTGGGGTGTCGTCGAGAAGTCCGGGGAGGCGTGCATCGCCAAATTTTACGCGGCCCCCCTGGCTTGGCTGGTGTCGGACCAGAACTGCGCAAGACGGGTGGCCCTTGCGGTTTCCGGTGTGGGGCGATCCTGCGATCGGGGGTGGTCGGCGGGATGGATCGAGTGAGTTCCTTTCTTAACATCAGACACATAAAGAAACATTTGGCCGATTCACCTCCGGTCCACCGCGCCATGCCCCGTTCCGCTTCGCTTGCCCGGCGTCTGCCCCTTGCCCTGTGGCTGCTGACCGCTGCCGCCCTGGTCGCCTGCAACAGCGAGGAAGCCGGTGCGCCCGACGAACAGGCCAGCAGCACCGGCACCACCACGGCGCCCGCCGCGCAGACGCGCCGACAGGCGCTGGCGGTGGTGCAGCCGAATCTGGCGCGCTGGTCCGCGGTGAAGGCGCTGCCGCTGGTGCCGGTGTCGGCCGCGAACCTGCCGGACGGGCGCATCCTGATGTGGTCGGCGGAAGAAAAGTTCAGCTTCGGCGGATCAGGCCGCACCTACAGCCTCACCTACGACCCGGTCAGCCAGGCCGTCACCGAGCGGCTGGTGAACGAGACCGGCCACGACATGTTCTGCCCCGGCACGACCAACCTGGCCGACGGGCGGCTGCTGGTCAATGGCGGGCTGGACTCGGCCAAGACCTCGATCTTCAATCCGGCTACCGGCACCTGGACCAGCAGCGCGCTGATGAACATCCCGCGTGGCTACCAGGCCAACACGCTGCTGCCGGACGGCGGCGTGCTGACGCTGGGCGGCTCGTGGAGCGGCGGGGTCGGCAACAAGCATGGGGAGGTCTGGACCGAAGCGGGTGGCTGGCGGCGCCTGACCGGCGTGCCGATCGACTCCTTCCTGTCGCCTGACCCGTCGCGCAACTTCGGCGGTGACTCGCACTTCTGGCTGATCCCGGCGGGCAATGGCCGCGTCTTCCATGCCGGCCCTGGTGTCAACCTGCACTGGATCGACGCCCGCGGCACCGGCTCGGTCACATCCGCCGGGCGGCGCGGCGACGACGAGTTCAGCGTCAGCGGCAACACGGTGATGTACGACGCCGGCAAGGTGCTCAAGACCGGCGGTGCGCCCGCCTACGACAGCGCGCAGGCCAATGCCAACAGCTACGTCATCGACCTGAACGGCGGTGTCGCGGTGCGCAAGCTGCAGCCGATGGCCTACCGGCGCGCCTTCCACAACAGCGTGGTGCTGCCGAACGGGCAGGTGGTGGTCCTTGGCGGGCAGACCTTCGCGGTCGGCTTCTCGGATGCGAACGCGGTGCTCGCCCCGGAACTCTGGGATCCCGAGACCGAGACCTTCACGACGCTGCCGGCCATGACCGTGCCGCGCAACTACCACAGCATCGCGCTGCTGCTGCCGGATGGCCGGGTGATGTCGGCGGGCGGCGGCCTGTGTGGTGCCGGGTGTGCCGCCAACCACGCGGACATGGAAGTGCTCAGCCCGCCCTATCTCTTCAACGCGGACGGCACGCCCGCCACCCGCCCGGTCATCACCGCGGCGCCGACCGTCGCCGGACACGGGCAGACCATCGAGGTGACGACCGATGGCGCGAGCGCGGTGGCCGCGTTCTCGATCGTGCGCATGTCGTCCACCACGCACGCGGTCAACAACGACCAGCGTCGCCTGCCCCTGACGTTCCGTGCGCTCGGCGGCAACCGCTACGCCGTGGACATCCCCACCAACGGCGGGCTGGCGCTGCCGGGGCAGTGGATGCTGTTCGCGCTGAACGCGGCCGGCACGCCGTCGGTGTCCGCGCCGCTGCGCCTGACGCTCGACGGCAGCCCGCAGCTCGCGCCTGTCGCCGACCAGGCCTCCACCGTCGCCGGGCCGATCGGCTTCACGCCGCAGGTGACGCTGCCGTCGGGCACGGTCGCCACCTGGCGCGCCACGGGATTGCCGGCGGGCACCACGATCGACCCAGTCACGGGACGCATCAGCGGCACGCCCACGGCGGCCGGCACCTTCCGCATCACGGTCTTCGTCAGTGCCGGCGGGCGCACCGTCTCCACCGACTTCGTCTGGAACATCAGCAACCCGGGGGCCACCCGCTATGTGCGGCTGGAGGCGCTGTCCGAGGTCAACGGCAACCCGTGGTCCTCGGCCGCCGAGATCGAGCTGCTCGGCACCGACGGCCGCCCGCTGCCCCGCGCCGGCTGGACCGCCACCGCCGACAGCGCCGAGACCACGGGCGAGAACGGCAGCGCCGCCAACGTGCTCGACGGCAATCCCGCGACGATCTGGCACACCACCTGGAGCGCACCGGCCGCGCCGATGCCGCACTGGATCGTGCTCGACATGCAGCGCGCCGCCGAAGTCACCGGCCTGCGCTACCTGCCACGCGGCAACACGCCGAACGGCACCATCCGCCAGTACCGCATCTCCCTCAGCGTCGATGGGGTGAATTGGGGCACCCCGGTTGCCAGCGGCGACTTCACGCAGCTCGACCCGAGCGCCACGGCCGAAAAGGTCATCCACTTCGACAACGTGGCCCGTGGGCGCACGGCCAGCCAGTCCTCGCAGTTCGAGGCGGGCGCTGCCGCACGTGCGGTCGACGGCAATACCGACGGCGCCTGGGCGGGCAACTCCGTCACCCACACGCAGTCTGACGCCGGCGCCTGGTGGGAGGTCGATCTCGGCCGCGTCCACGACCTGCACGCCGTGCGGCTGTGGAACCGGACCGACTGCTGCGCCGACCGCCTGACGAACTTCCACGTCTTCGCCTCCGACACGCCGATGACCGGGCGCACGCTGGCCGCGCTGCTGGCCGACACCACCGTCTGGCGCCGCAGTGTGGCGACCACCGCGCCGCGGGCGCTGCGCCTGGATGCGCTCGGGGGCCGGGGCCGCTACGTGCGGGTCCAACTGGCGGGCACGAACTTCCTGCAGCTCGCCGAGGTCGAGGTGCATGGCCGCCCGGCCGCCGACACGCCGCCACCCGTGACGCTGCCGACGCTGCAGCCGATGACCGTCGCCCCGGTGGCGGTGGGCGGCACGGTGTCGTGGACGGCGGCACCTTCGCTGGCCGGCAGCTACACCTACCAGTGGGACTTCGGGGACGGCTCGCCCGCGACCGCCTGGTCCGCATCGCCCAGCGCGAGCCGCGTCTATGCGGCGGCAGGGGTCTACACCGTCACCGTGACGCTGCGCACCACCGACGGCCGCACGACCACCCGCTCGTTCTGGCAGGTGGTGCAGGGCACGACGGGGCAGGGCGGGCGCTCGACCTCGCCCGTGCTGGTCGAACACCGCACAGGCGCCACGCCGCGCCTGTGGAGCGTCAATCCCGACCATGGCAGCGTCAGCGTCTTCGACCTGGCGATGAACACCCGCGTGGCGGTCATTCCCGTCGGCGCCCAGCCGCGCACGCTGGCGCTGGCGCCGGACGGCCGGATCTGGGTCGCCAACCAGGAAAGCGCGTCGCTGAGCGTCCTGTCGCCCAGCACGCTGGCGGTGGTGCAGACGGTGCTGATGCCGCGGGCGTCGCAGCCTTACGGCGTGCTGGTCGCGGCCGATGGCACGGTGCTGGTGTCGCTGGAAGCCAGCGGGCGGGTGGCCCGGGTGTCGGCGGCGGGTGTCGTGGGCACCACGGCCGAGGTCGGGCCGAACGTGCGGCATCTTGCGCTGAACGCGGCCGGCAATCGCCTGCTCGCGACCCGTTTCATCACGCCACCGCTGCCGGGCGAAGGCACGGCCGTGGTGCAGACCAGCGCGGGTGGTGCGCCGAAGGGCGGCGAGCTGCTGGTGCTCGATCCGGTGACGCTGGCGCGGCAATCCACCGTGGTGCTGCAGCACAGCGAGCGTCCGGACACGACCATCGGGGGCCGCGGCATCCCGAACTACCTTGGCGCACCCGTGATCGCGCCGGACGGCCGCAGCGCCTGGGTGCCGTCCAAGCAGGACAACGTGCAGCGCGGGGCCTTGCGTGACGGACTGGGGCTGACCTTCGAGACGACGGTGCGCGCCGTCAGCTCGGTGATCGACCTCGGCACGCTGACCGAAGCCACCGCCGCCCGGGTGGACCACGACAACGCCGGGGTGGCGAGTGCCGCGGCCTTCCACCCGACGGGCGCGTTCCTGTTCGTCGCGCTGGAGGCCAGCCGGCACGTCGCGGTGGTCGATCCGGTGGGCCGGCGCGAGCTGTTCCGCCTCGACGTGGGCCGGGCGCCGCAGGGCGTGGCGGTGTCGGCGGATGGGTTCACGCTCTACGTCCACCACTTCATGGACCGCAGCATCGGCGTGTTCGACCTGCGCCCGCTGCTGCAGCGTGGCGAGGCGTCGGCGCCGACGGTGGCAACGCTGGCGGCCACGGCCAGCGAGGTGCTGCCGGCGGCGGTGCTGCGCGGCAAGCAGTTCTTCTACGACGCCCGCGATCCGCGACTGGCACGCGATGGCTACATGAGCTGCGCAGCCTGCCACCACGACGGTGGGCACGACGGCCGCACCTGGGACTTCACGGGCCAAGGGGAAGGGCTGCGCAACACGCTGAGCCTGCGCGGCCGTGCGGGGGGTCAGGGGCGGCTGCACTGGAGTGCCAATTTCGACGAGGTGCAGGACTTCGAGGGCCAGATCCGCACGTTGCAGCAGGGCACCGGCCTGATGACCGAGGCCCAGTTCACCGCCGGCACCCGCCGCGATCCGCTGGGCGACCGCAAGACCGGCGCCAGTGCAGACCTGGATGCGCTGGCGGCGTATGTCACCTCGTTGTCCAGCCATGCGCCGACGCCGTACCGCCAGGCCGACGGCGCACTGACGGCCGACGCGGTGGCGGGCCGCAGCGTGTTCGCGGGCCGCTGTGTCGCCTGCCACAGCGGTGCGGACTTCACCGACAGCGCGGCCGGTGCCCTGCGCAATGTCGGCACGCTCAAGCCGGCCAGCGGCCAGCGCCTGGGCGCGACGCTGACCGGGCTGGACACGCCGACGCTGCGCGATGTCTGGTCGACCGCGCCGTATCTGCACGACGGCTCGGCGGCGACGGTCGAGGCGGCTGTCCAGGCGCACACCACGCTGTCGCCCACGCTGACCGCCACCGAACTGGCGCAGGTCAGCGCCTATGTGCGCCAGATCGGCCGCGAAGAGCCCTCGGCGCCAACCCCGACCGCGGCAGGCACCGGCCTGCGTGGCGAGTACTTCGCCGGCACCACGCTGGCCGGCTTGCCCCTGCGCACCACCGCCGAGGCCGTCAACTTCAACTGGGACCGCAGCGCCCCGGCGGCGGGCGTGCCGGCCGACAACTTCTCGGTGCGCTGGAGCGGCTGGGTCGAGGCCCCTGCGGCGGGCGGTGTCGTGTTCCAGACGCGCTCGGATGACGGCGTGCGCGTCTGGGTGAATGGTGCGCAGGTGATCAACAACTGGACCGACCACGGCGCGACCGACAACACCAGTGCCGCGGTCACGATGGCCGCCGGGCAGCGGCTGCGCATCGTGGTCGAGTACTACGAGCGCGGTGGGCAGGCCGTGATGGCCCTGCGCTGGCGCACGCCTGGCGCCGCCACGTTCACGCCCATTCCAGCCAACCGCCTCTACCTGCCATGACACCACGCCGCTCTGCCCGCTGGCTGCCGCTGGGACTCAGTGCGCTGCCGGTGCTGGTCGCGTCGACCTGGCTGCTGACCACCGGGGCCCCACCGGCTCGACCGCCTGCGTCGGCTGAGTCCACGCACGGTGCCGCGCTGTGGGCGGGTGCGCAGCCACTCGACGGGCGCATCGCAGGCCATGCCCAGCGGTTGCCGCCGTCGGCGACACGCTGCATCAACTGCCACGGGTCTGCCGTGGCCGATCCAGCACGGGACAGCACTGCGCCATCCCTGACCGCGCAGCATTTGCTGCGCGGTCAGCCGCGCCGGGGCGGGCCGCCCTCGCGCTACGACGCGGCGTCGTTCTGCACGCTGCTGCGCACGGGCGTGGACCCGGCGGCGGTGCTGCTGCCACGCCAGATGCCGCGTTACACGGTCGCCGAGACCGACTGCCGGGCGCTGTGGACGTTTCTCGTGGCGGAGGGTGCATGAACCGGCGGCGCGCATGCCTGGGGCTGGCGGGCTGGATGGGCCTGGGCGCGCTGCCGCCGGTCCACGCCCATGGTCTGCTCGGGCCGGTCACGCCACCGCTGGCGCTGCCGGCGGTGGCCTTGACGCTGGATGACGGGCGGCGCGTGCCACTGGCCAGCGTGCTGCAAGGGCGGCTGACGGCGCTGCAGCTGATGTTCACGGGCTGCAGCGCGCTGTGCCCCGTGCAGGGCGCCGTGTTCGCCGAACTGCAGAGCCTGGTGCTGCGCGGCACGGCGCCGGCCGGGACGGTGCGACCACAGGCGCTGCAGCTGCTGTCGGTCAGCATCGACGTGCTGGGCGACGATGCGCGCACGCTGGCGGCCTGGCGCGCGCGTTTCGGGGCGGGGCCGCAGTGGCGGGCGGCGGTGCCGGACCCGGCGGGCATCGACCCCTTGCTCGACCTCCTGCGCGGCCGTACCGGCGGACCCGATCGCCACACGACGCAAGTGTTCGTGCTGGACGGCCGCGGCAGACTCGTGTACCGCTGTGCGGAGCTGGCGGCGGCCGAGTCAGTGGCTCAGGTGCTGCGCCAGCGTCAGCTTGTCGCGTGATTATTTCAGTTCGGGATGGTCTGCACCATGGAGAGGCATTGACAGGCGGCTACTACCGCGTTTTCCCGCCCTGATGATGTGAATCTGAAGTGGCAAATGTGAAAATATTGTCACAAGTCATATCAAAAAGAAGGTACTGCTCAGGTTCAACTGCGTGATTTTCTAGGCGATTTCCGGTCAAAAATGGAACGACCCATACTGCCGACCTGTGCCCGTCTACCGCGTACGGTTAGCCTGCGGTCCATCGAAAAGAGCGATCGCAGGCTCATCCATTGAGTCTTCGGGCAGGATCTCCGGACCCGTCCTGCGCACGACCCACAAGAAAATCAAGGCTGGCCATGTCCTCGACTACCGCTGTTGCACGCTGCCTCCAGGCGTGTTTTTTCCGCTGCGCCACGCTGGTGCGGCACGCTCCGCTCTGGTGGGCCTTGGCCTGGCTCGGGCTGGGGAGTCCCTGGCTGGCGCCGGCCGCGCAGGCGGCGTCCTTCAACTGGACTGCGGCGAGCTGCGTCGGCGCGGCCCCCTGCACCGGTGTCGGCGGCATCACCCGCTTCAGCAACGCCGTTTCCGGGGCCAATCCGCGCGACATCCTGGTCGAGGTCATCTCCAACACCAACGGCGCCAGCGTCAACGGCAGCATCGTCGGTGCCGTGACCAGCGGCGTCGCCCACATCGACGGCCGCGTCAACACCAACCTCACGCCCTCGGCGGTGTCGCAGGTGCGCTTCCGGCTGCGCTTCGTCACGGTGGGCACCACCACCGACAACCCGCTGCCCGGCCCGGTCTACTTCACCAGCCTGGACACCGACGGCATCCTCAGCCCGACGGTCGGTGGCTACCGCGAACGCTTCGAGATCATCACGCCGACCACCAACCTGGTCATCGGCCCCCAGCTGGAGACGACCGGCGCACTGGCGGGTGGTCAAGCCTATGCCCCCAAGGTCTGCACGGCTGCCGACGTGAGCCAGCCCGGCTGCAATGACCCTGCCTATGGTGGTGTTGGCAACTACGTCTTCTATTCGCTGCTGAACCCTACGCCCAATGTCGCGGCGACAGCGGTCTACACCGGCGTGGTCGGCAACATCGACTTCGCGTTTGGTCTGGAAGTCCCCGCGGTCGGTGCCGGCACGAATCCCCCGTCGCCCCGCGAGTCCTTCCGCCAGTTCGGCATCGCCGGCGGTGTGCCGGACGCCGACATGGTGCCCACCCCGATCACCTGCACGCCCAACCCGGTCGCCGCCGGTGCACCCACCACCTGCGCGCTGACCTGCACCAACAACGGCCCCGATGCGGCGATCAACCCGTCGTGTGACTTCACCGGCACGCTGCCCGCCGGGGCCGTGCGCAGCGCCGGTTGCGGCACCTTGACCGGTCTGCTCGCCAGTGGCGGCAGCCGTGCCTGCAGCATCACCTTCACGCCGACCGTCGGCGGCCTGCTCAACCTGACGGGCGGCACCACCGCGCTCAACGACACCAACGGAGGCACCGTGGTCACGGCTGGCAACAACCCGGCCACGGGCTCAGTGAACGTGACTGCACCCACCACGGCAGACATGGTTCCGGTGTTCAGCAACCTGCCGACCCTGCTCAGCCCCGGCACCCGCTACAGCGGCTTGACGCTGACCTGCGGCAACGCCGCGGGCGGTGCCGCTGCGCTGGCCGCCAGCTGCGCACCGGGTGTTTCCGCCGGCACCGTGACCGGGGTGGCGTGTGCGCCCGCCAGCGGCAGCACCGTGGCCGCTGGTGCCAGCGTGGTCTGCACCTTCGACTACACCAGCCCCGGCACCGCCGGCGGCAGCGACACCGCCGACACCGCCATCACCTTCACCGGCACCACTGGCGCCACCAACGACGCCAACCTCGCCAACAACACCGCCACCGCCGACATCGCCCTGATCGACGCCCTGGACGAAGCGATGACCACCCCCTACGGCACGGCGGTCACCCTGTCCATCCGCGTCAACGACAGCCGCGGGACCACGGCGGCCACGTTCGGCAACACGACCGTGACCCTGCTGAGCGTACCGACCCCCGGCTCTGCCATCGACCTCTCCAGCGGCCTGTTCAGCACCACCGCCACCACCCCGCCCGGCACCTACACGGTCACCTACCAGCTCTGCGCCAGCCCTGCGCTGACGCCCGCAGTCTGTGACACGGCCACGGCCACCATCGTCGTCGGCCCTGGCGCGGACATGGTGCCCACCTTCGGCCCGCTGCCCGGCGTCGTCCATCCCGGCCAGCTCTACACCGGCCTGACGCTGAACTGCACCAACGTCGCCGGCGGCAACAGCGCCGCCACCGCCCGCGGCACGCTCTGCCAGCCACAGGCCAGCGTCGGCACGGTCAGCAACGTCGTCTGCAACCCGCTGGTCGGCGCGGAGGTCGCCAGCGGCGCGGTGCAGACCTGCTCCTTCTCCTACCTGGCCCCCGGCACCCAGGGCGGCACCGACGAGGCCACCACCGCCGTCACCTTCACCGGCACGACCGGCGCTGCCAACGACCTCAACGGCGGCGTGACCACGGGCGGCAACAACCTGGCCACGGCCACCACCGTGGTCATCGACGCGCTCGACGACACCACCGGGCGGGCGGGCGGCCTGACGGCGCAGACCTTCGCGCTCGACACCAACGACCAGTTCCCCGCCGGCAGCGTCTTCAGCCTGCGTGCGGGTGGCACCTGCGCCAGCGCCAGCGTGGGCAGCACCGGGCTGGCCACCTACGACGTGCCCGCCAGCGGCACCTGCACCGTGCCGTACCAGGTCTGTGCCCCGGCGCCGGACACGACGGCCTGCGACACCGCCACGCTCACCGTCACGGCCACCGCGGCGGACATGGCGGCGGCGTTCAGCGGCCTGCCGAGCGCGCTGCGTCCTGGGCAGGTGCTCACCGGGCTGGGGCTGACCTGCACCAACGTCGCCGCCAGCGGTGCGGCCGCGGCCGCGACCTGCACCCCCACGGCCAGCGCTGGCACGGTCTCGGCCGTCGTCTGCAATCCGGCGGTGGGCGGGACGGTGGCGTCCGGTGCGGCCATCGCCTGCACCTTCACCTACACGGCTCCCGGTGTCCAGGGTGGTGCCGACGAGCCTGCGCTGTCCGTGGTCTTCACCGGCACGACCGGCGCCGCGAACGACACCAACGCCGTCAACGACGTGGTGCAGACGACCGCCACGGTGGTGGACGCCGTCGACGACAACATCGGCCAACCGGGTGGCAGCACCGGCCGCACCACGCCGCTGGCGCCGAACGACCAGTACCCGGTCGGCAGCCGCTTCACCGGCACCGGCGGCACCTGCGCCAACGCCAGCGTCAACCCCAGCGGTCTGGCCACCTACGACGTGCCCGCCAGTGGCGCCTGCACCGTCACCTACCAGGTCTGCGCCCCCGCCCCGGAGGCGACCACCTGCGACTTCGCCACGCTGACCGTCACGGCAGGCGCGGCCGATCTCTCGCCGGTGTTCACGGGTCTGCCGCGTGTGGTCGGCCCCGGCCAACGCTACACCGGCCTCACGCTGACCTGCGCCAACGGCGCGGGTCTGGCCACCGCCACCGCGCCCACCTGCGCCCCGACGGCCTCGGTCGGCACGGTCGGCGATCTGGTGTGCAGCCCGACACCGGGCGCCGACCTCGCCGCTGGCGCCGCGATCACCTGCACCTTCTCGTACACGGCCCCTGGCGTGCGCGGTGGTGTGGATGAGCCGGCCCTCGACGTGGTGTTCCGCGGCCAGACCGGCGCGGTCAACGACAGCAATGGCGGCACCAGCGCCAACGGCAACAACCTGACGCTGGCCTCGGCCACGCTGGTCGATGCCCTCGACGACACCGACACCAAGCCTGCCGGCCTGACGGGGCAGACCAGCAACGTCGCCAGCAACGACCAGTACCCCGCTGGCAGCACCTTCACCCGCACCGGCGGCAGCTGCGCCTTCGCCAGCATGGCCCCGACCGGCATCGCCACCTACGACATGCCCGCCAGCGGTGCCTGCACGGTGGTCTACCAGGTCTGCGCGCCCGCGCCGGAGGCAGCGTCCTGCGACACCGCCACGCTCACCGTGACGGTCAACTCCTCTGACATGGTGCCCACCTTCGCCGGTCTGCCGACGGTGGTGCGCCCGGGCCAGTCGATCACCGGCCTGAGCCTGACCTGCCGCAACACCACGGGTCTGGCCGCGGCCACCGGCGCGCTGTGCCAGCCGGCAGTCTCGATCGGCACGCTCACCAACCTGCAATGCACCCCCGCCACCGGCAGCACCGTGGCGGACGGCGCCAGCATCGTCTGCACCTTCGGCTACACCACCCCCGGCACGGTGGGCGGCAGCCGTGAAACCGTGGCTTCGGTCGTCTTCACCGGCACCACCGGCGCCAGCAACGACGGCAACGGCGGCCTGACCACGGGCGGCAACAACAGCGTCAGCAGCGCCGCTGCGCTGGTCGACGCGGTCAACGACGGTCCCGCCACCGTGCCGAGCACCGGCGCGCGCGTGCCGCTGTATGGCAACGACACGCTGGGCGGCGCAGCGGTCGCCGTGGTCCAGGTCGTGCCCACGCTGGTCGACACCAGCAGCCTGATCGGCGCCAGCGTGGACGCCGCGACGGGTGAACTCGTGGTGCCGGCGGGTGCCGTGCCCGGTGCCTACACGCTGACCTACCAGCTCTGCGCCGCCAGCGCGCCGACGGTGTGCGACCAGGCCACCGTCACCGTCAACGTGCAGGGCGCGGACATGGTGCCGACCTTCTCGGGTCTGCCCGCCGCCACGTCGCCCGGTGTTCCCGTCACGGGCACGCTGACCTGCACCAACAACGGTCCGACCGCGGCCACCCAGGCGACCTGCGCCGCACCGGGCGCCACGGTCGGCGCCTGCACGGTGGGCGGTGTCGCCGTGGTGCTGCCGGTGGCGAACCTGTCCGCGGGCAGCGCCATCGTCTGCGCCATCACGGCCACGGCGCCGGCCAATGGGCTGCTGGCCCTCACCGGCGTGACCGGTGCCACCAACGACACCGTGGGCGGCACTGGCACCGGCGGCAACAACAGCACCACGGCCACGCTGTCGGTGATCGATGCCGTCAACGATGGCCCTGTCACGCTCCCCGCCGCGGGTGGAACCATCGCCCTGTTGGGCAACGACACCCTCGGCGGCACCGCCATCACCCCCGTCCAGGTCTCGGTCACGTTGACGAACCTGGGTGGGCTGACCGGCGCCATGGTCGATGCGCAAGGCCGTGTTGCCGTGCCCGCGAACACGGCGCCCGGTGCCTACACGCTGACCTACCAGATCTGCGTCAGCCCGGCGGTGATCCCGGCGGCGTGCGACACGGCGACGGTGGTGGTCAACGTGCTGGGCGAGCCGGACCTGCAAGTCGGCAAGACCCACAGCCCGGCGGTCTTCACCGAGCGCCGCACGGGCACCTACACCATCACGGCGCGCAACTCCGGCGCCTTCCCGACCAGCCTGCCGTACACCGTGGTGGACACGCTGCCGGCCGGCATGACGGTGGCTGCAGTCCCGACCGGCACCGGCTGGGACTGCAGCACCACGGCCCTCGGCGCCACCACGGCGACCTGCACGTCGAGCACGGTGGTCGCGGCGGGTGGCTCCGCTCCGGCGATCACGCTGGTGGTCCACGTCGCGGCGGGCGCCTGCGCCACGCCGGACGCCAACGGGCTGTGCTCGGTCGCGGCCGGCACGGCGCTGGTCAACCAGGTGGGCATCCGCGGTGGTGGCGAGTCCGGCACCGGCCCCACCGGCACCAACAACACCGGCACCGACCCGACGCCGGTCCAGCAAGCCGGCGCCGTGTCGGGCCGCGTCTGGGTCGACACCAACCACGACCGCGTGCAAGGGGGCGGCGAATCCGGTGTGGCCGGGATGCGCGTCGAGGTCCTCGATGCCACGGGTGCCGTGGCGGGCACCGCGACGACCGACGCGCTGGGCGACTACCGCGTGGACGCACTCCTGCCGGGCACGGGCTATGCGGTGCGTTTCGTCGATCCGGTCAGCGGCGCCTACTACGGGCGTCCGCTCTCCAACGACCCGGCCGGTGGCAACGACCCGACCGCCGCCAGCGGCACCGGCGTCGTCACCAGCGGCATGATCCGCGATCTCACCGTGCCGTCCGGCCAGCGGGCGCGGATCAACCAGAGCCTGCCCCTGGACCCGAGCGGCATCGTCTACGGCACCGACACGCGCACGCCAGTGGGCGGCGTGCGGGTCGAGCTGCTCGACGCGGCGGGCACGCTGGTGCCGGCGGGCTGCGTGGTCGGCGGTGCGAACAGCGTCGTGACGTCGGCGGCGGGTGCGCTGGCGGGGGGCTACAGCTTCCTGCTGCACAACCCGGTGCCGGCTGGCTGTCCGGGCGCGGCGGTCTACCAGCTGCGCATCGCCCCGACGAGCGACTACGTGGTCAGCAAGACCTTGCCTGCGCAGGCCGGCACGCTGACTCCGCCGGTCGGTTGCACCAACGGCGCCGCGGGGGGCATCTGCACCGTGCAGGTGCAGAACGCCGCCCCCACCGGCACGGCACCGACGCCTTGGTACACCGCGCTGCGGCTCGACCCGGCGGCCGGTCCGGACGTGGTGAACAACCACATCCCGCTCGACCCGTCGGTGGTCCCGGCGCTGCTGGTGATCAAGACCGGCGACCGCGCACAGGCCGAACTCGGCGACTCGGTGCGCTACACCGTGGTGGTCAAGCGCTCGGACAGCGGACGCGCGCTGCTGCCGGCGCTGGAGGTGGTGGACACGCTGCCGGCGGGCTTCCGCTACATCGACGGCACGGCGCAGGTCAACGGCGTCAGCGTCGCCGACCCGGTCGGCAAGCCCGGCCCGGCGCTGCGCTTCCCGCTCGGTGCCCTGGCCTCGGGTGGCACGGCCACGCTGACCTACCGCGTGCGCATCGGCGTCGGTGCCCAGCAAGGCACCGGCATCAACCGCGCCCAGGCCACCGGCACCCCCGGCGCCACCTGCGGCACGACCCCGGACGCGCTGTGTTCCAACGTCAGCCAGTACCGCGTGCGGGTCACGGGTGGCGTGTTCGCGGCCGATGCCTGCGTGGTCGGCAAGGTCTTCGTGGACTGCAACCACAACCACGTTCAAGAGGACGAGGAGCTGGGCATCCCTGGCGTGCGGATGTACCTGACCGATGGCACCAGCCTCATCAGCGACGTGGAGGGCAAGTACAGCGTCTGCG
Source organism: Sphaerotilus sp. (assembly GCA_013299055.1). Classification (GTDB taxonomy): domain Bacteria; phylum Pseudomonadota; class Gammaproteobacteria; order Burkholderiales; family Burkholderiaceae_C; genus Sphaerotilus. The sequence continues at coordinate 57,443 of JAAFKB010000007.1, forward strand.
GACTCGCTCCACGCACGCAGGTGCTGGTGGTGGACCAGACGACGCTGCCGCGCGGCAGCCGCCTGACCACCTCGTCCAGCCGCAACGCGGGCGACGCGGGCAGCCTGTTCCTCGACCTGAAGAACGGCGAACTGCACCGCGCCGACGTGGTGGAAGGCAGCTGCTCGAACCGCGTGCTGGAGCAGGTCAAGGCCCGCCGTGCCCGCGGCGAGACGCAGTCGGCCGAGACCGAGCGGCGCGGCCAGGTGCTGCGCTTCGACGGCAAGCCCGTCACCGCACCGGCCCAGGCCACCGACAGTGCCCGCCAGCGCGGCGGCACCGTCAAGCCCCGGCAACCGGACAGCGGCGCCTCCACGGGAGCGGCGCAATGAGACTGCACACGAACAACACCCAGAACGTGAACCCCACGATGCCCGTCCAGACCCGTGCCCTCCATGCTGTGGCCGCTGCGGTGGTCCTGCTCGGCGCCGGGACCGCCCGCGCCGAGCTGGGCGACCCTGCGCGCTACCAGCCGCTGTTCCCGGCCGTCGCGCCTGCTGCGGCGCCCGCCGTGGTGCTCGATGGCCAGTACGCCGCCAATGCCCGTGTCGGGCGCATCCGGGTCGAGGTGCAGGGTGCGGGCGGTCCTGCCGATGGGGTCACGCCCGTCAGCATCACCGTGTCCGTGCTCGACCGCGCCGGCCAGCCGCTGCGCGAGGCCGTGCTGCTCACCATCGAGCACGGCGGAACCGCCCGGCTGCAGCTGCCCGGCAACCCGACCGACGAGTTCGGCCCCAGCCGCAAGGATGCCGACCGGCGCGTGCCGGGGACGCAGCTGAAGGTGCTGGGCGGTCAGGCGACGTTCCAGCTGATCGCCCCGAGCCAGCCCGAGGACGTGCCGCTGCGGCTCACGGCAGGTGAGGCCGAGGTGTCGGGTCTGATCGCCTTCGCCCCCGATCTGCGCGAGATGATCGCCGCCGGTCTGGTCGAAGGCGTCATCGGCAGCACCCGCCGCCGCTACGACAACGCCATCGCCCCGGCCCGGGTGGACGACGGCTTCGAGGCCGAGCTGCGCCAGTGGAGCCGTGGCTTCGACAACGGGCGTGGCACTGCGGCGGCCCGGGCCGCGCTGTTCCTGAAGGGCAAGATCCGCGGCGACCTGCTGCTGACGATGGCCTACGACAGCGACAAGGACACCCGCGCCCGTCTGCTCAACGACATCAAGCCCGAAGAGTTCTACCCCGTCTACGGAGATTCCAGCGTCAAGGGGTTCGAGGCGAAGAGTTCGTCCAAGCTCTTCGTGCGGCTCGACAAGGACCGCCACTTCCTGCTGTATGGCGACTTCTCGACCGGCGACGGCGCCACGGCGGCGGCCGGCGGTGGCGTCGTGGCGGGCACCCGGATGCGCCAGCTCGGGGCCTACCAGCGGGTGATGACCGGCGTGCGTGGGCACTGGGAAACGCCGACCGGGGTGGCCAACGCCTACGCCAGCCGCGACACGCTGCGCCACGTCGTCGAAGAGGTGCAGGCCAACGGCACCAGCGGCCCCTTCGCGGTCAGCGGCACGCAGGCCTTGGAGAACAGCGAGCAGGTGCAGCTCGTCGTGCGCGACCGGAACAACCGGGACACCGTGCTCTCGGTGACGACGCTGGTGCGGCTCAACGACTACAGCTTCGAGCCGTTCAGCGGCCGCATCCTGCTGACCCGCCCGGTGCCCAGCCAGGACGCGGACGGCAACCCCGTCTCGCTGCGCATCCGCTACGAGATCGACCAGGGGGGCGAAGCGTTCTGGCTGGTCGGCGCGGACGCGCAGGTCAACCTGGGCGAGCGTGTCACCCTGGGTGGCAGCGCCGTGGAGGACCGCAACCCGAACGCCCGCTTCCGTCTCGCCAGCGTCAACGGCGGTGTCAAGCTGTCCGAGCAGACCAGCCTGGTCGCCGAACTCGCCTTCACCGACGCCGACCTCGCCGCCTTGCGCCCCACGTTGACGGGCGTTGGCAACACGCCGCTGCCCGGCGGCGACACCACGATCGGCCGCGCCGGCCGCATCGAGCTGGCCCACCGCAGCGACACGCTCACCGCCAAGGTCTACGCCAGCCGCACCGGCGCGGGGTTTGCCAACACGGCGGCGGGTGTGCTGCCGGGCAGCCAGCAGGTCGGCGCCTCGGCGGCGCTCAAGGCGACCGCTGCCGTCACCGTCAAGACCGATGCCCAGCGCACCGACGACACCGACACCGACGCCCGCCGCACCGGCCTGACCGTCGGCGCCGAGGTGGCGGTGACACCGGCGCTGACCTTGGGGGGTGGGCTGCGCCGCATCGAGGAACGCGGCCGGATCCGCGGCGCGCTCGCCACGCTGGGCGCCAACCCGAGCGCAGGCAGCTACTTCACGCCTGGTTCGGAAGGCGGTTTCAGTGGCGCGGGCAGCAGCACGCTGTTCAACCTCAACAACGCCATCGCCACCACCGGTGCCGCCCCCGGCACGGTCCCGGATCTGGAGGCCACCACCGCCTTCGTCACCGCCGCCTTCAAGGCCACCGACCGGCTCACGCTGCGGGCGCTGGCCGAGGCCGACGTGAACGGCGACGACCGCCACCGGGTCGAACTGGGTGCCAGCTATCAGATCGCCGAACGTACTCGGCTTTATCTGCGTGGCGAATCTCAGACTGGCCTGTCGTCGCAGTACGCCCTCGACAGCGCCGCCCACAGCAACGCCATCGCCCTGGGCATCGACGGCAGCTACATGGAAGGTGGCAACGTCTTCAGCGAATACCGGCTGCGCGACGCCACGGATGGCCGCGCTTCCCAGGTGGCCACCGGCGTGCGCAACGTCTGGCACGTCCGCGAAGGGCTGGCGCTGACCACCGGGCTGGAGCGACTGAAGATCCTCGATGGCACCGGCCAGAACGCCACCGCCGCCGCGCTGGGCGCCGACTACACCGCCAGCGAGTGGTGGAAGGCGTCGGGCCGGCTGGAATGGCGGCGGCTGGACAGCGTGTCCGCCAACGTGACGCAGGACAGCTGGCTCTCCACCGTGACCGTGGTGCGCAAGCTCGACCGCGACTGGACCGCGCTGGCCCGCAACTACTACCTCGCCACCGACCACCACGGCGCGCGTCCGGACGGCTGGCAGGACCGTTTCCAGATCGGATTCGCGTACCGGCCGGTGGACCACAACCGCCTCGATGTGCTGGGCAAATACGAGTACAAGACCGAGGACAACATCAATGCCACCGACGAGGCACGCCGGGTCCACATCGGCGCGCTGCAGGCGAACTGGCACCCGAGCCGGGTCTGGTGGACCTCGGCCCGTGTCGCGGCGAAGGACGTGCGCGAGCGTTTCCCGACCACCCAAGGTGGGGGCGACGACCGCTACCAGGCGTGGCTGCTGGGCGGTCGCCTCGTCTACGACGTGACCGAACACTGGGATCTCGGCCTGCAAGCCAGCGTGATGCGCGGCAAGGCGGACGGCCAGACCGGCTCGGCGTGGCAGAAGTCGATCGGCGTGGAAGCGGGCTACCTCGTCAGCACCAACCTGTGGCTGTCGGCGGGCGTCAACTGGGCCGGCTTCAGCGACCGCGACCTGTCGAGCGACTACACCGCCCGGGGCATCTACCTGCGCCTGCGCTACAAGTTCGACGCCGACCTCTGGGCCGGCAGCAATCCCGACATCAACCGCAGCCTGCCGCGTTGAACGCGATGAAGTTGACGCACATGAACCACAACACTTCCACCGTCTCTCCCCGCATGGCGCTGCGTCCCCTGGTGCTGGCCCTCGGCTTGCTGGCCATGGTGCCGCAGGTCCATGCCGATGCCGCCACCGATGGCGCACTCGCCGCCGACCACCGTGGCTACCAGCTGCAGCAGGATGCGATCCAGGCCCTCAACGACACGGGTCGCCACCGCCTGGCCAGCTATCCCCTGGCGAAGGCGCAGTGCTGGCTCGACGTGAGCTTCCACGAGTACACGCGCAACGACCGCTCCGCCTTCCCGCAGGGTGCGCTGGACGCCTCGCGTGCGATCACCGGCTTCCTCGCCCGTGGCGGTGCGCCCGGCGCGGCAGACAACCCGGCGCAGCAGACGCCGCTCGTCAACGACGCGCTCAAGCTGCGCGACGATCTGTGGGCGCAGGCTGCGGCGCTGAAGGCCCACACCGGCTGGCGCTGTGCGGAGAAGCTGGTGGCCTGCGGTGAAGTCGAGCTGGTGCATGCGGGCAACGAACACCGCCAGCAAGGCTGGCGCCACGCCAAGCCTTACGTGCAGATCGCCGAAGACCTGTTCCACGACGCCCGTCTGGCGGCTGAAGCCTGTCCGGCGCTGCCGGTGCCGGTGCCAGTCGTCGCTTCGGCGGTGCCGGCGGCGACGACGGTGCCAGCGCCGGTCGTTCCACCCGCAGTGCCTGCACCGGTGGTGCGAGAGCGCGTGGTGCTCAGTGCCAGCGTGCTGTTCGCCTTCGACCGCCGCACGCTGGCGGACCTGCTGCCGGAAGGGCGGGGCCAGCTTGACCAGCTCGTCGCCCGGCTCGACCGCGTCTACGCCCGCGTGGACCGCCTGGAGCTGGTGGGCCACACCGACCGCCTGGGTCGCGAGGACTACAACGCCCGGCTGTCCGCGGACCGCGCCGAGACCATCCGCGCCTACCTGCAGCAGCAGGGCGTGAAGGCCGAGATCGTGGCCAGCGGGCGCGGGGCGACCGAGCCGCTGCCCAACCTGGTCTGCACGCAGCGCACGCCGGCCGCACTGGCCCAGTGCCTGCAGCCCCACCGCCGCGTCGAGATCAGCATCACGGGCGTGCCGCGCTGAGTCCTGGAGGTCTGGCCTGGCGCCGAAAAGCCGTTATGCTCCTGGGCGATGCAGTACCGTTCCGGCACGCCAGCCGATGACGCCCCGGACATGACAACCCAGATCTGGCACCAAGTGGTCCGACAGGACATCGAGTGCACGGTGGACAACCCCGACGTGCTGGCGTTGTTGCGCCACTGGCACGCCAGCCGGGGCGACCAGCCGCGTGGCACGCTGGCCATGTTCCATGCGGGACGCTGGTCGGCGCTGCATCCGCGCCTGATGCTGCTGCAGCGCGAGGGCGACGGGTTCGTCTACGGCCACTACGGCAGCGAGATCGCCCGCTATTCGCAGGGCGACATGACCGGGCGGCGTGTCGCCGATTTCGGCGGCCGGCTCACCGCGTTCTTCAGCGACTGCTACCACGACGCGCTGGCCAGCGACCAGCCGCTCTACACCGTCCACGTCTCCGACCGCTCGCAGGCGGTCTTCACCTGGGAGCGGCTGATCCTGCCGCTGGTGGACGAGGCTGGCGGTGACTGGCTGCTGACCTACGGGCACCCGCTGCAGATGCGCCACCAGCTGTATGCCTCGGTGCTCGACGCCACCGGCGACGCCTTGCTGGCGCTGCGCCGCGTGCGCGACGCGCAGGGTGCTGACCTGGGCTGGATGGTGCTGCTGGTCAACCCTGCCTTCACCGAGATGTTCGGCGTGGTCTCCAAGGCCGTGGTCGGCTACCTGGCCCACCAGGTGCTGGCGGAGTGGGGCGCGCTCAACGTGGATGCCGAGTGCCTGCTGACCCTGGCATCACGCGGCCACCGTGCGGTGACGCGGGTGCTGCTGACCAGCCAGAACCAGCTGCGCTACCTGGACCTCCAGATCCGGCCGCTGCAGGACGGCGTGGTCGTGAGCCTGACCGACGCGACCGACCTGCACGAAGCCCAGACGCGCCTGCGCCATCTGGCCACCACCGACGCCCTGACCGGGCTGGCCAACCGGCGCGAGTTCGACGACCAGCTGCGGCTGGAGGTCCAGCGCGCACGCCGCTCGGGAGAACCGCTGACGCTGGTGATGGCCGACATCGACGCCTTCAAGCTCTACAACGACCACTGCGGTCACGCCGCGGGCGACGACTGCCTGCGCCAGTTCGCGCTGATCCTGAAATCGATCTTTGCCCGCGAACTCGACGTGGTTGCCCGCTACGGCGGCGAGGAATTCGCGGTGCTGCTGCCAGGCACGGGCGTGGAGGGTGCGCTCAACCTCACCGAGCGCATGCTGCTGCGGCTGGCCCGCGAGGCGCTGCCGCATCCGGCCTCCCCGGTGGCGGAGGTGGTGACGGCCAGCTTCGGCGTGGCGGTGTTCCAGCGCCAGGGCGACGATGAGGTGCGCCTGCTGCGCCGCGCCGACACTGCGCTCTACGAGGCCAAGCAGACGGGGCGCAACCGGGTGTGCCGGGCACGGTGAATGGCCGTGCTGCAGGTCACGCGAGGAGAATCTGGATCGGCGAGCTGTTCTGACGAGGCTGGCGCTTCATCCGTCTTTCTTGAACATGCCGGCAACTTCCTTGACGATGTCCTTCAAGGCCTCCCATGACGGCACTGCCGTGCCGTCGTTCGCTTCCGGTTCCAGTCTCCTGAACGCGGCACGCATGGTGGTGACGACGATCACGGTCATGGGCAGGACAATCGCCCCAAGCAGCAGCGTCGAATGCCAGTCGAACTTGTCTTTCGTCGCGTACAGGTACAGCAGGCTGCCCACGACACAGAGCGCGGCCAGCAAGAGAAGACAGGCCGTGGCGAGTGCAAAGCTGAACGCTGACTTCTGAAGACCAATCCGGTGGCTGTGCTCTTCGAGCCCAAGATTCGTCAGCTTCTGTTCGGTGTCGGAGAGGCTTCCTTCGCTCAGGTCAGCCATGCAGCAGGCCCAGGTTCTGGAGTCGGAAGCGCATGGCTGCCTGCGAAACATTGAATCCAGACGCCAGGCGCGTGATGTCCAGCACCTTCTTCTCATGGACCGCAAAGCGCGCGACATTCGCGGGCATCAGCAGGCTTGCCGCAAACGCGTTCGCTTCGCGTTCCACAAGACTGGTGCCAGCTGACGAGAAATTGGCGGCAGGATCGCGTAGCAGTTTCCGGGTTCCACGAAGGTGCCCGAGTGCGTGGTGTCCCAGCTCGTGGGCCAGAGTGAAACGCTGGCGGACTTGTGCTTCTGATCGGTTGATCCACACCACGGGATGCGCTTCGGGGGGATGCTCGATTTTTCCACTGATGGTGCGGTCCTCACCGGACAGCGGCAGGTCGCGCACTTCAACGCCGATGCGACGGGCAATCAGGTCAATGTCGACAGGCAGGGTGCCGTCCCAGTGCGCGGCCAGCAGTTGCGATGCAGTCATCATCTCCAGCCTCCTAAGTCGTTTGTGAATCAGGTGTGCCGTGCAGTCGGTCTCAGACGAGACGTCAGCGTAGACCGTGATTCTTGCGCCTGCTGGCGGAGGGTCAATGCAGGGAACCACGGATCAGACATGGGGCCTCTGACGTTCGGCGGGATCATGCGGGGTCTGAATTGGTCCCGCCGACAGGAATCGAACCTGTATCTGGCGCTTAGGAGGCGCCCGTTCTATCCATTGAACTACGGCGAGGCCGGTGCTGGGGGACGCACCGAAGAGCCGGAGATTGTAGCCTGCTCGCC
>JAAFKB010000070.1 GCA_013299055.1 Sphaerotilus sp.
GGCATGGTCGTCATGCCCGTGACCGTGACCGCCCGGATGGAGAACTGCGCTCATGGGTAGTGATCCTCTGGAATGTCGTCGTGGTTACTTGCGGGCAGCGACCACTTCGGCCGGCTGGACGATCTGCTCGGTCTTGTTGGACCAGCTGTTCTTGGTGTAGGTGATCACCGCGGCGATCTCCGTGTCCGAGAGCTGCTTCCAGGCCGGCATCGCGCCGTTGGCGGCGCCGTTGAGCAGGATGGCGATCTGCTTGCCCTTGTCGGCGTCGAGCACGACCGGCGATGCATCCAGCGCCTTGATCGGGCCGGCACCCTTGCCGTTGGCCTGGTGACAGGCGGCGCAGTTGGTGGCATAGATCTTCTCGCCACGCGCCACCAGGTCCGGCAGCTTCCACTCCTTGCCCGGATCGTCTGCCAGGGCCGCCAGCTTCTTCTTCTCGCCGGCGACCCACGCCGTGTACTCGGCGTCGGTCACGACCTTGACATGGATCGGCATGTAGGCGTGTTCCTTGCCACACAGCTCGGCGCACTGGCCGTAGAAGTCACCGGTTCTCTCGGCACGGAACCAGGTGTCGCGCACGAAACCGGGGATCGCATCCTGCTTGACCCCGAACGCGGGGATCATCCAGGCGTGGATCACGTCGTTGGCGGTGGTGATGATGCGGACCTTCTTGTTCACCGGCACGACCAGCGGGTTGTCCACCTTCAGCAGGTAGTTGTCGCCTTCGGGCTTGCCGGCGTCCGACATGGCACGCTGGGTGGTGTCGAGCGTCTGCAGGAAGCTGATGCCCTCGCCTTCGCCCTTCAGGTAGTCATAGCCCCACTTCCACTGGTAGCCGGTGGCCTTGATGGTCACGTCGGCGTTGGTGGTGTCCTTCATGGCCACGACCGTCTTGGTCGCCATGGCGCCCATGCCGATGACGATGACGAAGGGCACGACGGTCCAGGCGATCTCGACCGCGATGCTTTCATGGAAGTTCGCGGGCTTGTGGCCCTTGGACTTGCGGTGCTTGATGATCGAATAGAACATCACGCCGAACACGGCCAGACAGATCACGCCGCAGATGACCATCATCACCACGTGCAGCCAGTGCTGTTCGGTGGCGATCTGGGTGGCGGGCGTGTGGAAGTCCATCTGTCGAACGCCCGGACCTCCCGGCAGATCGTTCACTGCCAGTGCCATGGTGGTGGCCATGGAAGCACATGCAGCCAGACTCCACTGGCTCGCACGGCGCCACAGAGCTTTCTTCATCATCATCTGCGCTCTCTTTCTCTACCAGATCGGCTGGCCGGCCGGCCGCCTCGAACATAGTGTCTTGTCTGCCTGCAAACTTGCACCACCCGGACACCACCAGCGCCGACCCCGTCCGGCTGCCTTGCGGCGTCTGGATGTCAGGATCGGAAAACCAGTGGGTGGGGATTGATCACCGTCAGCAGCGTTCCGAAGGTCTTTTGACTCGGATCATTGCGGAGGCTATCGGACAGGCCCCGAATTTTAGGGGCGGATATCAACGCGGGGCAATGTTTCGCGCTCCGGAGCGGTCTTGGCGCACTCAGTCGGTGCTTCCGGGGTTGCGCTGGCGCGTCATTTCCCGCATGGCACCGAGCGAAATCTCGGTCTGCGCCTGGATCCGGGGCCTCGGCGTCGGGCGGAAGGCGTGGCCGTAGACGATCTCGACGCGCAGGTGGAGCCGCCCGTCCGGGCCACGCAGGTGCTCGGACAGGGCAGCGTCCAGTGTGCGGCGCCAGGCACGGCCGCGCAATCCGGGTTGACGCGCAGTGGCCGTGTTGCGTCCGAGGCCGCGCAGCTCGGCCAGCAGCGCCGCCGGACTGTTCCAGCTCAGGCTCAGCCGCTCCATGTCCATGACCGGATCGGCAAAACCGGCATGGACCAGCGCATCGCCCAGGTCGTGCATGTCGGTCCACGGGCTGGCCGGCGCGCCCCAGCCCATGGCGGCGTAGACCGCGCGCAGCTCCTGCAGCGTGTCGGGTCCGAAGCAGGAGAACATCAGGAACCCGTCCACCTCCAGCGCCGCGTGCCAGCGCGCCAGCAGCGCAGGCAGATCGTCCACCCAGTGCAGCATCATGTTCGCCCACAGCAGCTCCGCGGTCTGCGTGCTGCCGCGGGCTGGTGCAGGAACCGCACTGCTCGGGCTGACCAGGCGTTGCCACCAGCGCCGCTCGGCTGCCGCCGTCGCGGGAGGCGGCAGGGGCTGGTCATCGCAGCCGATGGGCAGGAGGCGTGCCTGCGGGTACTGCGCCGTGAGCAGGGCTGCGCTGCCGGAGGTCGGACTCCACCAGTCGAGCACCCGTGTCGGCTGGCGGCGCACCAGCGACAGCCGCTCGGCCATGCGGCGGGCGATCTCCTCGTGCAGCCACGGGGCGGGCTGGCGGGCGGCGTGCTGGAGGTGGCGGTGCAACGCCGCGGCGTCGATGCGCGGCGGGCGGGCGGGCGGGGAGTCGAGGTCTGGATCGGCCATGGTGGCGCCACTGTATATATAGTCGGGCGGCCATGCTCCGTTCCCTCCTCGCCCCGGCCCTGCGCTGGACCCCCGGCTCGGCCTGCCAGGTCTGCGCGGCGTGGCAACCGCACGCGATCTGCGCCGACTGCCAGACGCACCACGCTCCTGCCCGCCACCGCTGTCGCTGCTGTGCCGCGCCACTGGCGGGTCTGGACGAGCACTGCCCCGCCTGCCTCCTGCGCCCCCCGACGTTCGAGCGCGCGTTTGCCGCGCTCGACTACGCCTACCCCTGGGACGGGCTGGTCACGCGCTTCAAGTTCGGCGGAGCGTGCGAGCTGGCCAGTCCGCTGGCGGCGCAGATGGCGGTGGCGCTGCGCCGCGCCACCGTCGGCAGCGGCTGCCCGTCGCCGCAGGTGCTCTTGCCAGTGCCGCTGTCCGATGCCCGCCAGCGCGAGCGCGGCTACAACCAGGCATGGGAGCTGGCGCGGCGGGTCGGTCCTGCGCTGGGGGTGGCGACCCAGGCGCGCTGGGTGGAGCGGGTGCTGGACACGCCGCACCAGACCGGTCTCGACCGCGAGGCCCGGCTGCACAACCTGCGTGGTGCCTTCGCGGTGACGGCAGCCGGGCGGACCGGGCTGCCGGGCTGCTCGGTGGCGATCCTCGACGACGTGATGACCACGGGGGCCACCGCACAGGCGCTGGCCGCGACCCTGCGCCGCGCCGGGGCGGCCCATGTGCAGGTCTGGGTGCTTGCCCGCACGATGCGCGATGATGCGGCCCCCTGATCGACTGCCGTTCCGCCCAGCCGCCGCACCGCCCATGTTCCACATCGTCCTCGTCCACCCCGAAATTCCGCCCAACACCGGCAACGTGATCCGGCTGGCGGCCAACACCGGCTGCGCGCTGCACCTGGTCGAGCCGCTCGGTTTCTCGATGGACGACAAGCTGCTGCGCCGCGCCGGGCTGGACTACCACGAGTACGCGCCGGTGCGCCGCCATGCGTCATGGGACGCGCTGATCGCCGACTGCGTGCCGGACCCGCAGCGCATGTTCGCGCTGACCACCCGTGGCAGCCGGCCGTTTGCCGAGGTGGCATGGCGACCGGGCGACTGGCTGGTGTTCGGTTGCGAGACCAGCGGCTTGCCCCCCGCGCTGCGCGACACCTTTGCCGAGACCCAGCGCGTGCGCCTGCCCATGCGGCCCGAGCAGCGCAGCCTCAACCTGAGCAACGCCGTGGCCGTGACGGTGTTCGAGGCGTGGCGCCAGAACGGCTACGGCGGGGCGGTCTGAGCCGACCAGGGCACCGAGGAGTCAGATTTCGGGCCGGGCGCCGCGCTGCATCAAGGCTTGCACGGCCTGCTGCGGGGTGAGTTCGCCCTGCAGCACGGCGACCACGGCCCGCGTGATCGGCATGTCCACCCCCAGCGCCTGCGCCCGGTCCAGCACGGTGCGGGCGCTGTAGACGCCTTCCGAGACGTGGCCGAGGTCTTCGAGGATGTGGGTCAGCGTCTTGCCGGCGGCAAGCTGCAGGCCGACGCGGCGGTTGCGCGAGAGGTCGCCTGTCGCGGTCAGCACCAGATCGCCCAGACCGGACAGCCCCATGAAGGTCTCCGCCTGTGCGCCCAGCGCCAGCCCGAGCCGGGTCATCTCGGCCAGACCACGGGTGATGAGGGCGGCGCGGGCGTTCAGGCCGAGTGCCAGTCCGTCGGCCATGCCGGTGGCGATCGCCAGCACGTTCTTCACCGCGCCGCCTACCTCCACGCCGACCGGGTCGGTGGACGAGTAGATGCGCAGCGTCGGGCCGTGCAGCGCGTCCACCGCCGCCTGGCGCAGCGCGGCGTCCTGGCTGGCGGCGACGAGGGCGGTCGGCTGTCCTCGGGCGACTTCGAGTGCGAAGCTCGGGCCGCTGAGCACGCCCGCGCGCAGGCCGGGTGCCGCTTGCCGGGCGATCTCGTGCCCGAGCAGACCGGTGCCGGCTTCAAAACCCTTGCTGAGCCAGAGCGCGGCGGTGCCGTCCGGCAGGCGCTGCAGCATCTCGCGCAGCGCGGCCGTCGGCGTGGCCACGATCACCAGCCCCGTCCGCCCGGCATGGGCGACGGCGCCGGAAAAATCCGAGGTGAGCGCCAGCCCGTCGGGCAGCGCCACACCGGGCAGGTAACGTGCGTTGCACCGCGTCGAGGCGATGTCGCGTGCCTGCTGGTCGTCACGGGCCCAGAGCACCGTGGGGTGGCGGGTGGCGGCTTGTACCGCCAGCGCAGTGCCCCAGGCACCGGCGCCGAGCACCGTGATCTGCATGGCTGCGTCTTAGCTGTTCAGTGCTTGCTGGCCTTGCTGCTGCTGCGCTTCGTACATGGCCTGGAAGTTGACTTCGGCCAGGTGCACAGGCGGGAAGCCGGCGCGGGTCACGGTGTCGGCCACGACGGCGCGCAGGTAGGGGTAGACGATGCCGGGGCAGGCGATGCCCAGGATGGGCTGCATCTGCTCGGGGTCGATGTTGCGGATCTCGAAGATGCCGGCTTCCTTGGCTTCGCACAGGAACAGGGTGCGCTCGCCGAGCTTGGTGGTGACGGTGGCGGTCACGCAGACTTCGTAGATGCCCTCGACGACGGGGCTGACCTCGACGCCGAGGTTGATGTCCACGGCGGGCTGGCCCTGCTCGACCAGGATCTGCGGCGAGTTCGGCTGTTCGAGCGACAGATCCTTGAGGTACACGCGCTGGATCTGGAACACGGGTTGTTCTTGCGATTCGAACGTGTCGGTTGCGTCGGCCATGGTCAGGTTCTCGGTGGTGAAATCAAAAAAACATCAACAAAACGCACGGGGTCGGTGCGGGTCGGCGGGAATATAGCAGCACGCCCCCGGCGCATACTCGACCGCATGGCGCACCTCACCCTCATCCGTCACGGCGAAACCGACTCGAACCGCGTCCACCGCTTCCAGGGGCAGATGGACGTGCCACTCAACGCCACCGGCCTGCAGCAGGCGCAGCGCCTGGCCGACCGCCTGGCGGGCGAGCCGTTTGATGTGGGTGTGGTGAGCGATCTGGCCCGGACCCAGGCCACCGCTGCGCCGCTGGCCACCCGGCTGGGCCTGACCTTGCAGACGGATGCCCGCTGGCGCGAGCAGCATTTCGGCGTCTTCGAGGGGCAGCAGGTCCGTGACATCCTCGACCGTCATCCCGGTCTGTGGGCACAGTGGGTGCGGCAGGACGCCGATTTCGCGCTGCCCGGCGGTGGCGAAAGCATCCGGGCGTTCCATGCGCGGATCTGGTCGGCGCTGGATGCGCTGGCGGCGGCGCACGTCGGCCAGCGCGTGCTGGTGGTGACGCATGGCGGCGTGCTGGACATGGTGTGGCGCACGGTGCGCGGGCAGTCGCTGTCGAGCGCACGGCAATGCGCCATTCCGAATGCGGGCGTGAACCGGCTGCAGTGGCATGGTCCGGGACGCGCCGAGATCGAGGTCTGGGCCGACGATGCGCATCTCGCCGGCCTGCCGGCGCAGCCGTCCACGGTGTCGCTGAGCGTGCGCTACGGCGCGGGCGTGTCCACCGCCTGAACCACGCGGTGCGCCGAGGCCAGCACCGCGACAGGCCCCGCCAGCGCCGTGCGCACCGTGGCACTGTCCATCGACCCGGCCAGCGCTGCCTGCACCATCCGCTCCAGCGTGCCCGCGTGCGGCATCACCGTGCCGAGGAACAGCGGTTGCTGCGCCTGTCCCTTCATCACCAGCAGCGTCGGGAAGTTCTCGATGTCCAGCGCCTCGTCGCCGAGGGTGTCGCTGTGGTCCTCGATGTCGATCCAGGCGAAGCGCACGTCCGGGTGTGCCTGCGCGACCTGCGCGAAGGTGGCGACATAGGCCTGGCAGGCGACGCACCAGCCGGCGCACAGGCAGGCGACAGTGATCGAATCGGCGGGAACAGGCAAGGTGGGCATGGTTTTCAGTGTATCGGCCGTCGCGTAGCATCCGATGCATCCTTCCGGAACGAACCAAGATGCCTCTGACCCGACTCTGTGCCACGCTGGTGACCGCCCTGATGCTGCAGAGCACGCAGGCCGCCACCCCGGCCGGCGACTCCCAGGCCATGACCTCCCGTGTCGCTGCCTGCACCGCCTGCCACGGCCAGCAAGGCCGCGCCACCCCCGATGGCTACTTCCCGCGCATCGCCGGCAAACCCGCCGGCTACCTGTTCAACCAGCTCGTCAACTTCCGCGACGGCCGCCGCCACTACCGGCCGATGACGCGCCTGCTCGACCACCTGAGCGACGACTACCTGCGCGAGATGGCCGACCACTTCGCGTCGCTGGATGTGCCCTATCCGCCGCCCGCCAAGCCGGGGTTGGCTGCCGCCGTGCTGGCGCAGGGACGGACGCTGGTACTGCAAGGCGATGCCGCACGCGGGGTGCCGGCGTGCGTGCGCTGCCATGGGGAAGCGATGACCGGGGTGGCGCCTGCGATTCCCGGCCTGCTCGGGCTGCCGCGTGACTATCTGAACGCCCAGCTCGGCGCCTGGAAGACCGGCCAGCGCCACGCCACCCAGCCCGATTGCATGGCGAAGATCACCGACAAGCTCACCTCGACCGACATCACCGCCGTCGCTGCGTGGCTGGCGGCGCAGCCGGTGCCGCTGCCGTCGAAGGCGGTGGAGCGTTCGGCGCTCGTGCAGCCGCTGCCGATGGACTGCGGAGGTGTGCAATGAAGCGCGTGTTCCGTTGGGGACTGGGCGGTCTGGTGGGGGTGCTGGCGCTGGGCGCAGCGGCGATCGCGTGGCTGGATGCGGCCGATGCGCCACCGTCCGCCCACCCGCGTCCGGTCGCCACCGACGCCGCGACCATCGACCGTGGTCGCTACCTTGCGCAGGCCGGCAACTGCGCTGCCTGCCACACGCGCCGAGGCGAGCCGCCGTATGCCGGGGGCGAGGCGCTGCACACACCCTTCGGCACCGTCTACGGCGGCAACCTCACGCCCCACGCCCGCACCGGCCTGGGCGCCTGGAGCACCGACGACTTCTGGCGTGCCCTGCACCACGGCCGCTCGCGCGATGGCCGGATGCTCACACCCGCCTTCCCCTACCCGCACTTCACGCAGGTCACCCGCGAGGACAGTGACGCGCTGTTCGCTTTCCTGCGCAGCGTGCCGGCGGTCGATCGCGCCAGCACGCCGAACGCGCTGGCCTTCCCGTACAACACCCAGCTCGCGCTGAAGGTGTGGCGGGCGCTGTACTTCCGACCTGGCACCTTCGCCGTGCAGCCTGCGCAGTCCGCCGAATGGAACCGGGGCGCCTACCTCGTGAACGGCCTGGGCCACTGCGCCGCCTGCCACGGCACGCGCAATGCGATGGGTGCGACGATCGACGACCGCAGCTTCGACGGCAGCACGATCCCCGGCCAGGGCTGGTATGCCCCCGCGCTGACGCTCGCCACCGAAGGCAGTGTCAGCGCATGGTCGGTGGCGGATGTCGTGGGGCTGCTGCGCGACGGCGTGGCGCCGGGCACGGGTGCCACGGTGGTCGGGCCGATGGCCGAGGTCGTCGCCCGCAGCACGCAGCACCTCAGCGTGGCCGACGTGCAGGCGATGGCCGTGTTCCTGCGCGACCTGCCGCAGCGCCCGCCCGCCGAGGCGCCACGTGCGCGCCCCGCCGACACGCGCACGCTCGACCGTGGCGCCAAGGTCTACGCCGACCAGTGCGCCACCTGCCACGGCGAGCGCGGCGAGGGCCAGTCCGGCGTCTTCCCCGCGCTGGCCGGCAACCGGGCGGTGACGATGGCCGATCCGGTCAATGTGGTGCGCGTGGTCCTGCACGGTGGCTACGGCCCGTCCACCGCTGGCCGCCCGCGCCCGCACGGCATGCCCCCCTTCGGCCACGTCCTCGACGACGCCGACATCGCCGCCGTCACCACCCACATCCGCACCGCCTGGGGCAACGCCGGCACACCGGTGAACCAGGTGCAGGTGGTGCAGATCCTGGCGGTTCAGCCCTGATGTCGCATCACTTGTCGCATCACCTGGCGAACTTGCGGAAATGTGCCAACATGTTGCACAAGATGGGTGGGTACCCGGGCAGTCGAGCAGGAAGGGCTGACGACACAGCAATGGGCGGTGCTGGGGGCCCTGTCGCGCGAGAAGGCGCGGGGTGGCATGGGCATCGGCGACCTGACCCGCTACCTGATGGTGAGTCGGCAGAACCTGTCCGGCTTCATCAGCCGCATGGAGCGAGACGGGCACGTCAGCGTGGCACCGAGCGGGCAGGACCGCCGCTCCCGCGTGGTCACGATGCACTACCTGCTCAAGATGCTGGAGAACATGCAGCGGCTCGACACGGAGCGGCACGCGGCCGAGGACGCCGACTGAGCCCACGGACACGAACTGCCCAAAATTGAGGCAGTCCAAGAAAAGTCATGTTGTGACAAGCACTTGCGAAATCTTCACACCGCTTGTACACAACCTTATCCACAGGCGGCGGGGATAACCGCGCCAGACTGCGCCAGACTGGAGGGGCCCATGGCCGTCAGTGTTTTCGACCTGTTCAAGATCGGCATCGGGCCGTCCAGCTCCCACACCGTCGGACCGATGCGGGCGGCACGGCTGTTCACGCAGGGGCTGCTGCACGCTGCACTGCTGGACCGCGTGGCCCGGGTGCAGGCGGATCTTCACGGCTCCTTGGGCGCCACGGGCAAGGGCCACGGCAGCGACACCGCCGTGCTGCTCGGCCTCGGCGGGCACGAACCGGACACCGTGGATGTGGACCAGATCCCGGCGCTGCTGGACGATCTGCGCCAGCGTCGGCGCGTGCTGCTCGACGGCACGCACGCCATGGCCTTCGACGAGGTACGTGATGTCGTGTTCCACCGCCGCGAGACCCTGCCGCTGCACGCCAACGGCATGCGCTTCTCGGCCTTCGACGCGGCGGGGGCGGTGCTGGCCGAGCGGGTGTACTACTCGGTGGGCGGCGGCTTCGTCATCAGCGAGCAGGTCGCCGCAGATGGCCAGCGCCAGAAGGTGATCGCGCCCGACACCAGCGTGCTGCCGTTGCCCTTCCACAGCGGGGCCGACCTGCTGACGTTGGCACAGGCGCACGGTTGCTCGATCGCCGAGGTGATGCGCCGCAACGAGCGCCATTGGCGTGCAGATGCCGACACCGAGGCCGGGCTGCTGCGCATCTGGCAGGTGATGCAGGCATGTGTCGAGCGCGGTTGCCGCACCGAGGGCACGCTGCCGGGCGGATTCAAGGTGCGGCGGCGGGCGGCGGCGCTGTCACGGGCGCTGGCCGCGCTGGACGCACAAGGTGCCAAGGCCGCTGACCCGCTGGTCGTGCTCGACTGGGTGAACCTGTACGCGCTGGCGGTCAACGAGGAAAACGCGGCGGGCGGGCGGGTCGTCACGGCGCCGACGAACGGGGCGGCCGGGATCATCCCCGCGGTGCTGCATTACTACACCCGCTTCGTGCCGGGCGCGGACGAGCGCGGGGTGATCGACTTCCTGCTGACCGCCGCGGCGATCGGCCTGCTCTACAAGGAAAACGCCAGCATCAGCGTCGCCGAGGTCGGCTGCCAGGGCGAGGTGGGTGTCGCGTGCTCGATGGCGGCGGCGGGGCTGTGCGCGGTACTGGGCGGGACGCCCGCGCAGGTCGAGAACGCCGCCGAGATCGGCATGGAGCACCACCTGGGCCTGACCTGCGACCCGGTGGGCGGGCTGGTGCAGATCCCCTGCATCGAGCGCAACGCCATCGCCTCGGTCAAGGCGATCAACGCCGCCCGCATGGCCCTCTATGGCGACGGCACTCACCACGTCAGCCTCGACAAGGTGATCAAGACCATGCGCGAGACCGGGGCGGACATGCTGACCAAGTACAAGGAGACCGCCCGCGGGGGGCTGGCGGTCAACATCGTGGCTTGCTGAATCACCGGGGGTCCGTTTCCGGGCGCTACGATGCCGGAATTGGCCCTCTCTTTGCGGATGCACCCACCATGCTGACCGAACTTCTGCTGGAAAACTGGAAAAGCTACGAACAGGCTCGGGTGAACATCGATGCACTGACGGTGCTCATCGGCGCCAATGCCAGTGGCAAATCGAATGCGCTGGACGCGTTTGCTTTTCTGAACCGAGTCGCCCACGGCACTGCACTCACCGCGGCGTTGCAAGGCGACGGCGTGTTGCCTGCGCTGCGTGGCGGTGTGGACTGGGCGGCGCGGCGGCCCAACACCTCGTTTGCCGTGGGCGTGACTTGCCGCGCGGACGAGCAGACGGATTATCAGTACCGACTGGAATGCACGCTCAGCGACAGTCGCTGCGAGGTGCTCTCGGAACAGCTCACTCGGGTTCGTTACCGACTGGACCGGAACAGTCTGCGCAAACGGGATTCCGTGCTCGGGCAGATCAAGTTGTTTCGCACTGACCCTTGCGAGGACGCGTCGCCCACGGTGACTGCGCGCCTGTACAACGAAAAGCAGGGAAGCCCTCGCCAGGTGAGTCGTGTGCAGTCGGTGTTGACGCATCTGGTCGGGCAGAAGCTGCGCCAAGAAATACAAGATGGTGTCGGGGCCGTGGTCGCTGCTCTGCGGGATATTTTCATCCTTGACCCGATCCCGTCGCACATGCGTGGTTATTCACCCCTGAACGAGCGACTCGATTCCGATGCGCGAAA
The DNA here is from genome assembly GCA_013299055.1 of Sphaerotilus sp. Lineage (GTDB taxonomy): Bacteria > Pseudomonadota > Gammaproteobacteria > Burkholderiales > Burkholderiaceae_C > Sphaerotilus. The sequence goes on from JAAFKB010000070.1 coordinate 11,103, forward strand.
TATTGCAGGGGTGATTGCGGCGCTTCCGCAGGAAAAACAGGCATCCATCGAATCTGTCTTGACCCGGTATGCCCGGAAACTTCCGGAAAAGGATATTCGTCGTGTATACGCCGAGCCGGTCGGTAAATTCAAGTCGGATGCGATGCTGTATTGCGAGGAGCACTGGAGCGATTCGGGCGATCCGCCAACGGTCGATGCGCGGGGCATGTCGGATGGGACGCTGCGTTTTCTGGCCATTCTCACGGCCTTGTTGACCCGGCCCAGGCACAGTCTGCTGGTGATCGAGGAGGTCGATAACGGGCTGCATCCGTCGCGGGCGAAGATGTTGCTGGACATGCTTCGAACAGTGGGTGAAGAACAGGAAGTCGATGTGCTGGTGACGACCCATAACCCCGCTTTGCTTGATGCCATGGGGGCCGAGATGGTGCCGTTCATCACGGTGGCGCACCGCAATCCGCACAGCGGACTCAGTCAGTTGACGCTGCTGGAGAACATGAAAAAATTACCAAAACTGCTGGCCCAGGGTTCGATCGGAAAATTGTCCAGCAACGGTGCCATTGAAAAGGCATTGCAACAGGAATCCGCGCCTGTGACGGATCGATGGACGCATGAGCGAATCGACCAGTTGCTGGCGGCCGAGCGCCAAGCGGGGAGTGTATTCGTACTGCCGCTGGCGACTTTGATCGAAACCGGCAATCACATCCGGCAATCACATAATCCTGACGGGTGATGCCGGACTCAAGGCGCATCAACCCGCTCGCTTGCCGCCCGTTCCCCGTCGCCGGCGTTGACAACCGCCCGAGGTAGGGTCAGGTCAATCGGCCACAGCCAACTTGGCCTCGGGCAGGTTGACCTTGTCATCCGTGCTGAACTGGTAGTCCTGGAACACATGCTCGGCGCTGAGCAACTGGTAGCGGCCGTCGGCGTGGCGGTGGGTCGTGTCCTTCAGGCGCCAGGTCAGTTGTCCGCAGGTCCAGATATCGAAGTTGCGCATGTGCGTGCACAGGCAGGTCTTGTCCACCACCGAGATGCGCTTGACGCCCGGATGGGCCTCCACTTCGCGGTTGTAGGCGGTGATGTAGGCGCACTTGCCACCTGAGTCGAGCAGATAGCCGTAGGCCTCGCAGTTCGGCCGGATGCCGTCGCCGATGCCGGGGCTGGCCTTGATCATGCGCATCGGGTAGCCGGTGGGCGAGATCTGGTTGACCTCGATGTCGTCCTCGTCGGCCCTGAAGTATTCCTGCTTGATGTCGTCGGGCAGGCCGCATTCCTTGGTCACGGTGAAGCGCGTGGCCACCTGCACGCCCGCGCCGCCCATCTCCAGGAACCGCACTGCGTCACTGCCCGTGAAGATGCCGCCAGCGGGGAGAACCGGGATGTCGAGCTGCTCGGCCTTCATCCACGTCAGGATCTCGGCGACGATGGTGGCCAGGTCGTGCTGCGCCCAGTCCATGCCGAAACCGAGGTGACCGCCGGCCAGCGGACCTTCGACGACGACGTAGTCGGGCAGGCGGTTCAGGCGCGCGTTCTTCTTGAGGAAAAGCTGCAGTGCACGCAGGCTGGACACGATGATGCCGAGCTTGGCGTCGCGGAAGCGCGGGTGGTCCTCGACCAGCGCGAACGAGCCCAGGTGCAGGCCGGCGGCCAGCGTGATGCCGTCGATGCCCGCGTCGAGCGCCGAGGCCATGCGGACCTTCAGCGTCTCCTTGGGCGCGTTCATCGTCAGCTTTTCCATGCAGTTGATGAACACCAGGCCGCTGCCGCGCTTGCGGGTCATGGTGCTCTCGACGTGCAGCCGGGTGGCTTCGGCCAGATGGCCCAGGTCGAACTTGACCTCGGACTTGTCGGTCGACTCCATGTTGTACTTGTAGAGTGCCTGCTTGGCCTTGACGTACTTGGTCTTGTAGCGGCGGTCGGTGACGGTCTTGATCATCGCGTCGGAGATGTGCCCGACCCCGCCAAGCCGGGCTGCCTCCAGGGCCAGGTCGGAGGAGGAAATGTCCACCCCCATGCCGCCGACCATGAGGGGCACCAGCTCGTGGCGGCCCATCTGCATGCGGAAGTCGTCCAGTCGTTTCATCGTCTCAGTCCTCGGGCGTGCCCGTGTAGTTCTCAAGCTTCTTCAGTCGGCGCAGCTTGCCAGTGCAGTGTGACTGTGCCATGCCGTCTGCACGGTGCGTATTGTCGGGGACTTGGCAGGTCAATCCGGTCTGGTTGCCAGCACGACGCAGGTGGTGGTCGCGTGGGCATAGAGCTTGCCGTCCGCGCCGACCAGCCGCCCCTCGGCAAACCCGACCTGCCGCCCCGCGTTGATGACCCGCCCTTCGGCACGCACCAGCCCGACCTGCGGTGTCAGTGCACGGACATAGCTCACCTTCAACTCTGCTGTCGTGTAGGCGCGCCCGGCTGGCAGCGTGGTGTGGACCGCGCAGGCCACGCACGAATCGAGCAGCGTGGCGATCCAGCCGCCGTGGACGGTGCCCATCGGGTTGGCGAAGCGGGCGTGCGGGCGGCCCTGGAAGACGAAGCGGCCGTGTTCGAACTCGACTGGCCAGAAATCCATCGTGGCGCCGATCGGCACCGAGGGCAGCTCGCCGCGGCCGATGGCGGCGAACCACTCCAGCCCGCTGAGGTGGGCGATCTGCTCGGGGCGGGCGACGCCGGGCGGGGCCAGGGTGGCGCGCACGCGGGCTTCGTCGGCCTCCCAGCGGGCGAGGACGGCGGCGGTGTCGTGGGCGCAATGGGATGGGGTGGTCATGGGGGTGTGTGCGGTGGCGGTGGATTGCGCAAGCTGACCATGCGGACGGGCTGGCGGGCTGTCACCCTCGGGTCAGCAGGCAGTGTGGGCGAGGGGAGGGACAACCGCGCAGAAATGCAAGGCGATCTGCAGGCACTTCGGACCACAGGGCCGCGTGCTGCGGCCGATACTGTGCCGAGCGTTTCCCGCATTGGCGATAGACGCGGCCGTTCCGATGTCACGAGCCCACCATGCCCCAATTCATCCGCAACCTCCGCCTTTCCCACAAGTTTGCCCTGCTGGGAGTGGTCGCGCTGGTGGTCGTGCTCTTGCCGTTGTCGTACAGCGTGCGCAGTGTCGAGCAGACGGCGCAGCGCATCGAGGCGGAGCTGGCCGGCATCGGCCCTTCGCGTGGTCTGCTGCGGGTGGTGCAGCTCACCCAGCAGCATCGGGGCTTGTCGGCCGTGGTGCTGGGAGGCAAGCCCGAGGTGGAGCCCCAGCGCAGTGGTCGGCAGGCCGAGCTGGAGCAGGCGATCGAGTCGTTCAGCGCCCAGTCCCGCGACCTGCGTGCGGATGCGGCGCTGGGGCAGGAGTGGGAGCGGCTGGTTGGCGACTGGCGTGCGCTGGGCAAGGACGTGTCCACCCGCGGGCTGACAGGGGCGCAGAGCCATGAGCGCCACACGGCCCTGATCGACCGCCAGCTCATGCTGCACGACCGCTTGCTTGACGCATCGGGACTGTCTCTGGATGGTGAGCCTGCGGCCCGTTTCCTCACGGTCGCCACGCTGCAGAAGGCCCCCGATCTGGCCGAGCTGCTGGGCCAGATGCGGGCCACTGGTGCGCTGTTGCTGGCCCGCCAGGAGGTCAGTGCCGAGCAGCGTGTGGCGCTGATGGTGCTGGTGGACCATGCCCAGCGGCAAGCGCGCGAGGTGGTGCTGAACCTGGACAAGGTCTACCAGCGCGACCCTGGCGCCAAGGCGTTGCTGGGTGATGAAGTGGCAAGGGCGCAGGCCGCGCTGGCCGCGGCGCAAAAGCTCACGCGGGAGCAGATCCTGGAGGCCTCCGTGCTGGGCCATGCCTCGACGGATTATTTCCGGACCATGACCGAGTCCATCGACCAGGTCTACAGCCTGCAGCGCAAGGCCGGGGAGTTGCTGGAAGTCGGTCTGGTGGCGCGCCTGCGCGAGACCCGGCAGTTCCGTTGGCTGCTGGTGGGGGCGTGCGTGCTGCTCGGGCTGCTGGGCTTTGCGCTGGGGCGGGCTGTGACCCGTTCGATCACGCAGGCGGTGGAATCGGCGCGTGCGTCGGCTGTCCGCATCGCCGATGGTGACCTGACCACTGCGCCGCCGGCCACCTCGGAAGATGAGCTGGGCCAATTGATGACGGCCATGGCGAGCATGCAGTCGGCGCTGACCCGTGTGGTCGGCACCGTGCGCCAGAACGCCGACAGTGTGGCGACGGCGAGCGTGCAGATCGCGCAGGGCAATCTGGACCTGAGCGCCCGCACCGAGCAGCAGGCCAGCGCGCTGCAGCAGACCGCCGCGACGATGGATGCACTGAACACGACCGTGCGCACCAATGCCGAGAGCGCGCTGCAGGCCAATGCCCTGGCGCAGGGTGCCACCGAGGTGGCTGTCCGGGGAGGCAAGATGGTGGCGCAGGTGGTCGACAAGATGGATGGCATCAGCGCTGCCTCGCGCAAGATCGCCGAGATCATCGGCGTGATCGACGGCATTGCCTTCCAGACCAACATCCTGGCGCTGAATGCGGCGGTCGAAGCCGCACGGGCGGGTGAACAAGGGCGAGGCTTTGCCGTGGTGGCCGGAGAGGTGCGCTCGCTGGCGCAACGCTCGGCGGCGGCGGCCCGCGAGATCAAGGGCCTGATCCACACCAGCGTGGAGCGGGTGGAGCAGGGCTCGGCCCTGGTCAACCAGACGGGGCGCACGGTGGACGAGGTGGTCGACGCGATCAAGCGTGTCAGCGAGATCGTGGCCCAGATCAGCGCAGCGAGCGCGGAGCAGAGCCTGGGGGTGCAGCAGGTCGGCCAGGCTGTCAGCCAGATGGACCAGGTCACGCAGCAGAATGCGGCGCTGGTCGAGGAATCGGCTGCGGCTGCGGAAGGGCTCAAGCAGCAGGCGCACGAGCTGGTCGAGGCGGTGGCCTTGTTCAAGCTCGGGCATGTGGGCGGGGCGGTGGGACGGGACCATGCCGAGGGGGTGGCGCGGCGCAGCGAATACCGGCCGGTGGCGATGGCCCGCACAGCGGCAGCGCCACACCAGCCAGACCCATCCCGCATGGGCGCGAGGTCGGCGCACCGCCGCTCCGAGGCGGTCAGCAGCCAGGCGCCTGCGGGCGAGCGTGTCACCGAGGACGACTGGGAACGCTTCTGACCTGACCCCAAAGGCTTCCGCGCAACACGAGGCGGTTCACCCGTGGCGGGGGCCTCCGAGCAAGTCTTCGAGCAACTCCGACACCGGCTCGACGCTTGTCACCAGGAGGTGATCGCGGGCCCGGGTGCAGGCCACATAGAGCAGGTGCCGCTCGGTGCGCGGACTTGGTTGCACAACCCCGCCCTGCTGGCCGGTGGTCGTGCGGTGAAGTAGGCTGACAAGGTGCGCAAACCAGCCAAGCAGAAAGACAGGACGAAGAACTGGCCCGCGTGCACGAAGGCGCTGCGAGCGACCGCTTCACCCACCTGGACACCCCGGTGACGCGGGCTGTGCCTGGCTGGCAGGAACCTGCACCGCTGCTGCACTGTGTAGTGCGCGTGGGATGGCTACACAGTGGCTGCATGGCGACCGACAAAGAAAAACGGATTAGAGCCTGAAGCGTCTAACCCGTTGATTTCATTACGGAATTCTGGTCAAGGGCACACTCTAAAAACATCGGCAAGTCATTGATTTACAAGGGATTGTGGAAGGAGAGAACTTTCGGTTCTTGTAAAAGTTCTCGCATATCCGCAGCGCAGCCCCGGTTTTCAGGGTTGCCCGGTGCGCCAGCGGCAGCGGGTGAGCACCAGGAAGAAGGCCAGGGGATGAGGTCGCCCGGCACTTCCAGCAGCGGCAGCGGGTCGGCGCAGGCCAGGAACTCGACGGGCCGGGCCTCGGGGTCGCCCGGTGCCGGGCACATCCAGCAGTTGCAGCGGCCGAACAGCGTGGAGCGTGACAGACCGGCCAGCGGGCCAGCGCCGGTCAGGATCTCGACCAGCTCGCCGACGTGGGCGGCTGGGTGCTGGCGGTGCAGCCCGCGGGCCTTGTCGGGGTGCTTGATCCGCTGCAGAATCGCCCCCGGCCAATGCGCCGCTTGAAGCCGGTTTGGTGTCTGGAATCGTGCTCTTCGTACTCCCTTACTTTCAAAAATCGCGGGGAACTGGGGGCAAATGTAACAAATCGCCGTAACTCATTGATTTCATTGGATTTATTTTTTTAAATCTGCCCCCATTTGCGTGGGGAATCGGTGTGGAACGGCCTGGGGAATGACTCGCGCACCCTGAAAACGGCCTGTTCTGGCGCATAGGGCGCGCAGGTAGTGCGGACCCTCTGAACGCAAAAAAGTCGGCACGCGGCCGGCTCTTGCGGAGTGCCGCCCGTGGTCAGGCGGTGGCGCCCCTCTTCGGTTTTAACTGCACAAATCTGTGCAGTTGAATCGAGTACGGCGACGAACGCTTGAACCTCTGCGATGCGCAAGAAGCTACCCGGTCGCTGCGACTCGGTGGCACTGCCTGCAGCCATCGCCGCCCGGTGCATGTCGTTCAGGCTGTACCGCCCCGCCCGTGTTCGTCCTGCGCGATCTCCACGCCGCCGATGTGCAGCGGGCGAAGGCGACGGGATCAGCCGGGCCAGCAGATCGACCGGGCTGCAGCGTACCGACGCTGGCCAGGAACTCCACCAGCTCGCCGACGTGGCCGGGCTGGGTGCCGGTGGTGTCGGCGCTGGCCGGGATGCACGAGGTGGTGCTGGTGGCCGGGCTGGGTGTCGGCGTGGTCGCCGGATCGAGGGTGACAGGCGAGCACCGGGACGAAGGCTACGGGAACAGCCGGGCCAGCAGACCGACCATGCTGCAGCGTGGTGACGCTGGCCAGGAACTCGACCAGCTCGCCGACGTGGCCGGGCTGGGTGCTGGTGGTGTCGGCGCTGGCCGGGATGCACGAGGTGGTGCTGGTTGTCCGGCTGGGTGTCGGCGTGGTCGCAGGATCGAGGGCCGCAGGCGAGCACCGGGACGAAGGCTACGGCACCAGCCCGGCCAGCCGATCGACCGGGCTGCAGCGTGCCGGCGCTGGCCAGGGCCTCGGGGTTGCCCGGTGCCGGGCACATCCAGCAGTTGCAGCGGCTGGGCAGCGTGGA
>JAAFKB010000071.1 GCA_013299055.1 Sphaerotilus sp.
GTTCGCCGGTGACGGCTACGCTGGCCTGTCGGACTTCGCGCTGTACTACATCGGCGGCATCATCAAGCACGCCCGTGCGCTGAACGCGATCACCAACCCCGGCACCAACAGCTACAAGCGCCTGGTCCCGGGCTACGAAGCCCCGGTGAAGCTGGCCTACTCGGCCAAGAACCGCTCGGCCTCGATCCGCATTCCGTACGTCGCCAATCCGAAGGGCCGCCGCGTCGAAGCGCGTTTCCCGGATCCGCTGATGAACCCGTACCTGGGCTTCGCCGCGCTGCTGATGGCCGGCCTGGACGGCGTCGAGAACAAGATCCACCCGGGCGAAGCCGCCACGAAGGATCTGTACCACCTGCCGCCGGAAGAAGACGCGCTGATCCCGACCGTGTGCTCGTCGCTGGAACAGGCGCTGGAGTATCTGGACAAGGGCCGCGCGTTCCTGACCAAGGGTGGCGTGTTCACCGACTCGTACATCGACGCGTACATCGATCTGAAGATGCAGGAAGTCCAGCGCATGCGCATGACGACCCATCCGATCGAGTTCGACATGTACTACACGCTGTGATGTCGCCGTGACCTGATCCCCGATCGGGTCTGGTGTGATGCAGAGGCGGCCCGCGGGCCGCCTTTTTCATGGGAGATACTGCGGCGATGAGCATGAATTTCCTTCGACGCCCGCTGCGCACGGCAGGGGTGCTGGTGTCCTTGGCGGCGGGTGTGAGCGTGGTCGGCGCCCAGGAGCGGCCGGTCTACCGCTGTCCCGGCAACCTCTACACCGACCAGTACAGCGCCAAGGAGGCGGCGGACCTGGGCTGCAAGACGCTGGACGGTGCGCCGGTGACGGTGGTGCAGTCGTCGTCCGTGCGGCGCCCGGCCAGCGGCGGCAGCAGTGGAGAAGGCCCGGCAGCGCGCCCGGTGAGCAGCACGCCCGCACCAGCCGTGCGCGCCAGCGGCGAAATGCGCGTCGATCCTGCGCAGCAGCGCGCCCGCGACAGCGATGCCCGGCGCATCCTGGACGCCGAGCTGGCCAAGGAGGAGGAGCGGCTGGCCGCCCTGCGCAAGGAGTTCAACAACGGCGAGCCCGAGCGTCGGGGCGACGAGCGCAACTTCGCCCGCTACCAGGAACGTGTGGCCGAGATGAAATCCGCCATGGCCCGCAAGGAAGCCGACATCGCAGCCCTCAAGCGCGAACTCGCCAAGCTGCCCACCCCATGAACCTGACGCGCTCCCACGCCCACGCCCATGCGTTCGACGCCTTCGACCACCTGGCCACCATGGTGGCAGTGCTGCGGCGTGATGGTCGCTGCATCTATGTGAATGCCGCGTTCGAGAGCGTGCTCGGGCTGCCTCGGCGGGCCTTGCAGCGCGGGCGGGTGTTCGACTGGTTCGTCGATCCGGCCGCGCTGAAGGTGACGTTCGACGCAGTCGTCGCCAACGAGTACGCCACGGCGCGGCTGGAGGCGATGCTGCGCCGCCCGCCCGGCGCGGCCACGAGCGACCCGTTGCCCGTCCACGCCATCGTCACGCAGATCGACCACGGCGAGCAGGTGCTGCTGGAACTCGTCGAGATCGAGCAGCAGACCCGCCAGGACCGTGAGGCCCGCACGCTCGACCAGGCCCGCGTCACCAAGGAGCTGATCCGCAACCTGGCCCACGAGATCAAGAACCCGCTGGGCGGCATCCGTGGCGCGGCGCAACTGCTGGAGATGGACCTGGAGAGCAAGGCCCTGCGCGAGTACACGCAGGTCATCATCCACGAGGCCGACCGGCTGCAGTTGCTGGTCGATCGGTTGCTGGCCCCTCACCGCCGCCCGCAGATGGTCGCTGACGTGAACATCCACGAGGTGCTGGAGCGGGTGCGGGCGCTGATCCTGGCCGAGTTCCCCAAAGGACTGACGGTGCAGCGCGACTACGACATCTCGCTGCCCGAGTTCCGTGGCGACCGCGAGCAGCTCATCCAGGTCGTGCTCAACATCGCCCACAACGCCGCACAGGCACTGACCGCGCGGCGGCTGGACGAGGGCGACGCCCGCATCGTCCTGCGCACCCGCGCAGCGCGGCAGGTGACGATCGGGCGACAGCGGTATCGGCTGGCACTGGAATTGCATATCGAAGACAACGGACCTGGCGTGCCACCCGAGATCCGTGACCGCATCTTCTTTCCGCTGGTCTCCGGCCGAGACGGGGGTTCAGGCCTCGGACTCACGCTGGCGCAGGATTTCATCCAGCAGCACCACGGCCTGATCGAATGCGAGAGCGAACCGGGATGCACGCTGTTCAAGATTCAGATTCCCTTGCCTTGATGCGGGCGCACGCCGCCCGACACCGCCCATGAAACCCATCTGGATCGTTGACGACGACCAATCCATCCGCTTCGTGCTGGAGAAGGCGCTCGCCCGCGAAGAGCTGCCGGTGCGCAGCTTCACCAATCCACGCGATGTCCTGACGGCGCTGGAGGACGATGCACCGCAGGTGCTGGTGAGCGACATCCGCATGCCTGGCGGCAGCGGCATCGACCTGCTGGCCAAGGTCAAGGCCAAGTATCCGGGCCTGCCGGTGATCATCATGACGGCGTACTCCGACCTGGACAGCGCCGTCTCGGCCTTCCAGAGCGGTGCCTTCGAGTACCTGCCCAAGCCGTTTGATCTGCCCAAGGCGGTGGCGCTGATCCGCCGTGCGGTGGACGAGAGCCTGCGCGAGGAAAGCGTCGACGAGGCCACCGCCACCGTGCCCGAGATGCTGGGCCAGGCGCCGGCGATGCAGGATGTCTTCCGTGCCATCGGTCGCCTGAGCCAGAGCAACGTCACGGTGCTGATCACGGGCGAGTCCGGCTCGGGCAAGGAGCTGGTGGCGCGTGCGCTGCACAAGCACAGCCTGCGGGCGGGCGGCCCGTTCGTGGCGATCAACACCGCGGCCATCCCCAAGGATCTGCTGGAGTCGGAGCTGTTCGGCCACGAGCGTGGCGCATTCACCGGCGCGCAGGCCACCCGTCGCGGCCGTTTCGAGCAGGCCGAAGGCGGCACGCTCTTCCTCGACGAGATCGGCGACATGCCGTTCGACCTGCAGACGCGGCTGCTGCGGGTGCTGTCGGACGGCCAGTTCTACCGCGTCGGCGGGCACCAGCCGCTGAAGTCGACTGTGCGCGTCATCGCCGCCACCCACCAGAACCTGGAGACGCGGGTGCGCGAGGGCGTGTTCCGCGAGGACCTGTTCCACCGGCTCAACGTGATCCGCCTGCGCCTGCCCGCCCTGCGCGAGCGGCGCGAGGACATCCCGGCCTTGGCCCGTCATTTCATGCAGCGCAGCGCCAGGGAGCTGGGGGTCGAGCCCAAGCGGCTGTCCGATCTGGCGCTGCAGCAGATCGCGCGGTTCGACTTCCCCGGCAACGTCCGCCAGCTCGAGAACGTCTGCCACTGGCTGACCGTGATGGCGCCGGCGCAGACCATCGACCCCAAGGACTTGCCGCCCGAGGTGCAGGCGCATGTGCAGGAGCAGGGCCAGCATCCGCTGGCACCGCACCCGACGACCGCCGCGCCCGTCCAGACCGCGGCGGCTGCGCCGGCGCCCGTGTCCGCCCAGGCTGCGGGCCACCCGGCCGACGGGGACTGGCTGGACGACCTCGAACGCGAGGCCCGCATGCTGCTGGAGCAAGGCCACCTGCAGGTCTGGGACGACCTGACCCGGCGCTTCGAGGGTCGGCTGATCCAGACCGCGCTGGCCATCACCAAGGGTCGGCGCATCGAGGCTGCGCACAAGCTGGGCATCGGGCGCAACACCATCACCCGCAAGATCCAGGAACTCGGGCTGGAGTGAGCGGGGGTGTGGCGCGGTGGTGGGACTTGACCTGCCTCAACCGTGGCACGGGCGATGACGCTGCTCAGTCGAGTTCGATGCCGGGTCGGTAGTCGACGGCCGGCACGAACTTCCAGCGCCCCACCAGCATCCCGCCCAGCAACGCGCCGCCGCCGCACAGCGCCACCACCGTCCAGTGCGCCAGCCACTGGCCGTCGTAGGCGCCGAACAGGCTGGCGCGGAAGGCCCGCACGACCCAGGTGAACGGCAGCCAGGGGTGCAGGGACTGGAAGAAGGGCGTGGTCAGCTCGATCGGCATGGTCGCGCCCGCCGAGGACAGCTGCACGATCAGCAGCAGGATGCCCAGCACCTTGCCCAGCTCTCCGAACCAGCGGATCAGCGCGAACAGGATCAGCAGGAAGGTCATCGACGACGCCGCCACCGTGACCAGGAACGGCCCGATGTGGTGGATCCGGATGCCGAGCACCCACTGGACCATCACCACCATCACCAGCGACTGGCCCAGCACCACCAGCGTGGGCCAGGTCAGCTTGCCAGCGACCTGGGCCGTGCGCCACAGGCGGCTGGTCTCGTCGGGCAGGCGGCGCAGGTTGAACAGCAGGCAGGCCGTGACCGCGCCGATCCACAGCGCCATGGGCACGAAGTTCGGGGCGAAGCCGGCGCCATCGCTGCCGACCGGGGCCACGATCTCCAGCGCCGGCTCGACCGAGTCGGCCAGCCCGCGGGCGCTGCCTTCCGGCATGGGCACGTCACCCGGCAGCGCCCGTTCGAGCAGCACCAGCCCGTCGCGCAGCCGCGTCCCCCCGGTGTCGAGTTGTTCGAGTCCCTGGTGCAGCTGGCCGCCTCCCGTCTGCAGCGTGCGCAGCCCCCCGCCCAGGCTCTGCAGGCCGCTGCCCAGTTGCTGGCTGCCCTGCGTGAGGGCGTCCACGCGGCTGTCGTCCGGCAGGGCGGCGGTGATCTGGTGCAGCGTGCCGCTGAACTGCAGGAAGCTGCTGCCCAGCGTCTGGAACCCGATCTGCAGCTGCTGGCCGCCGGTGCCCAGGCGCTGGCTGACCTCGCGCGCCTGGCCCAGGTGGAGCCAGAGCTGGCCAGCACCGTGGTCGAGGGCCTCTGCGCCCTCGGCCAGACCGTCGCCGATGAGCGGGATGGCCGCCGTGTTGCGCTGCAGCGTCTGGGCACCGTGCTGGAGCTGGCGCGCGCCGTGCTGGATCTGCTCCAGCCCCTTGCCCAGCTCGGCCTGGGTCTGGGTCAGCCGCTGCATGCCGGTCTGCAGCGGCTCGATGTCGGCGGGGGAGGGGCGGTGACCGTCCAGCGCACGCAGGTGGCTGGTGAGCTGCCGCCAACCCGTGGCGACCTGGGCACTGCCTTCGCCCAGCTGCCCGGCGCCCCGCTGGAGCTGGCTGCTTGCCTCGGTGGCCTGGTCCAGCCCCTTGCCCAGCTCGGCGCTGCCGCGGCGGGACTGGTGCAACCCCTCGGCGAGCTGCTCGCTGCCCGCCCGCAGCGCGCCGACCCGTTCGCGCAGGGTCGCCAGGTCCAGCTTCGAGCCTCGTGCCGACTGCAGCACCATGTCCCAGCGCTGCTCGTTGAGCGCCTCGTTGACCCGGTGGGCCAGCTCCGGCGCGAACCGCTTGGCAAAGCCTGCCGCGCTGTAGCTGTTGCCCTCGGAGGTGTAGATCACCAGCTTGGCTGCGCCCGCCTCGCGCCCCGGCACGGCCTGTTCGCTGAACTCCGGCGGAATCAGCACCGCGAAGCTCAGCTCGCCACGCCGCACCGCCCGCCTGGCCGCTTCGGTGTCATCGAAGGTCTGCCAGTGGAACAAGCCCTGGCGCAGCAGGGTCTGGCTCACTTCTTCGCCCATGCGGGTGGTCTGGCCGTGGAAGACGACGCCGCGGTCGGCGTTCACCAGACCCGCCCGCAGTGCGTGCGTGCGGGTGCTGGGATCCCACAGGCTGGCCAGACAGATCAGCGCGTACAGCGCCGGAATGCACAAGGCCCCGATCACCGCCAAGGCAAAGCGCCTGTCCCGCGCCAGCAGTTGCCAGTCGGCGCGCACCAGCAGGCGCACGCCTTGCCACCAGTCCATGGGTTCCCTCTGTGGTTGATTGATCCTGGTCAAGAGTCTGGCTTTCGCATGCTTTCTTGGCTTTAGCACTCTCTGAGGTCGAGTGCTAGACTGACGGGAACTTCAGGATGCAAGCACAGTCTATGTCCACCATGCAACTGTCTACCTCCACTGCTGTTTCCCTGCGTGACCCCTGGGCCCTGGTGCCGTCGCTGGGCAATCTGGATGCCTATATCTCGGCAGTGAATCGGCTGCCGATGCTGTCGGCTGAAGAGGAATCTGGTCTCGCGCGCAAGCTGCGCGACAAGCAAGATCTGGACGCAGCCGGCCGGCTGGTGCTGTCGCACCTGCGGCTGGTGGTGTCGGTGGCGCGCCAGTACCTCGGTTACGGCCTGCCGCACGGCGACCTGATCCAGGAAGGCAACGTCGGGCTGATGAAGGCCGTCAAGCGGTTCGACCCCGAGCAGGGCGTGCGGCTGGTCAGCTACGCGCTGCACTGGATCAAGGCCGAGATCCACGAGTACATCCTGAAGAACTGGCGCATGGTCAAGGTGGCGACCACCAAGGCGCAGCGCAAGCTGTTCTTCAACCTGCGTTCGATGAAGCGCCAGTTCAAGGGCGAGGCGGCCGAGGGGGACACCCACCGCGCCGGCCTGTCCGAAGCCGAGATCGACCGCGTGGCCGAGCAGCTCAACGTCAAGCGCGAGGAGGTCATCGAGATGGAAACCCGCTTCGCCGGTGGCGACGTGGCACTCGACCCCAGCGGCGACGACGACGAGGACAACGCCTACGCTCCCATCGCCTACCTCGCCGACGACCGCGACGAGCCGACCCGCGCCATCGAGTCCCGCCGCCGCGACGAACTCGCCGGCCCAGGGCTGCTGCGCGCCCTCGATGCACTGGACGCCCGCAGCCGCCGCATCGTGGAAGAGCGGTGGCTCAAGGTCAACGACGACGGCTCGGGTGGATTGACGCTGCATGACCTGGCCGCAGAGTACGGCGTCAGCGCCGAGCGCATCCGCCAGATCGAGGTCGCGGCGATGAAGAAGATGAAGAAGGCGCTGGTCGAAGCGGCCTGAATTCATGGTCGCAGCGCATCCCGCGCTGCCGCGAACGCCCGCCAGAAGCCCGCATCCTGCGCGGTGGCGAAGTTGATCCGCATCTGCGTGCACGGCTGGCGGCGCGCATGGAACAGGCTGCCGGGTGCCAGCAGCCAGTCGTCGTCGAGCAGGCGCTGGGCGAGCTGCTCGGTGTCCACCCCCGTCTCGACCCAGCCGAACAGCCCCTGTGGCGAACAGACGAACGTGCAGCCCGCCCCGAGCGCCAGCTGCACGCTGCGGTTGCGCGCCGCGTCCAGCCGTGCACCGACACGCTCCGCGTGGCGGCGCAACTGCCCCTGCTCCAGACAGACCGCCACCGCCTGCTCCAGCAGCGCCGGTGTCGTCAGGCTCGACAGCAGCTTCACGTCGATCAGCCGCTCGACGTGGGCTTCGGGTGCTGCCACATAGCCCACCCGCCAGCCCGGCGCCAGGATCTTCGAGAACCCGCTGACGTAGAACGTGCGCCGCAAGCCGTCGAGCGCGGACAGGCGGGGCGCGTGGGCTGGGGCGAGGTGGGCGTAGGTATCGTCTTCGAGGATCTGCAGGTCGTGGTCCTGCGCGAGCTGCAGCAGCCGGTGCGCGGTAGACAGGCTCAGCATCCCGCCGGTCGGGTTGTGCAGCACCGAGACGGTCACGTACAACCGTGGCCGGTGCTCCCGCGCCAGCGCCGCCATCACCGCCAGATCCGGCCCGTCGGCACCACGCGGCACCGGCAGCAGGCGCATCCCGAGGTGCGTCAGCCGGGCGTATTCGACCGACCAGCCCGGCTCGTCCACCAGCACCGCGTCGCCCGCGGTCAGCAGCGTGCGCGAGACCAGGTCCAGCGCCTGCGTCGCGCCGACGGCGGTGATGATCTGCGACGGGGCGGCGCGCACGCCGAAATCGGCGATCCGGTCGGACAGCGCCGCTCGCAGGCGCGGATCTCCCGCCGGCTCGCCGTACTGCAGCGAGGCCGCCGCATCGCCGCGCCCACGGTCTTCGGTCAGCACCTTGCGCAGCGCGCTGTGCAGCATCGGCAGGTCGAGCCAGCTCGGCGGCAGCGTGCCGAGGCCGGGGCCGGGGCGCTGGCTGTTGCGGCCCAGCATGCCGCGGATGAGCGCATTGGCGTCGAAGGGCACCATGCGTGGCGCGGGAGGTTGTGCGAGGCGAGTGGCAGGCAGATCGCGCCGCAGTTCGCGCACGAAGAATCCGCGCTGCCGACGTGCCTCGACCAATCCCTGTGCAAGCAACTGGTCATAGGCCGCCACGACCGTGTGCGGACTGACCGTGTGCCGCTGCGCGCAGTCGCGCACCGAAGGTAGCCGCGCGCCCGGCGAGAGCAGGCGGTGGCGGATCTGCTGGGCGAAGTGGGCGGCGAGCTGTTCGGCCAGGGTCTGGTCGCTGTGTCGGCTGAGTTGCGGGGTGTGCATGGCGGAGATGTGTCGCTGTGGCGACCGGTACAGCGGTGGACAGTATTGCTCTGAAGTGTACTGGTGCTGTGCTGCTCTGGCGCCCTAGACTGGCGGGCATGTTCTCCCTGTCCACCCTGTCCACGGTCACCGCCGCCGATTACATGGCCCTGCTCGCGCTCGGCACCGCCATGTCCTTCACCCCCGGCCCCAACACCACGCTGTCCACCGCGCTGGCTGCCAACCTCGGGCTGCGGCGCGCGCTGCGCTTCTGTCTGGCGGTGCCGGTGGGCTGGGCGCTGATGCTGGGGCTGTGCAGCGTCGGGCTGGGGGCGGCGATCGCGGGACAGCCGGTGCTGCGGCTGGGCATCAAGGCCGTGGGGCTGGGCTACCTGCTGTGGCTGGCGTGGAAGCTGGCGCGCACGGCGCAGCTCGGGCAGATCGATCCGGCGCGCCTGCAGGTCGGTTTCTGGCAAGGCGTGGCGCTGCAGTTCGTCAACATCAAGGGCTGGATGTTTGCGCTGTCGGTGACGGCGGGCTGGGTGCTGCCGGGGCCGGTGGGCGAGCGGCTGCTGGTGGTGCTGCCGACGATGGCGGCGTTTGCCTTCACGAGCAACTTCACCTACGCGCTGGCGGGTGCGCTGCTGCGGGGCTGGCTGGCGCAAGGGGCGCGACTGGCGTGGTTCAACCGGAGCATGGCGGCGGTGCTGGTGCTGACCGCCGTGTGGATGGGGCAGGCATGACGACGAACGCCGAACACCGCGGGCTGCTGCTGGGCCTGCTGGGGGTGCTGATCTTCGCGATGACCTTGCCGATGACGCGGCTGGCGGTCGGGCCGCTCGACGCGCCGCAACTGCCGCCGCTGTTCGTCACGGCCGGCCGGGCGGCGGGGGCGGCGCTGCTGAGCGTGGTCTACCTCTGGCTGACGGGCGCACCCTGGCCCACGCGGCGTGACGCGCTGCCGCTGGTGGTGTCGGCCCTCGGCACGGTGGTGGGGTTTCCGCTGTTCATCGCGCTGGCGCTGCGCGAGGTGCCGGCGATGCACGCGGCTGTCATCACCGGCGTGCTGCCCTTGTTCACGGCAACGGTGGCGGCTTGGCATCTGCGCCAGCGGCCGTCGAACGGGTTCTGGGCCTGTGCGGTGCTGGGTTGTGCGCTGGTGCTGGGCTTCGCTGCCGTGCAGGGCGGCGGACATCTGGTGTCGGCGGACGGCTTGCTGCTGCTGGCGATGGGCAGTGCCGCGATCGGCTACGTCGCCGGGGCGAAGCTGTCGCAACGCTGGCGAGCCGAACACGTCATCTCGTGGGTACTGGTCATCAGCCTGCCACTGACCGCCCCGGTGGCGTGGTGGGCGCAACCCGCTGCGCCGGCCGGCATCTCGGCCTCCGCCTGGGGCGGCTTCGCCTACGTCACGGTCTTCTCGATGTGGCTGGGCTTCTTCGCCTGGTACCGGGGGCTGGCACTGGGCGGCATGGTGCGGGTCAGCCAGGTGCAGATGGTGCAACCTTTCCTCGCGCTGCTGCTGGCGGTGCCGGTGCTCGGGGAACCGTTACAGGCGATGACGCTGGTGTTCGCCGCCGCCGTGGTGGCGGTGGTGTTCATCGGGAAGAGAATGGCAGTCCACAAGGAACCACGCGCATGACTTTCGGCAACACGTTTGAACTCCCTCTCTGGAACCCCGCCCGCCGCGCGGCACGGATGAACCCGTCCATCCTGCGCGAGATCCTCAAGGTCACGGACCGGCCGGGCATCCTGTCGATGGCCGGTGGCCTGCCGTCACCGGACTCCTTCCCGGTCGAGGCCATGCGCGCTGCCTGCGACAAGGTGTTGCGCGAGACACCGCGCGAGGCGCTGCAATACGCCGCCAGCGAGGGGTTCACGCCGCTGCGCGAGTGGGTGGCCCACCATCTGCGCGGCCAGGGCATGACCGTGGACGCCGACCAGGTGCTCATCACCACCGGCTCGCAGCAGGGCCTGGACCTCGTCGCCAAGGTGCTGGTCGATGCGGGCGCGCCGGTCGCGGTGGAGGCGCCGACCTACCTGGGTGCGCTGCAAGCCTTCGCGCCGATGGAGCCGATCTTCGCCAGCATCCCGAGCGACGTGGATGGCCCGCTGCCGGAGGCGGTGGCCGCGCTGCCGCACGACGCGCCCGGCACGCGGTTCATGTACGTGCTGCCGAACTTCCAGAACCCGAGTGGCCGCGTCATGCCCGAGGCACGGCGCGAGGCGCTGATCGCCGCGGCGAAGCAGGCCCGCGTGCCGCTGGTCGAAGACAACCCCTACGGCGACCTCTGGTACGACACGCCGCCCCCGAAGCCGCTGGCAGCGCGCTGGCCCGAGGGCGTGATCTACCTGGGATCGTTCTCGAAGGTGCTGGCACCAGGGCTGCGGCTGGGCTATGTCGTGGCGCCGCGTGCGCTGTTCCCCAAGCTCTTGCAGGCCAAGCAGGCGGCCGATCTGCACACGCCGGGCTTCAACCAGCGCGTGGTGTACGAGGTGATCCGCGACGGCTTCCTCGACCAGCATGTCCCCACCATCCGCGACCGCTACCGCGCCCAGCGCGACGCGATGCGCGAGGCGCTGACCCGGCATCTCCCGGAAGGCAGCGAATGGGCGCCGCCAAGCGGTGGCATGTTCTGCTGGGTGCGGCTGCCCGAGGGCTGTGACGCCGTGGCGTTGCTGCCGAACGTGGTGGATGAAGGGGTGGCCTTTGTGCCCGGCGCGGCGTTCTATGCCCACGCGCCCGATCCGCGCACGGTGCGGCTGTCGTTCGTGACGCTGACACCGGACCAGATCCACACCGCCGTGGCCATCCTGGGCACGGTGCTGAAGCGCCACCTGACCGAGAACCAGCCGGAGCCGACCCCATGAGCACCCCCATCGACCGCCGCACCGTGGTGCTCGATGTCTTCACCGCGGAGCCGCTGAAAGGCAACCCGCTGGCGGTCGTCGTCGATGCCGAGGGCTTGAGCGACGCGCAGATGGCCGCGTATGCCCGCTGGACGAACCTGTCCGAGACGACCTTCCTGCTGCCGCCGACCGATCCGGCGGCCGACTACCGGGTGCGCATCTTCACGCCAGGCGGGGAGCTGCCGTTTGCGGGGCATCCGACGCTGGGCAGCTGCCAGGCGTGGCTGGATGCGGGCGGCGTGCCGCGGCACGCCGGGGTCGTGGTGCAGGAATGTGGCGTCGGGCTGGTGCGGGTGCGGCAGATGGACGAGGCGCCGAATCGTCTGGCCTTCGCCGCGCCCCCGTTGCGGCGCAGCGGGCCAGCCGAACCGGCGGTGGTGGCGCAGGTGCTGCGTGCGCTGCGGATCGGCGCGGACGCGGTGCTGGCGGTCGAGTGGATCGACAACGGCCCCGGCTGGCTGGGGGTGCGCCTGCACGACGCGGCAGCGGTGCGGGCGCTCGTGCCGGATTTCGCGGCGATGCGCGGGCTGAACGTTGGCGTGGCGGGGGCGTGGCCTGCAGGCAGTGGCAACGGGGTGGATCTGGAGGTGCGCGCCTTCGTGCCGGATCTGGGAGTGCCCGAAGACCCGGTGACGGGCAGCCTGAACGCCGGTCTGGCGCAGTGGCTGATCGGCGCCGGGGTGCTGCCGGTGCGCTATGTCGCCGGACAGGGCCACGCGCTGGGACGCGATGGCCGGGTGCATGTCGAGCACATCGCCGCTGGCGCGCTGTCCGGCGTGTGGATCGCCGGGGACGTGACGCGCTGCACCGCGGGAACGCTGCGGCTGTGAACGGCTGCCGTCAGCGTCCCGCCGGGCGTCATTCCTTGCGGTAGTTGTCGTGGCAGGCCTTGCAGGTCTGCGCCGCGGCACCGAACGCGGTCTTCAGCTGCGCCAGGTCGCCCGACTTGGCGGCGGCGTTGAGCTTGCCCATTTCCTCGCCCATCTTGCCCATGCCGGCCTTGAACTTGTCGGCTTCGGTCCAGATCTCCGGCTTGGCGCGGGTCTCGCCCTTGTCGGTGCCGGCGATGAAGCCCGCGGCGGGCAAGGCGGCCAGGTGGGTCAGCAGCTCCGCGTTTTCGGCGGCGACCTTGGCGTCGAAGGGCGCACGGCCGTTGGCCATGGCGCCAATGCGGCCGAAGTGGTTGGCCATCACGGTGAAGGCCGCCTTGCGGTACTTGATGGCGTCTTCGGGTTTCTGGAATTGCGCGCTGGCGGGCAGGGCAGCGAACAGGCCGGCAGCGGCACTCAGGGCGATGCAGAGACGTTTCATCGGCGGGACTCCGGGTGGAAGAATGTGTCGCAACCACATGGTCGCCGGACCAGTGTAGCCTCGTGTCCATGAACGATTTGAACGCGAGGTGAAGCGATGGGATCGACACGGAACGGTATGGCGGATGGATTGCACCAGGTGCGGGTATGGGACTGGCCGACACGGCTGTTCCACTGGACGCTGGCCCTGTGCGTGGTGGGGGCGGTGGCGAGTGCCAAGGTGGGCGGCAACGCGATGGTGTGGCACTTCCGGCTCGGGCTGGCGGTGCTGGCGCTGCTGGTGTTCCGGCTGATCTGGGGCGTGATCGGCGGGCGCTGGTCGCGTTTTGCCAGCTTTGCCTACGCCCCCGGCGCGGTGCTGCGTTACGTGCGCGGGCAGTCGCGCCCCGAGGAATTCCACGAGGTCGGCCACAGCCCCGCGGGTGCGCTGGCGGTGTTCACGTTGCTGGGGCTGCTGGCGGTGCAGGTGGCCACCGGGCTGGTGGCCGACGACGAGATCGCGAACACCGGGCCGCTGATCCGCTTTGTCGAGTCGGCCACCGCGCTGGCCGCCACCTCGTGGCACAAGTCCTGGGGGCAATGGCTGCTGCTGGGCATGGTGGGTCTGCATCTGGCGGCGATCCTGGTGTACCGGCTGGTGCATCGGCGCGATCTGGTCACGCCGATGCTGGTCGGAGACAAGCTGCTGCCGCCCGAGGTACCCGCGTCGTCCGACCACGCCGGGCGCTGGGGGCTGGCGCTGATTGCCTTGTCACTGGGTGTTGCGGCGGCATTGTGGGTGCAGGCACAGGGCGGCTAGACTGCGGCCATGCACGTCCCCGAGATCCGCCTGATCGTGCCGGACACCCCGGCGCTGGTCGAGGCCACGCGCGCGATCTTCCGCGAGTACGCCGCCAGCCTGGCGGTGGACCTGTCCTTCCAGGGCTTCGCGCAGGAGCTGCTGGAGCTGCCGGGCGAGTACGCCGGGCCGACGGGCCGCCTGCTGCTGGCGCTGGTCGATGGCGCGGTGGCCGGCTGCGGCGCCTACCGCCGCATCACCGACGTGGACTACCCCAACGCCTGCGAGATGAAGCGCCTGTACGTGCGCCGCGCCTACCGCCGATTCGGCCTGGGGCGGCAGATCGCCCAGGCCCTCATCGACGAGGCCCGACAGGCGCGCTATTCGTCGATGCTGCTCGACACGCTGGATGACATGGAGGCTGCGCGCGAGCTGTACGTGTCGCTGGGCTTCGTCGAGGTGCCGCCGTTCTATTTCAATCCGCTGCCCGGTGCGCATTACCTGTGCGTCGATCTGGACAGCATCCACAGCCGCTACTGAAACGGCGTTGCGTTAGCATCGCGCCCCTTTCCCTGACCGAACACCACGCCACCATGGATGCCGACCTGATCCGCGCCATCAGTCCCCCTTGCCTGCTGGGCGAATCGCCGATGTGGCACCCGCAGGAGCAGGCGCTCTACTGGTGCGACATCCCTGGCCTGCGCCTGCACCGGCTCGATCCCGCCAGCGGTCAGGCACGGCAGTGGGACTTCCCCGTCGAACCGGCCAGCGTGGCCCCGGCGCTGGACGGCACGCTGCGGCTGGCGATGCGCGACGGGCTGTGGCGCTTCGATCCCGCGACCGGCGCGCGCGAACGGCTGGCCGCACCGCCCTACGACCCGGCGACCGAGCGGTTCAACGACGGCAAGTGCGATCCGCAGGGGCGCTTCTGGGTCGGCACGATCTACGAGCCGCGTGACCCGGCGCTGGCCGCCCTCTATTGCTGGGACGGCAGCACGCTGGCCCGCCGCGCCGAGGGCATCACGGTGTCCAACGGGCTGGCCTGGAGCACCGACGGGCGCACGATGTACTGGTCCGACACCAAGGCGCACAGGGTCTACGCCTTCGACTTCGATCCGGTGGACGGCAGCCTGTCGCGACGGCGTACCTTCGCCGAGTTCCCCAGGCGTCTGCCGGACCAGCCGCTCGATGCCTATGGCGGACGACCGGACGGTGCCGCGGTGGACAGCGAGGGTTGCTACTGGGTGGCGATGTTCGAGGGCCAGCGGGTGCTGCGCCTGTCGCCGCAGGGGGCTGTGCTGCAGGAGGTGCGGCTGCCGGTACGGTGTCCGACGATGCCGTGTTTTGGCGGCCCTGACCTGAAGACGCTCTACATCACCACGGCCCGCGAGAAGCGCCCGGCCGCGGAGCTGGCCGCGCAGCCGCTGGCAGGCTGTGTGCTGGCGCTGCGGGTGGCGGTGCCGGGGTTGCCTGTGCAGGTGGCCCGCCCGTGAGTGGTGCGGAGCCGTCGGGTCAGTGTTGTATCGAGCGCACGTTTCGGGTGCGCCACGGAACTGAAGCGTCGAATGCGTGAGGCAGTGGTGGAGGTGTGGGGGTTTCCACGTACAATTCGATGGTTTTGCCGCAACAGCTTATCGACAACGTGACTCCACGCACACTTCAGCACAACGAAATGCGCGTCGATCCGGATGACTCGGCAGTTGAGGACGGCGAAGAAAGTTTCAAGAGTCTGACGCGAGAAGAAGCGCAAGCCCTTCGCGCAAGACTCCCGCAGGTGTCTCCGTGGCGGGTAGTGGCTGCGCAAGCGGTCGCGGGCGTGCTGATGGCTGGTGCGAGCTGGGCTGTCGCAGGTCGCGGAGAAGCGGGCTGGTCGGCGCTGTACGGTGCGGCCTGCGTGGTCCTGCCGACCACCTTGCTGGCGCGTGGCATGTCCCGGATGACCAGGCTGCCGGAGGTGAAGGCGAATGTCGCGGCATTCAACTTCATGTTCTGGGAGTTCTTGAAGATTGGTGTCTCGGTGGCCATGCTGGCCGCCGCGGCAAAGGTCGTGCCGGACTTGAGCTGGCCCGCGATGCTGATCACCCTGGTGGTCTGCATGAAGATGAATTGGCTGGCCCTGCTGTGGCAGGGTCGGGTGACAACCACTCGGTCTTAAGACAAGACACACGTTCGAGAGAAGACGATGGCTGCCGAAGAACACGCTGCTGCACATGGCCCGACTGCGGGGGAGTACATCTCTCACCACTTGACCCATCTGACCAACCGCGCCCAGACGGGGATTGCCGATTTCTCGCTGAGCGATCCGGTCCTGAAGCTGGACTCGCTGTTCTTCTCGATCCTCCTCGGGGTGCTGGGCTGCTTCCTGTTGTGGAGCGTGGCCCGCCGGGTGACCTCCGGCGTGCCGGGGCGCATGCAGGCGGCCATCGAGTTCCTGGTCGAGATGGTGGACACGCAGGCCAAGGGCATCGTCCACAACGAGGAATCGCGCAAGGTCGTGGCGCCGCTCGCGCTGACCTCCTTCGTCTGGATCTTCCTGATGAACGCGATGGACCTGCTGCCGCTGGACCTGCTGCCCCGCCTGTGGGAGCTGGTCTACGGCGCCATGGGCCACGATCCGCACCATGCCTACCTGCGCGTCGTGCCCACCGCCGACCTGTCGGTGACGCTGGGCATGTCGTTCACCGTGCTGCTGGCCTGTCTGTACTACAGCATCAAGATCAAGGGCCTGGGCGGCTGGATCGGGGAGCTGTTCTCGGCCCCCTTCCACGCACACGGTCCGGCGGCGATCCTGCTGGCGCCGATCAACTTCACGCTGCAGATCATCGAATTCGCAGCCAAGACCATCTCGCACGGCATGCGACTCTTCGGCAACATGTTTGCCGGTGAGCTGGTGTTCATGCTGATCGCACTGATGGGTGCTGTGGGCTTTGCTTCTTTCGGGGGCGTTGCCTTGTGGGTGGGCCAGATCATCGCTGGCACGGCGTGGGCCATCTTCCACATCCTGATCATCACGCTCCAGGCCTTCATCTTCATGATGCTGACCCTGGTGTACGTCGGTCAGGCCCACGACAAGCACTGATTTTTTCCTGAGAAATCTGGCACAGTCTCGCCGGTTCTTCGGAGCCGGTGCAGGCAGGGCCTTGGCCTCAGGCTGCTGTTCCGTTCTGTTCGTTCCCTTTTCCCTTCCGTCCGTCAACTACCTCTCTTAGGAGCAATCATGGAAAACGTCCTCGGTCTCGTCGCTCTGGCTTGCGGCATCATCATCGGTCTGGGTGCCATCGGCGCTTGTATCGGCATCGCCCTGATGGGTGGCAAGTACCTCGAAGCGTCGGCCCGCCAGCCTGAGCTGATGAATGAGCTGCAGACCAAGATGTTCCTGCTGGCCGGTCTGATCGACGCAGCCTTCCTGATCGGCGTCGGTATCGCGATGCTGTTCGCCTTCGCGAACCCGTTCGTCCTGAAGTAATCGGTCTTTCTCGTCCCAAGTCATCCCCCTAAACGAGAAAGGTCGAAGCCGTGAATCTGAACGCAACACTGTTGGCGCAGATCGTGGTCTTCGCGATCCTCTGGTGGTTCACGATGAAGTTCGTGTGGCCCCCGATCACGAAGGCCCTCGACGATCGTGCCAAGAAGGTCGCGGACGGTCTGGCTGCGGCTGACAAGGCCAAGTTCGAACTCGCTGGCGCCAACAAGCGCGTCGAGGAACAGCTTGCCCAATCGCGCAACGAGACCGCCAAGCTGCTGTCTGACGCTGAAAAGCGCGCACAGGCCATCGTCGACGAGGCCAAGCGCCGCGCCGAGGAAGAGGGCGCCAAGATCGTGTCCGCTGCCAAGGCAGAAGCCGATCAGCAAGCCATCCAGGCCCGCGAAGCACTGCGCGACCAAGTGGCTGTACTGGCCGTCAAGGGCGCAGAACAGATCCTCAAGCGCGAAGTCAACGCCAGCGTCCACGCTGAGCTGCTGACCCGCCTGAAGACGGAGCTGTAACCATGGCCGAACTCACTACCATCGCGCGCCCCTACGCCGAGGCGCTGTTCCAGGTGGCCCGTCAAGGTGACGTGGCAGCCTGGGCGCAGCAGATCGAGGCGCTGGCCCAGGTGGCTCAGCATCCGCAAGTGCGCCAGTTCGCCGACAGCCCCAAGGCGTCGGAAGACCAGGTGGTCGATCTGGTCACCACCGCTGCCCAGCTCCCGTTGCTCCCCGGCGTGCAGAACTTCCTGCGCACCGTGGTCGCCAACGGCCGTCTGGTGGCGCTGCCGGCCATCGCCGAGCAGTTCCACGGGCTGGTCAGCGCCGCCTCCGGCGTGTCCGATGCCGTCATCTACAGCCCCTACCCGATCGAGCCGGTACCGCTGGCCGAGGTCGTGTCGAGTCTGGAGAAACGCTTCGGTCGCAAGCTTTCGGCCAGCGTCGTGCTGGAGCCGGAGCTGATCGGTGGCATCCGCGTGGTGGTGGGCGACGAGGTGCTCGACACCTCGGTCAAGGCCCGTCTGGAACGCATGAAGGTGGCGCTGAGCGCTTGAATCGAATTCATCCCTGTGTCCGCCGCCG
>JAAFKB010000072.1 GCA_013299055.1 Sphaerotilus sp.
CGGCATCCTGCAACTGATCGAGCCGTTCGAGCGCGACGGCACGCTGGTCAAGCGCAGCCGCACCGAGATCGAGCGCGACATCACCACCTACACCGTCATCGAGCACGACGGCATCATCTTCGGCTGCGCGGCGCTCTATGCCTACCCGGAAGCGAAGACCGCCGAAATGGCCGCGCTGACCATCTCGCCGCAGGTCCAGGGCCAGGGCGACGGCGAGCGCATCCTCAAGCGCATCGAGCAGCGCGCCCGCAGCATGGGCCTCGACAGCATCTTCGTGCTCACCACGCGCACGATGCACTGGTTCGTCAAGCGGGGTTTCCAGCAAGCCGACCCCGATTGGCTGCCCGAGGCCCGCAAGCGCAAATACAACTGGGACCGGCGCTCGCAGGTGCTGGTCAAGAAACTCACCTGAAAGGAAATACCGATGGCACGCACCGTTCAATGCATCCTGCTCAAGAAGGAAGCCGAAGGACTGGACTTCCCGACCTATCCCGGCGAGCTGGGCAAGCGCATCTACCTCAATGTGAGCAAGGAAGCCTGGCAGCAGTGGCTCAAGCACCAGACCATGCTGGTCAATGAAAACCGCCTGAATCTGGCCGACGCGCGCGCACGGCAGTATCTGGCGCGACAGATGGAGAACTATTTCTTCGGTTCCGGTGCGGACCAGCCACAGGGCTACGTGCCGCCCTCGGCGTGAGTCGCTATTTGGGGGTATCTGCGACAGCACGATTCGGCACTGGACAGGACAAGGGTTTTGTTTCTAGAATCCGCGCCGGATCAACCGTTGGGGATAACTCATGACCACCTACCAAGAACTCATCGCGCAAAAGGCCGAACTCGACCGCCAGCAGGCCGAACTGGACAAGCAGATTGCCGACACCCTGCGCAACGAACGCGCGGGCGTGATCAGCCAGATCAAGTCGCTGATGGCCGAGCACGGCATCAGCGTCACGGATCTGGCCTCCTCCGGACGCCCTGGCCGGCCGCCGAAAATCGGCATCGCCGAGCCGGGCACGACCCGCAAGGTGGCCGCCAAATACCGTGATCCGGACACGGGCGAGTCGTGGTCGGGCCGTGGCCTCAAGCCGAAGTGGCTGACCGCTGCCATCGAAAATGGCCGCAGCCTGACGGATTTCGCGGTCTGAGCCATTCTTCTGACCTTGGCAGGGGTTCTCCCTGCCCTGCACAAGCCACCCCCGGGTGGCTTTGTTTTTTCATTTCAGGCAAACTCGACAGGCTGTGCCAGCGGTGTTCTGCGGACAATTTCTCCTTAAGCATTCGAGGCAGATTACCGATTGACACACACAGGGGCCGTCCATATCCTCCGGCAGTGACTTTTCTCACACTCCAAATCCCCATGCATGGTCTGTACGCAGCGTCCCGCACCCTGATCCTGACTGGATTGACCGCCTCGGTGCTCGCGCTGACCAGCGGGTCCGTCCAGGCACTGCCTGAGACCAGTGACCCGATCAGCCGATTCCTGCAGGACCGATTCACCCAGGACACATCCTCTGGCAACGCGCCGGGCACTGCGTCCAGCAGTCGTGGTGCAGACCAGCTGCTCGACGGCGTACGCCAGACCGCATCCGACCTTGTCCTGTCGGCCATGCATTTCCTGGGTGTGCGCTACCGTTTTGGTGGCACCAGCGAAGAAACCGGTTTCGACTGCAGCGGTTTCACGCGGCATGTGTTCGAAAACAGCGTGGGTCTGCTGCTGCCGCGCCGCTCATCGGAGCAGGCCAATGCGCCGGGCCTGCTGAACATCCGCCAGGACGATCTCAAGCCCGGTGATCTGGTGTTTTTCAACACCATGCGCAGCGCGTTTTCCCATGTCGGCATCTACGTCGGCGAGGGCAAGTTCATCCACGCGCCCCGCACTGGCAGCACCGTCCGCGTCGAGGACATGCACCAGGATTACTGGACCCGCCGTTTCGATGGCGCGCGCCGTGTCCCACAATTGAGCACCGGCACGGGAACACCCGCCCCCCAACGCTGAGCTGGTCAGCGCCTGAAACCGGCGTAAAACAGGCACAATCCGGCGGCCATGTCGGAACGCAACATCATCGCCATCGTCGACCAGCGCAGTGCCACGGCTCCGGCCAACGCCCTGCCCCGGATACCCGACACCCTCCCCGCGCCCACCGGCCTGCTCAGCGACGCGCTGGGCCGTCCGCTGCGGGATCTGCGCATCTCGGTGACGGACCGCTGCAACTTCCGCTGCAGTTATTGCATGCCCAAGGAAATCTTCGACAAGCACCACCAGTTTCTGCCGCAGTCGGCGCTGCTGAGTTTCGAGGAAATCCTGCGGCTGGCCCGGCTCTTCGTGGCACAGGGCGTCCAGAAGATTCGCCTGACCGGGGGCGAGCCGCTGCTGCGCAAGCACCTGGAGCGGCTGATCGAGATGCTGGCCGCCCTGCGCACACAGGATGGCGCGCCGCTGGACCTGACCCTCACCACCAACGGCTCGGTACTGGCGCGCAAGGCTGCAGCCCTGAAAGCCGCCGGCCTGCAACGTGTGACCGTGAGTCTGGACGCGATGGACGACGCCGTGTTCCGGCGCATGAACGATGTCGATTTCCCGGTGGCTGACGTGCTGGCGGGCATCGACGCGGCGGTGGCGGCCGGGCTCGGGCCGATCAAGGTCAACATGGTGGTCAAGCGTGGCACCAACGCGCAGGAGATCGTGCCGATGGCGCGCCACTTCCGCGACCACCACGGCGGCCAGGTCGTGCTGCGCTTCATCGAGTACATGGACGTGGGCGCCACCAACGGCTGGCGCATGGACGACGTGATGCCGTCGGCAGAGGTGCGGCGCCTGATCGACGCGGTGTTCCCGCTGGCGCCGCTCGACGCCAGCCAGGTGGGCGAGACGGCCGAACGCTGGCGCTACCGGGACGGGCGTGGCGAGGTGGGCTTCATCTCCAGCGTGACGCAGGCGTTCTGCGGCGACTGCAACCGCGCACGTCTGTCCACGGAAGGACAGCTCTACCTGTGCCTGTTCGCCGAGCAGGGCCACGACCTGCGCAGCCTGCTGCGCCAACCCCACCCAAGCGGACGCACGTACACCGACGCCGAGATCACGGGTGCGATCGGCGCGATCTGGCAGGACCGCGGCGACCGCTATTCGCAGCTGCGCGCCAGCCAGCCACCGAGCACGGGGCCGAGCGGGCGGCGCATCGAGATGAGCTACATCGGCGGCTGAAGCGCCCCAGCCAGCACCCGCTCAGCGCACAGTCAGGCGCCGCGCACCAGCAGGCACACCGCGCGCGCCTCGATCGACTCGCCGCGCCCGACCGGCCCCAGCCGCTCGGCCGTCTTGGCCTTCACGTTCACGCAGTCTGTGCCGATGTCCAGCGCCAGCGCGATCGCCTCGCGCATGGCGGGGATGTGCGGGGCCATCCTGGGCGCCTGGGCCACGATGGTGCTGTCCACGTTGACGATGGACCAGCCCTCAGCCCTGACGCGCCGCGCCGCTTCAGCGAGCAGGTGGCGCGAATCCGCACCCTTGAACTCCACCGCCGTGTCGGGGAAATGCTGGCCGATGTCGCCCAGACCGGCCGCGCCGAAGAGCGCATCGGTGATGGCGTGCAGCAGTGCGTCCGCGTCCGAGTGGCCCAGCAGACCGCTCGGGTGGGGAATCGTCACCCCGCCCAGCACCAGCGGCCGGCCGACCACCAGCGCGTGTGTGTCCCAGCCTTCGCCGATGCGCAGTGCCGCCAGATTCATGCCGACACCGCCGAGCCGCTGCCGTAGCTGGGCTTGTCCTTGTCGATGGCCGGGTGCATGTCGTCCATCCACAGGACGTGGTCGGCGTAGCACTGCAGGTCGGTGGACAGGTTGGACATCGCGCCGTGCAGCCAGAACTCCTTGTGCAGCTCGGACTTGATGTAGGTGATCGCATCCTCGAAATCCCCATCGCCGGCCGACAGGATCAGGCGGTCGTACACACCCTGTGCGGCCAGCTTGATGATCAGCGTGGCGATGCCGACATCGACGCCTTTCTGCACCGAGCGGTGGAAAGGATGCGAGCAGCTCGGGCAGGTGGTGTTCAGATCCTTGATGGTGTAGAGCTGCACGCGCATCTTCGGGCCACGCGGCGGGGCGGACTTGAGCCAGCTGTGGAAGGCGTTCTGGCTCTCGGTGGCGGCGTCAGGGGTCGAGTTGAGGTAGTACGCCTCGTAGATCGGCCCGCCGTTGAGCCGGGTCATCTCGGCCTTGAGCTTGAGGTAGTCGAAGGGGCGGTTGCGGCCATAGTTGAACAGGTAGGCCCCGTCCACGATCCAGACAGTTTTCATGGTGTTATTCAAAGAGGAAGTCAAGAAAGGAAGATACATCTACCGCAACATCCCGCGGTCAGGGGGTGTCATTTAAGCCTCTCATCAGTCTTTCGGCGAGGACAAAGTCCTCGGGCCAGGTGACTTTCAGATTGGTGAGATCCCCTAGTATCAGTTTCGGCGCATGTCCGAGCGCTTCGATGGCGCTGGATTCGTCCGTGACCGCGTCGCTGGCCATGCGCAAGGCAGGCAGCAGCAATCCGGCACGGAACATCTGGGGCGTCTGCGCGGCCCACTTGCCGGTGCGGTCGACCGTCGACGACACCCGCCCTCCCTCGGCCTGCTTGAGCGTGTCGGCCAGCGGCAGCGCCAGCAGACCACCCACTTCGTCGTCCAGACAGGCATCGATCAGGCGATCGACCCAGGCGGGTTGCAACAGGCATCGGGCGGCATCATGCACCAGAACCCAGTCGTGCGGCTGAACACCCCGGGCCTGCAGTTCGAGCAGCCCGTTCGCCACGCTCTCTGCCCGCGTGGCCCCGCCGCAGCGCGCCACCCACGCCCGCTCGTCAACGTGATCGGGGGCAGCGGACTCGAACTGATCGTCCTGCGGCGACAGCACGACCAGTGTCGCCTCGATGCGCGCCACCTGTGCCAGCGCGGCCAGCGTGTGCGCCACCATGGCGCGGCCGGCGATGGACTTGTACTGCTTGGGTCCGTCGGCACCGGCCCGCTGGCCGACCCCCGCGCAAGGGACGATGGCGTAACAACGGGGAAGGGTTCCAATCTGCATGCCCTCGATTGTCGCCGCTCGCGGCGGGTGATTCGGGTGCGCGGCCTAGAATCGCCGCCGACTCCGCCGTCTGACCCTCCCCTCGCCTCCCCATGCAGATTCCCCACATCGCCCCCGGCAAACGCTACACCGTCCCCCGCCCGCTCGGTTCGGCCGACGCATTGCTGCTGGCCCGGTTCGCGCAGCAGCACCAGGCGGCGGGCCGCGTGCTCGGTGTGGTCACGGCCGAACCCGCCGATGTGCAGCGCCTGCCCGACGAGCTGGCCTTCTTCGCGCCGGAATTGCGCGTGGCCGTGTTCCCGGACTGGGAGACGCTGCCCTACGACACCTTCAGCCCGCACCAGGACCTGATCTCCGAGCGGCTGGCCACGCTCTGGCGCATCCGCTCGGGCGAGGTCGATGTCGTGCTGCTGCCGGCGACCACGGCGCTGACCCGCTTGGCCCCGCCGTCGTTCATGGCCGGCTACACCTTCCACTTCCGGCAGAAGCAGAAGCTCGACGAGGCCAAGCTCAAGGCACAGCTCACGCTGGCCGGCTACCAGCACGTCAGCCAGGTCGTCTCGCACGGCGAATACGCGGTGCGCGGCGGGCTGATCGACCTGTTCCCGATGGGGTCGGTGGTGCCGTACCGGGTGGACCTGTTCGACAACGAGGTGGACTCGATCCGCGTCTTCGACCCCGACACGCAGCGCAGCCTCTACCCGGTGCCCGAAGTGCGGCTGCTGCCCGGCCGCGAGTTTCCGCTGGACGAGCGGGCGCGGCAGGACTTCCGTGCCCGCTGGCGCGAGCGGATGGACGGCGACCCGAGCAAGGCGCGGCTCTACAAGGACATCGCGCAAGGCATCGTCGGCGGCGGCATCGAATACTTCCTGCCGCTGTTCTTCGACGAGACGGCGAGCATCTTCGACTACCTCGGCCCGAACGCGGTGCTCGCGCTGCACGGCGAGGTGAACGAGGCGCTGGAACGTTTCTGGACCGAAACCCGCGAGCGCCACCGCTTCCTGCAGCACGACCCCGAGCGGCCGATCCTGCCGCCGGAAGACCTCTACCTGCGGCAGGAAGAGTTCTTCACCCGCTGCAACGCGCACGCCCAGTTGTCGATCCGGGGCAACGAGGCCGTGGACTGGGCCCGCCCGCTGCCCGACCTGAGCGTCGAGCGCGGGGGGCAGGATCCGCTGCGCAAGCTCGAAGCCCACCTCGCCCGCACCGCCCGCAGCCAGGGCGAAGCGCGCTCGAACACCCGCGTGCTCATCGTCGCCGAGAGTGCGGGGCGGCGCGAGAGCATCCTGGAGCTGCTGCGCGACCACCGGCTGGAACCGGCGTCGGTCGAGTCGCTGGCCGCCTTCCTGGCCAGCGACCACCGCTACGCGATCACCACCTCGCCGCTGTCGTCGGGTTTCTTCTGGACCGAGGAACACGTCCAGTTCGTCACCGAGACCGAACTGTTCGACAGCGCCCCGACCACGCGCCGCCGCCGTCGCCAGGAGGCCACCAGCGATGTCGAGGCGCTGATCAAGGACTTGTCGGAGCTGAAGGTCGGCGACCCGGTGGTCCACGCCAACCACGGCATCGGCCGCTACCAGGGGCTGATCGGCATCGACCTGGGCGAAGGCCCGACCGAGTTCCTGCACCTCGAATACGCCGACAAGGCCACGCTCTACGTCCCCGTGGCGCAGCTCCACCTGATCAGCCGCTACACCGGCGTCAGCGCGGACGAGGCACCGCTGCACAAGCTCGGCTCGGGCCAGTGGGAAAAGGCCAGGCGCAAGGCCGCCGAGCAGGTGCGCGACGCCGCGGCCGAGCTGCTCAACCTCTACGCCAGGCGCGCCGCCCGCGAGGGCCACGCCTTCCGCTATTCGGCGCAGGACTACGAGGCGTTCGCGGCCAGCTTCGGCTTCGAGGAAACCGCCGACCAGAACGCCGCGATCCACGCCGTGATCCAGGACATGATCAGCCCGCGCCCGATGGACCGGCTGGTCTGCGGCGACGTGGGTTTCGGCAAGACGGAGGTGGCGCTGCGGGCGGCGTTCGTCGCGGTGATGGGCGGCAAGCAGGTGGCCTTGCTCGCCCCGACCACGCTGCTGGCCGAGCAGCACCACCAGACGCTGGTCGATCGCTTCGCGCAGTGGCCGGTGAAGATCGCCGAGATGAGCCGCTTCCGCTCGCCCAAGGAGGTCAAGGCGGCGATGGAAGGATTGGCGGCCGGCACGATCGACATCGTGGTCGGCACGCACAAGCTGCTCAGCCCGGACACGAAATTCAAGAACCTGGGCCTGCTGGTCATCGACGAGGAACACCGTTTCGGCGTGCGCCACAAGGAGCAGATGAAGGCGATGCGGGCCGAGGTCGATGTGCTGACGCTGACCGCCACGCCGATCCCGCGCACGCTGGGCATGGCGCTGGAGGGCCTGCGCGACCTGTCGGTGATCGCGACCGCGCCGCAGCGGCGACTGGCGATCAAGACCTTCGTGCGCAACGAGAACAAGGGGACGATCCGGGAGGCCGTGCTGCGCGAACTCAAGCGTGGCGGGCAGGTGTACTTCCTGCACAACGAGGTGGACACGATCGAGAACCGCCGCCAGTCGCTGCAGGAGCTGATCCCCGAGGCCCGCATCGGCGTCGCGCATGGCCAGATGCCCGAGCGCGAGCTGGAGCGGGTGATGCGCGACTTCGTGGCGCAGCGGCACAACGTCTTGCTGTGCTCGACCATCATCGAGACTGGCATCGACGTGCCCACCGCCAACACCATCGTGATGTCGCGGGCGGACAAGTTCGGGCTGGCGCAGTTGCACCAGCTCCGGGGGCGCGTCGGCCGCAGTCACCACCAGGCGTATGCCTACCTGCTGGTGCCCGACATCGAAGGTCTCACCAAGCAGGCGCAGCAGCGGCTCGACGCGATCCAGAGCATGGAAGAACTCGGCTCGGGCTTCTACTTGGCCATGCACGACCTGGAGATCCGGGGCGCGGGCGAGGTGCTCGGCGACCACCAGAGCGGCAACATGATGGAGGTGGGGTTCCAGCTCTACAACGAGATGCTGTCGGAGGCCGTGCGGGCGCTCAAGGCGGGCCAGGAGCCGGACCTGCTCTCGCCCACCGGCTTCTTCGGCGGCACGACCGAGGTGAACCTGCACGCGCCCGCGCTGCTGCCCGACAGCTACTGCCCGGACGTGCAGGTGCGGCTGAACCTCTACAAGCGGCTGGCGACGGCCGACAAGCTCGACCGGATCGACACGATGCTCGAAGAATGCGTGGACCGCTTCGGCAAGCTGCCGGCGCAGGGCCAGACGCTGTTCGACCTGCACCGCCTGCGCGTCCAGGCCAAGCCCTACGGCGTGAGCAAGATCGACGCGGGACCGGCGGTGATCAACCTCCACTTCCGGCCGAACCCGCCGATCGACCCGATGCGCATCATCGAGCTGGTGCAGAAGAACCGGAACGTCAAGCTCGCCGGCAATGACAAGCTGCGCATCGAGCGGGCCTATCCGGACGCGAAGGACCGGGCGCAGTACGTGCGGGACGTGCTGCGGGCGCTGGGGCAGCCGCTGGCGACACGCTAGGTCACGCCAGACGCCACAAGCTCATCGCACCTTGATGACCACCTTGCCTCTGGCTCGACCACTTTCGACATAGGCCAGGGCCTCGTTGGTGGAGTCGAAAGGAAAGACCTTGTCGATCACCGGGCGGATGGCACCCGATTCGATCAGCGGCGTGATCTGCCGCAACTGGCTTCCACTGGCCTTCATGAACAGGAATGCGTAGCCGACCTGGAGGCGCCGGGCTTGCCTGCGGGCACCGAAGCTGAGGGCACGCATGACCTGCTTCACCACCCAGGGCGCCTTGATGTCTTCGGCAAATGGCGGATCGGGTGGCCCCGAGATGGAGATGAGGTTCCCGCCGGGCTTGAGCACGCCCAGGGACTTCCCCAGCGTCTTGCCGTCCTGGCTGTTCAGCACCACGTCG
This sequence comes from Sphaerotilus sp., assembly GCA_013299055.1. GTDB lineage: Bacteria > Pseudomonadota > Gammaproteobacteria > Burkholderiales > Burkholderiaceae_C > Sphaerotilus. The sequence continues at coordinate 9,028 of JAAFKB010000072.1, forward strand.
TAGCCGCTCAGGTGGTCTTCAAACGCCTCTTTCCTGTAGTCGATGACCACATCCGCGCCCAGGCTCTTCACCAGGGCGGTGTTGCCTGCGCTGGTGGTGGTGGCCACCGTCGCCCCCAGGTGCTTGGCCAACTGGATGGCAAACGTGCCCACGCCGCCGGAGCCTGCCTGGATGAACACCTTCTGCCCTTTTTTGAGCTTTGCCTTTTCGACCAGCGCCTGCCATGCCGTCAGTCCCACCAGCGGGATGGAGGCGGCTTCTTCCATGGTGAGGTTCTTGGGCTTGATCGCCACCGAGTCTTCCTTGACGGCCACCCGTTCGGCGAACGTGCCGATGCGGAAGTCATCGGGTCTGGCGTAGACCTCGTCGCCCGCCTTGAACTGGCGCACACGCGGTCCGACACGGATCACCACGCCGGCCACGTCGTGCCCCAGAACGAATGGTGTGCGGTACGGCAGGATGAGCTTGAATTCCCCGTTTCGAAGCTTGGCGTCCAGCAGGTTCACCGCTGTCGCGTGCACCTGGATCAAGACCTCGTCTTCACGCACCTCCGGCTCGGGTACATCGGCGGCACGCAACTGTTCTTTCTTTCCGTAGCGATCGACGACGAAGGCTTTCATGGCTTTTCCTTTTTGCAACTTGGCATGATGACCATCATATTTTTGGTCAAAAAAACGATTGAAGGGTTCATGCCCCGGAAGGGGCAAGGCGCTTCAAGGCAGCACTGCAAAGCGAGTCCGACAGCGCAGGATCATCGACGGCGCGGGCCAGCATCAAGGTGCCCACCATGGTCGCCACCATCACCAGCGCGCGTTCATGGGCACCGGGCTGGCCCCAATCCGGCAACTGACGGGCCACCAGGTCGATCATCTCCTTGATGCGGCGTGTGGCTGCCCGGCGCACTTCGGGCGACTGGCGGGGCATTTCGGAGGCCAGGGCTGAAACGGGGCAACCTGTCTCGATGCCCGTCAAGTGTTCCTTGGACAGATAGGTCTGCATCAGCGCCTGCAGAGCTTGCTCAGGCGGGACAGCGGCCATGACGCTGGCCGCAAAGGCGTTGGACTCGACCCCTGCACGGTCCGCCGCCTCGGCCAGCATGGCTTCGCGGGATTCGAAATGGGCATAGAACGCACCATGCGTCAAACCCGCCTCTTTCATGATGTCCGCCACTCCCGTCCCGTCGTAGCCGCTGCGCCGGATGGCGCGAGAAGCGGCCCGCACGATGCGCTCGTGCGACGCCTCCTTGGCGGCAGTGCGGATGTTTGTCGGTATCTTTCGCATGATGATCATCATACAACTGGTCTGCCCGCTGCGCATTGGCAGGTTGAGGGGCCGACTCCGCATCGACTCCAGCAGTGGCGGGCACAATCGTGGGTTGTCCTTGCCTGCCGTGTCCACTGCGATGTCCATCTCTTCCCGCGAATTTGCCCCCGGCCTGGTGATCCAGGGTTTCCAGCCGCCTCTGAGCTTGAGCGACTTCAGGCTCATCGCCTTCGACATGGACTCGACGCTGATCAACATCGAGTGCATCGACGAGATCGCCGACGCCGCCGGGCGCAAGGCCGAGGTCGCCGCCATCACCGAAGCCGCCATGCGCGGCGAGATCACCGACTTCAAGGACAGCCTGCGCCGACGGGTGGCGCTGCTCAAAGGCGTGCCGGCCGAGGCGCTGGAAGCCGTTTACGCCGAGCGGCTGCGGCTGAACCCCGGTGCCGAGGCGCTGCTGGCCGCCTGCCGCGAGGCCGGGCTGACGACGCTGCTGGTGTCGGGCGGCTTCACCTTCTTCGCCGAGCGGGTGCGCGCGCGGCTGCAGATGGACCAGGCGCGCAGCAACCTGCTGGAGATCGTCGAGGGCCACCTCACCGGCCGCGTGCTGGCGCAGGACTGGGGCGACATCTGCGACGGCGAGGAAAAGCGCCGCACCGTGCTGGCCACCTGCGCGGCGATCGGCTGTGATCCAGCGCAGGCCATCGCGGTCGGTGACGGCGCCAACGACCTGCCGATGATGGGCGTGGCCGGGCTGTCGGTGGCGTTCCAGGCCAAGCCCAAGGTGCGGGCGCAGGCGATGGTGGCGATCAACGACGGCGGGCTGGACCGGCTGCTGGAGGTGGTCAGGCCCCGCTGAGCACCATCTGGGTGCGGATCTCGTCGCTCCAGTCCTCGAAATCGTCCGCGGTCATGCCGAGCGCGGCCAGCGCCAGGCGTCCGCCACGGGCCCACTCGCCGTGGCGGTTGCGGCCGCGGTGCAGCTGGATCATGCGTTCGGCCACCAGCGCCAGCGCGATCAGCACGCTGGCCGGGCGGCGGGGACGGTCAGCGTCGAGCACGCGGTAGTCGTGGTGCAGGCAGACCGCCTCCACGATGTCCTCGCCCACGCCCCAGGTCCGCGCCAGTGCGGCGCCCACCACGGCGTGGTCGGTGCCGTGGCGGCCTTGCTCCACATCGGTGAAGGGGCGGTGCCCCAGATTGGCCTCGGCCAGCGTGACGCGGTAGCTCGGCGCCTCGAAGCGTTGCAGCAGCACCGCGATGCCCACGTCGCAGAACAGTCCGAAGGTCTGCGCCACGTCTGGCGCCACTTCGCCGTGGCGCCGCGCCAGCCATGCCATGGCCACGCTGCGCCGGTGGGCGACATCCCAGAACCGCTCCAGCGACGGCCCTTCCGCCGGCAGCACCTCGCGCAGCACCAGCGCACTCAGCAGCGCCGTGCAGCGCACCGGGCCCAGCCACTCGAACGCCCGCGCCACGGTGCCACGGGTGCGGCCACGGCCGCGCTCGCACTGGGTCCAGGGAGCGTAGGCAGCCTTGAGCAGAGCGGCCGACACGGCGACATCCGCCATCGCGATGCGGGCCAGCTCCTCCGTGCGCGGCGTGTCACGGACCAGTTCACCACGCAGGCGCTGCAGCATGTCGGGACAAGGCGGGATGCCGGTCTCGGCCACCAGGGCGCTGAGGCTTCCCGCATCGGACAGGGCCGACGCCACGGTGGGCACAAGGAGATCGGACGGGACGGTGAGCACATGCATAGCCGCTTTTCGGCGCCGACACCACCGGCCTGTAAGGACACCCTGCTCCCACCGTGATGCCCTGCACGATCACGGCGGGGCCAGATGTGTCAGAAACGTCGCGGCCGACTCGAACCCGATGATCCGCCGCGCCGACAGCTCACGCCCCTGCGCATCGAACAGCAGGATGGCAGGCGGCCCGAACAGGCCGTAGCGGCGCATCAAGACCTTGTCCTCGGCGGTGTTGGCGGTGACATCGACCTGCAGCAGCAGCCAGTCGGCCATGCGCGCCTGGACCGCCGGGTCGGTGAAGGTGAACCGCTCCATCTCCTTGCAGGCCACGCACCAGTCGGCATAGAAATCGAACAGCACCGGCCGCCCCGCCGTGCGCAGGATGGCGTCCAGCTCGTCCGCGCTGCGCACGCGGCGGAAGACGACGCCGCTGCCAGGCGTGGCGTGCAGCGTCGCGCCGTCCACCGACGTGACCACCGCTGCAGCCGACCGGCCCCACGGCAGCACCGGCCACACCATCCACACCGCCATCGCCAGCAGCAGCACGCCGAACACGCGCTTGACCCACTCCATCCACGCACCCGCCCTGGGCAGCAGCGAGCCGGCCGACAGTCCGACCAGCAGCAAGGGCACGCTCATGCCGCACGCCATCGCGAACAGCGCCACGCCGCCCAGCACCACGTCGCGCGTCTGGCTGATGTAGAGCAGCGCCCCGGCCAGCGGCGCCGCCACGCACGGCCCGACGATCAGCGCCGACACCCCGCCCATCACGAACACGCCGCCGTAGCGCCCGCCTTCGACCTGCCCGCTGGCCGCCGTCAACCGCGTCTGCCAGGAGGCCGGCATCTGCAGTGCGTAGACCCCGAACATCGACAGCGACAGCGCCACCAGCACCAGCGCGAAGCCGCCCAGCACCCAGGGCGTCTGCAGTGCCGCGGCCAGCCCTTCCCCGGCCAGCCCGGCGGCCACGCCCATCGCGGTGTAGACCAGCGCCATCCCCAGCGCATAGGCGGCCGACAGCAGCAGCCCGCGCCGCCGCGAACCCCGCCCACCCTGCCCGAGGATGATGGACGACAGGATCGGCACCATCGGCAGCACGCACGGCGTGAACGACAGCAGCAGCCCCGCCAGCGCGAATGCGCCCGCCACCGCCCAGAGATTGCCCGACCGCAGCACGCGGCCGAAGCGGTCGAAGACGCCGTCCGTGGCCGAGGTGTCCGGCGGTGCGGCGTCCGGGGCGTTGCCCGTCGCGCCCCCCGCCAGCGGATCGACCGCCTGCACCTGCACCGCGCGCATCGCCCCCGGCTCGCCCGTGACCTGCAGATGGTGCAGCTGCGGCGGGTAGCACAGCCCCTTCTCGGCGCAGCCCTGGTGCGTCACCGCCACCGTGAACCGCCCCGGCGCCGACGCGACCGGCAGCGGCACCTCCAGCCGGTCGTGGTAGACCTCGACGTCCTTCTGGAAGGTCTCGTCGTACTTGACCACCCCCGGCGGAAAGGCCGGCGGCGCCAGCGTGACCTCCGCGCCCAGCGGCCGTATCTCGAACCGCTCGCGGTAGAGGTAGTAGCCGGGTGCGATCTGGTAGTCGAGCACCAGCGTGCGGCCGTCGGCGACCCTGGCGGACAGGCGGAACGCCTGCTCGGGGTCCAGAAAGGTTTCGGCGGCCAGGGCCGTGGGCAGCACCCACCACAGGCCCGCCAGCATCCAGGTGCAAAGCGTCTTCATCCCGCAAGCCTAACCGACCTTGGTGCGACACATGCCTTCACACTGTGTTCACCTTGCAGCGTGCTTTTTCGGCGAAACAATCCGAAAATCTCTTATTTTCCGTTTTCGGTTCCGTCAACACCCCTCCTGACGGAATGTGGTCAATCCATGCACTTTCACTCAAACTCCGTTCATCCCGCTGCGCCAGCGACTACAGTAGCGGTGCACCTACCCCTCTTTCCGGACTGCCACGGCCCGCGATGAACATGCTCAAGAGCCTCTTCGGCGACCTGACCCCGCTGCGCGACCGTGGCACTGCGCCCCGCGCAGGCACCACGGCCGAAGACGCCGACACCGACGCCCCCGAATTCGCCTCCACCGCCGTCATGGGCGAGGAGGGCCTCGACCACGCCGACACGCTGGACGCCGACGCCCGCCACCACGACGACCTGCTGGTCAGCGGCTCCCCCGCCCAGGCCATGCGCGCGCACTTCGCCGGCAGCCGCCGCGACACCTTCGTGCGCCAGAAGCTCATCACGGTGTGCGACCCGGCCCACATGTGGGCCGCCTCGGTCATCCGTGCGCTCGCCGACGCCAGCGGCCAGCCCATCGAGCGGCTGAGCCTGCGCGACCAGGCCAGCCTGAACCTGATGGCCACCATCGAGCGCACCACGCTGCCCCGGCGCACCGACGACACGCTCAAGATCTACCACGCCGACATCCAGGCCGACGGCACGGACGCGGCCGAGGTGCAGACGGCGCTGATGGAACGCTCGGACCTGTCGGTGGTGATCATCGGCCCGATGGCGCCTTCGGCGATCGACGAGATGCTGGCCGACCTGCATGACGCCACCCAGAGCCTGCACTGGCAGTGTCGCAACCTGCTGTTCATGCTGCCGGTGGGAGCCGCCTGGATGGCGCAGAAGATCGAGCAGATGGACTGGCCGGCCCAGGTGCGCGTGGAGTCGCTGTGCGAGCCGCTGACCAGCGCCAGCGCGGTGTGGAACCGGATGCTGGCGCACTGGCAGCGGCTGCGCTCGGAGCAGCAGCCCTCCGGCAGCGCGCCCATGCCCCTGGCCGACCACGCCAGCCCGAGCCGCCCGCCTGCACACCAGTCGACCTCGACCGTCTTCGTGTCTCCATCGGACAGCCCGGATGGCCAGCACGGACACGGTCCCGAAGCCGCGGACACCCCGCACCCCGCCGTCCACCCGCGCCGGGCGCTGGCGGTGCTGGACGAGCTGACGGTGCTGGACGGCCTGATCTTCGTCGCGCTGGTGGACGGCCAGACCGGCAAGGTGCGCGCCTGCCCGGCGCGTGGCCCGGACATCGACCGCGCTGCCGTGGCCGCCGCCGAGATCTGGAAGACCCACCGCCGCACCTTGCGCCAGCTGGGACATTCCCGCCCCGGTGATCCGCTGGAAGAAATCCTCGTCACCGCCGGCAGCCGCTACCATATTCTGCGCACGCTGCGTGCCCACCCCGATCTGTTCATCCTGGCGGTGCTGGACAAGCTGCGCAGCAATCTGGCCATGACACGCTACCGCATCATGGAGGCGCAGCAGGTACTGCTGTGAAGCGCCCCTCCGGGCGCACCTAGGCTCTCACTCCCGACACCATGCTCAGTCTGAAATTCAAGCGCACCCCGGCCCCTGCCGCTGACGAAGCCCACGGTGCCAGCTGGGCCGGGCCCAGCAGCCTGCCAGCCGACCTGCCCACCACGGTGCCGGTCAGCACGCGCGAACTGCGCACCCGCGCCGAAACCCCCACTGCACCCCCCGTGCAGACATTGTTCTCGCGCGACTCGGTCCAGCCGCAGCAGACCGTGGCCGTCTGGGATCCCGCCAAGAGCTGGCCGGGGTTCTCCATCGCCCAGCTCGCCCTCGCCGCCCACGGCCGCATCAGCGAGATCTCGCTCATTCAGGAGCAGGACACTACCCCCGTGGCCCTGCTGCGCAGCACCGTGCTGCCCACCCCGTCGGGCCAGGCGCTGGGGGTGATCGAGGTCGACGCGGCCTTCACCGACAACCGCGGACTGAGCGTCGCGCTGACGCTGCTGGAGCAGGCCGACCGGGCCGTGATCCTGGCGGGAGCCAACGCCGACAAGGACTTGATCCGGCGCATCAACGATTTCGTGCGCTCGGACGCCTGGCGCGGCCCCTCGCTGCTGCTGGTGTCGCCCGCCGACAAGCCCAGCCGTGCCGACCGGCTGCGGCGTGCCACCTGGCCCCGCGGCATGAAGATGCATGTGCTGGAGCTGTTCTCGGTCAACGATCCCGGCTGGTCGCAGCAGCTGGTGTCGCTGGTGACGGGGTTTGCCAGCGGCGAGCCGCCCGCGCACAGCGCCCCCGATCTGCCGCCCGCGCCCGTCGCCGCACCGCCGCCGCCCGCTGCCACGCCCCCCGCCGCACCGGCCCCTGTCACGGTCTCCACTGCGCTGCCGGACGTGTCCGGCAGCGTGATGCAGCGGGTGCTGCGGGTGCTGTCGATGGGGGTCGGGGTGACGGCGTGCGCCATCGTCGCCGTGGACGACGCCCGGCTGCTGGCCACGCAGGCACTCACCGACGCCCAGCTCGGCCCGCTCGACGCCGCCGCCCGCGCCGGCTGCGCCCTGTGGAAGGCGCACCGCGCCCTCGGCGCCGGCCAGCCGCTGCTGGAGCTGGGCTGGAGCGGGCCGACCCTGCACCACCTGGTGATGCCCGTGCCGCGCCAGCCGGGTCTGCTGATCCTGGCCAACGTCGAGCGCGAGTTCGGCGACCTGAGCGCCGCCCGCTGGCAACTGGCCGTGGCACGCAACCAGTGGGTCTGAGGCCCGGCACCGCACACGTTACGATTACGATTCGACCATGAGCACCGTTCAATTCGACTACACGCAGCAGGACGCCTCTGGCCAGAGCTGCACCGCACACGCCTGGGCCAAGGTGCCCGCCCCCCTCACCACCGACCAGCGCAGTGCCCTCAAGGCCCGCGCCCGTGCCCTGCTGCAGCAGCACGACGCGGTCCTGGTCGCCCACTACTACGTGGACGGCGACCTGCAGGATCTGGCGCTGGAGACCGGCGGCTGCGTCAGCGACTCGCTGGAGATGGCACGCTTCGGCCGCGACCATGCGGCGCAGACGCTGATCGTCGCCGGCGTGCGTTTCATGGGCGAGAGCGCCAAGATCCTGTCGCCGCACAAGCGCGTGCTGATGCCCGATCTGGACGCCACCTGCTCGCTCGACCTGGGCTGTCCGCCGGACCAGTTCGCCGCCTTCTGCGATGCGCACCCCGACCGCACCGTCGTCGTCTACGCCAACACCAGCGCCGCCGTGAAGGCCCGCGCCGACTGGATGGTGACCAGCTCGTGTGCCGAGGCCATCGTTCGCCACCTGCACGCGCAGGGCAAGAAGATCCTCTGGGCGCCCGACCGCCACCTGGGCAGCTACGTGCAGCGCCAGACCGGCGCGGACATGCTGATGTGGCAGGGCGACTGCATCGTCCACA
>JAAFKB010000073.1 GCA_013299055.1 Sphaerotilus sp.
TCGCCATCCGAGATCCTGGCGGCGATCACCGCACATGGGCGGGACATGGTGGCCGCACTGGACCGATTGCGCCGACTGGTGGCTTGAGCCGCTGGCTGCTCAAGCCACCGAGGCTGCCCCATCCAGCACCGCCCCCCACAGCCGGTACACCCAGAAACTCTCCTCCCCCCGCATCCGCTGGCGCAGCTCCTCCGGGCTGAAGCCGGTGACGCGGCGTGTCTCGCGGCACAGGTGCGACTGGTCCGCGAACCCGCCGAGCACCGCGACATCGGCCCAATCGACCGCCCCGCGCTGCTGCGCGGCGAGCACCTCGAAGAACACCACCTCGGTGCGGCTGATGCCCTTGAGCTGGCGCAGCGGCTGGCCGGTCCAGCGCTTGATGCGGCGCTCGAACTGCCGCAGGCTGCGCCCCGGCGCCGACGTGGCCGCCCGCAGCGCCAGCCCCTGCGTCCAGTCGTGCAGCAGCGGGCTGCCCAGCGCGGCGGTGGAGGACGGGCGCGCAGCCTGCCAGCGCGCCTCCAGGAAGTCCTCGATCAGCGCCACGCGCCGCTCGTCATCTGCCGCCCGCCGCACCGCCTCGCCCCATGCCAGCCAGTCCGGCGGCAGCACCGCGTGTGCCGGCACGGTGCGGTCGATCCAGGCGCTCGGGTCGAGTCCGGTCATCGCGTGCAGCGCGTCCGGCAGCAGCATCAGCATCATCGCGTGACCGGGCCCGGTGTTGCGGCTGGTGGTCGGGCCGGTCTGGGGGCCGCTGAAGAGCACCGGGTCGGTCGGCATCGGCGCCAGCGTCGGGTCCAGCCATTCGCTGTGGCCTTCGAAGAACCAGCTGATCGTGCAGGCCGGGGTGGCCGGGAAGTGGTTGATGCAGCGTGCTGCGGCAGGCGAGCGGCCCAGCGTGCTGCGGCTGAGCACGGCGCGCAGGCAGGCCGTGAGCGACAGGCGTGGCAGCCACAGGCGGGCTTCGTCGGACGGGCTGACCTCGTGCATGCCGGGCAGTGTAGGGCGCACCGGGGCGAGGCGGGACCGGGTGGCGGGAAGTCCATGGCTGTCGAATTCGTTCAAGACAGCCGGCCATGGCGCGGCGCAGCATCGGTCCACCATGAACACCACCACCACTGCCGTCCCGCGTCCGCCCGGCCCGCCCTGTCCCTGGTGGGGGCTGCCACTGCTGCGCAGCCTGTCGCGGGACTACCTCGGCTTCGTGCAGCGCCTGCAGCACGCGCACGGCGACATCACCTACATGCACCTCGGCCCCGAGCACGCCTACGACGTGTTCTCGCCAGAGCTGGTGCGGGCCGTGCTGGTGGAGCAGGCCGATCACTTCATCCGCTGGGAGCGCGGCATCGAGGTCTTCGCGCAGGCGTTCGGCCAGGGGCTGCTCACCACCGAGGGCGAGACGTGGAAGCGCCAGCACCGCTTGCTGCGCCCCGGCTTCGCGCCACGCCGGGTGGCGGGTTATGCGGGGCTGATGGTGGACGCGGCGCGGCAGGCGCTCGACGACCTCGTGCCGGCGGGCCAGGCCAGCGCCCGCGTCGAGGTGGACGCGCTGATGACGCGGCTGACGATGGACGTGATCCTGCGTACCCTGTTCAGCAGCCGGGCGCGTGACGAGGCCCGCGACGCCAGCGACGCGACGCAGGTGCTCGGCCGGCACGCGATGCGCGAGATGTTCCTGCCGGTGACGCCGCCGGACTGGCTGCCGCTGCCCGGCAAGGCGCGCAAACGCTGGGCGCTGCGCACGCTGCACGCGCTGGTGGACCACCACATCGACGCCCGCCTGACCGCTGATCCGGCCACAGCGCCGACGGACGACCTGCTGGCGATGATGCTGGCCGTGCGCGACGACGAGGACGCAGGGGCGGACACCGGCCTGAGCCGCGCCGAGCTGCACGACCAGTGCATGGTCTTCTTCCAGGCGGGCCATGAAACCTCGGCCACCGCGCTGCTGTGGTGGAGCCGACTGATGGCCGAGCACCCGCAGATGGCCCGCCGCGCCCGTGACGAGGTGGACCAGGTGCTCGCCGGCCGCGACCCGACCCCGGCCGACCTGCCCCGGCTCGACTGGCTGGGCGCCACGCTGAAGGAAGCGATGCGGCTGTACCCGCCCGTTCCTGCCTTGATGAGCCGCCGGGCGGTGAAGGACGCACAGGTCGGCGACTGGCGCATCCCGGCAGGCAGTCTGGTGCGGTTGACGCCGTGGGTGATGCACCACGACCCGCGCTGGTTTCCCGCGCCGGAGGTGTTCCGTCCCGAGCGGTTCACCGCCGACGCGCCGCCCCTGCCGCGAGGCGCCTGGCTGCCGTTCGGCACGGGGCCGCGGGTGTGCATCGGGCAGCACTTCGCGATGCTGGAGATGACGCTGGTCGCCGCGATGCTGCTGCAGCGGTACACGCTGGCGGTGGAGTCCGGGGACGCCACCCGTCCGGCCGCCGAGCTGAACGTCACGCTGCGGCCGAAGGGCGGGCTGCGGCTGGCTTTCACCCGGCGCTGAGACGGGTTGTCGCCAGACGAAAAAAAGCCCGACCGAAGCCGGGCTTGAATCGATCCCTGCAGAGCAGGCACCGAGGAGACAACTTGTGAACTGGTGCTGATTCGATCAGCCGCGGCGCTTGGTGGCGGCCTTGGTGGCCTTTTCGGCGGTTTCGGTCAGGTTCTTCAGGTTCGTTTCGGCCAGGCTGGTGGCTTGCTGGGCGGCCTTCTGAACGTTCTCGAACGCGGTGGAGGCATTGCCCATCGCGGTCTTGACCATGGCCATGGCGGCTTCGCTGCCTTGCGGGGCGTTCTTGGTGGCTTCTTCGACCAGCGTGCTGAACTGGGTCTTGGCTGCGGCGATCTGGGCTTCGGCGACCTTGGTCACTTCGGCTTGCGTCGCGGTGGCGATGTCATAGACTTGGCGGCCATAGGCCATGGCCTTGTCTTGTGCCGGCTTCAGGAACTCCTGCTGCAGGGCGGCCAGCTCTTGCGGACCCTTCACGGTCAGCACGGCCTTGGCCTGCTCGGCCGTCTGCTCCATCGAGTCGCGGGCGGCCTGCATGTTCAGCTCGACCAGCTTCTCGATGCTGGCAAACGCCTTCTGGGTCAGCTCGACCAGCGTGTCCAGGTTGGCCTTGTTGGCGGCGGCCAGTTGTTCGTTGTTGATCGTCATGGTGGTGCTCCAGAGAGGGTGGAAGGGCTTCAGTCATTTGCTGCACTGCAGCATGAAGGGCAGTATAGGACGATCATGGCGGGATGCAAGTGTTTTGCTGCACTGCAGCAATCATTGGGGTGCAAGCTCTAGTCCACGCCATGCCGAGTGGCCGGCCAGTGCGGCCTGCACCCGCTCGACCATGGGTGATGCGCCGCAGGCCGACAGCACCAGCGCGTGCGTGGCCCGCGTCATCGCGACATAGAGCAGCCGCGCCGCATCGTCCATCGACTCCCCCCGCCACGGCAGCGCGTGCAGCCCGGCGACCACCACCAGCGCGAACTCCAGCCCCTTGGCGCTGTGCAGCGTCATCAGCCGGATGCGGGGTTGCGTCCAGTCGATGCGGCGGAAATCGGCCGCCCCCATCGACTCGACCGGCCAGCCGCGCCGCCGCAGCGCCTGCGCGATCGGCGCGAGCTGTGTCCGTGTGCGGCAGAGCACCGCCATCTCGCCCCAGGCCACGCCACGGTGGTGGGCTTGCGCCAGGTGTTCGGCAATCTGCTCGGCCTCGTCCGCCGGGTGCTGGGCGAGCAGCAGCACCGGCCGTGGGCCGTGGCGGCCGGAGGTGGTGGGGCGCACGGTCTGCATGGTGTCGTCGGGCGGTGTGCCGGCACGCGTGTCGGTGCGTGTGTCGGGCAGCAGGCTGTGGAGGCAGGCCAGCGCCAGCGCCAGCACCTCGGCAGTGTTGCGGTAGTTCAGCCGCAGCACGCTGGTGCGGCCCTGCGCCTGGATGCCGACGCTGGCGAAGCTGAAGCGCCGGCGGGTCTTCTGGTAGATCGACTGGGCATCGTCGTAGAGCACCAGCAGGCTGCGCGTGTCCGGCGAGACCATGCACGCAGCGGTGCGCAGCCAGTCGTCGTCGAAGTCGTGGGCCTCGTCGATCAGCACGGCGCTGTATTGGCCCGTCGGCACCCGTCCCTGCGCCACCGCCTGCGCGACGACCTGGGGCAGCGCGGCATAGAAGGCGTCGCTGCCCGGCTCGGCTGGCACGTCGATCTGGTGCCGGCGCGCCTGCTCCTGGCACCAGCGGTGGAAGGTGCGGACCTGCACCCGGTCGCCCACCGGCCGCGCGGAGGGCTGCGCCTGGCGGATCAGCGACTCCAGCCGGTCGGCCAGCGCCCGGTTGTAGCAAAGCACCAGCACGGGCTGCGCGGCGGTGGCGGTGGCCGCCAGCCGCTGCGCCCGCAGCACCAGCACCATCGTCTTGCCCGAGCCGGCTGCGCCGTGGATGACGCGGTGCCCGGTGCCCAGCGTGCGGGCGATCTGCTCCTGGGGGAGGTCCATCACCTGCAGCAGATCGGGAATGGGCGGCGGCTCGACACCGGGCGCCGCGATCTCCGGCACAGCGTTCAGGCGCAGCTCGGGGAACAGGTGCCAGCGGATGCGGTCGCGCTGTGCGGGCGTGAGCGTGTGCGGGTAGTGGACGGTGAACAGGCCACGCAGCCGCTGCTGGAACACCTCCGGATCGACGCTGTCGTCCAGGTCGTCGCGCAGCAGGGTCTGTGCAGAGGGGAACACGGCGTCGAAGCCGGGGCGCTGCTCGACTTCGCTGCGCCGCATCCCCGAGAGCACGGCGCCCCAGCCATATGGGAACAGCAGCCGCCCCTGGTGCGGCCCGTCGTCGTGGACGAGGGCGGGATCGCGCTGCATCAGGTCGGCCAGCGCCATGGCGTAGTCGCGGGCCTGGCGCAGCGGGTGGTGTTCGGTGACGGGGCCGCGCTCGGTCTGCAGCGTCACGGCGTCGGGCGTGGCGTGCAGCAGCGTGCGACAGCGCCAGTCCTTGACCTCCAGCAGCAGCACGCCCCACTGCCGCCCCAGCACGACGAAATCCGGCTGCCGGGCGTGCGGACCGATGGGGACGTTGTGCCAGACGAGGTGGTGGTCGTCCAGGCACTGCCGCAGTTGCTGCAGCACCCGCCGCTCGCCCGCGTTGCAGCGTTGCTCGATCTGCCGAACCCCCTGGGGAAACTGCGCCATCACATTCCTGTCGTTCCGGTACTGGGAAAATCGAGCAGTCTGACAGGGCTGTGCGCCGGGCGGTTCTGGGAGAAGATGGCAACGCCACCATGCTTTGCCACGCTGTCCACGCTGAAGGGGATTCCACATGAGCACCGTCGCCCAGATCCTGCTGTCCAAGCCCAGCCATGCCATCCACACCGTCGCGCCCACGGCGACGGTGCGCGAGGCGATCGAGCAGATGGCACGCCAGCGCATCGGCGCGCTGCTGATCGTCGAGGGCGAGCGCATCCTCGGGATCTTCACCGAGCGCGACTACATCCAGAAGGTGGAGGTCCGGGGCCGCACGTCCACCGAGACCGCCATTGCCGAGGTCATGACGGCGGGCGTGATGTTCGTGACACCGGCCACCACCACGCAGGAGTGCATGGCGCTGATGACCGACAAGCGCCTGCGCCACCTGCCGGTGATGGACCACGGCAAGCTGGTCGGCATCATCTCGATCGGCGATCTGGTCAAGGAGATCATCTCCGAGCAGGAGTTCGTGATCGCACAATTGGAGAGTTATATCCACAGTTGACGCCGCGCCCATGCCCGCCACGACCGCCGCCCACCTCGCCACCGATCCCGTCACCGTCCGCGAGGTCGGCCTGCGCGACGGCCTGCAGAGCATCGCCCGCACGCTGCCCACCGCCCACAAGCTCGACTGGCTGCGCGCCGCCCACGCCGCCGGGCTGCGCGAGATCGAGGTCGGCTCCTTCGTGCCGGCGCGGCTGCTGCCGCAACTGGCCGACACCGCCGAGCTGGTCGCCGTGGCCCGCACGCTGCCGGGGCTGACCACCTCGGTGCTGGTGCCCAACCTGCGCGGCGCCCAGGCCGCACTCGACACCGGTGCCGACCTGATGCTGCTGCCGCTGTCGGCCAGCCACGCGCACAGCCTGGCCAACCTGCGCAGGACGCCCGACGAGGTGATCGCGGAGATCGGCCGCCTCCGGGCGCTGCGCGACGCGAGCGGTTCGCGCTGCGTGATCGAGGTGGGGCTGAGCACGGCGTTCGGCTGCACGCTCCAGGGCCGGGTGGACGAGGGCGAGGTGATCCGGCTGCTGCAAGCCGCGCTGGACGCGGGTGCCGAGCGGGTCGGGCTGGCCGACACGGTGGGCTATGCCGATCCGCTGCAGGTGGCGCGGCTGTTCGAGCGTGGCTTCGCGGCGGTGGGCGACCGGCTGACCTGCGGGCATTTCCATGACACGCGCGGCCTCGGCATGGCCAACGTCTACGCCGCGTGGCAGGCCGGCGTGCGCCGCTTCGATGCGTGTCTCGCGGGCATCGGTGGCTGCCCGCACGCGCCGGGGGCCAGCGGCAACGTCTCGACCGAGGATGTCGCCTACCTCTTCGCCAGCATGGGCGTGCCGACCGGGCTCGACTTCGACGCGCTCATCGTCCTGCGCCAGCGCGTGGCACAGTGGCTCGACGGCGAAGCCCTGCACGGCAGCCTCTGGCGCGCCGGCCTCCCGAAAACCTTGTTGACGGCCTGAACCCGATTGCATCCGATGACCACCCACACCCCACCCCAACCGCTGAACGGCCTGCGTGTCGTCGAGTTCACGCACATGGTGATGGGCCCGACCTGCGGCATGGTGCTGGCCGACATGGGCGCCGAAGTCATCAAGATCGAGCCGATCGACGGCGACCGCACGCGGCGGCTGCTCGGGGCCGGTTCGGGCTTCTTCCCGATGTTCAACCGCAACAAGAAGAGCATCGCCATCGACCTGCACCATCCGGAGGGGGCCGAGGTGGCGCGCCGGCTGGCGGCCAGCGCGGATGTCGTCGCCGAGAACTTCAAGCCGGGCACGATGGGCAAGTACGGACTCGACTACGCCAGCCTGAGCGCCGTCAACCCGCGCCTGATCTATGCCAGCCACAAGGGATTCCTGCCCGGCCCCTATGACCACCGCACCGCGCTCGACGAGGTGGTGCAGATGATGGGTGGACTGGCGTACATGACCGGTCGGCCGGGCGATCCGCTGCGCGCTGGGACCAGCGTCAACGACATCATGGGCGGGCTGTTCGGCGCGATCGGCGTGCTGGGCGCCTTGATCCAGCGCGGCATCACCGGGCGCGGCATGGAGGTGCAGTCGGCGCTCTTCGAGAACAACGTCTTCCTCGTTGGCCAGCACATGCTCCAGTACGCGATGACCGGCAAGCCGGCTGCGCCGATGCCGGCCCGTGAAAGCCCCTGGGCGATCTACGACGTGTTCACGGTGAAGGATGGCGAGCAGATCTTCCTGGCGGCGGTGAGCGACGCGCAGTGGGTGACGTTCTGCGACGCGCTCGGCTTCGGCGATCTGAAGGCCGATCCCGCGCTGGCGCTGAACAACCAGCGCGTGCGGGCGCGACCGACGCTGATGCCCGCGTTGCGCGAGCGGCTGGCGCACCGCAGTGCGGCGGAGCTGTCGGAGACCATGGAGCGGGTCGGCCTGCCGTTTGCGCCGATCCGCCGGCCGGAAGACTTGCTGGATGACCCGCACCTGCTTGCCACGGGGGGGCTGGCCGACATGAAACTGCCGGACGGCGAGCGCGCCGGGCAGACCGTCAAGGCCACACTGTTCCCGATCACGATGGACGGCGAGCGGCTGGGCGTGCGGCTCGATCCGCCGAAGCTGGGCGAGCACACGAGCGCCTTGCTGGAGAGCATCGGGTATGACGCTGCGCAGGTGGAGGCGCTGCGGGAGAAGTCGGTGGTGGGGTGAAGCCCCCTCCCCAGCCCTCCCCCGCTGGGGGAGGGAGCACGACCGTGTGGACAAGACACCTACGATCCATGACATGAACCGCATCACAGGAGACAAGCCATGAACGACAACCTGACCCGCCGTGACACCCTGCGCCAGTTCGGTGCGCTGACCCTGGCCGGTCTCGCGCCGTGCGCCTTCGCGCAATCGGATCGCACGATCCGCATCGTCCTGCCGGTCGCCACCGCCTCGGGCGTGGACACGATCACCCGCGTCGCGCAGGCCGCGCTGAGCAAGGCGCTCGGGCACCCGGTCATCGTCGAGAACCAGCCCGGCGCGGGCGGCATCGTTGGCACGACCACGCTGGTCAAGGCCGCGCCGGACGGCTTCACGCTGAGCTTCGTCTCCAACAACCACGTCATCTACCCGAGCGTCTACAAGTCGCTGCCCTTCGACCCGATCCACGACATCACGCCGATCGCCATCGTCGGCTCGACCCCGCTGATCGTCGTGGTCAATCCGAAGGTGCCGGCGAACAATGGCCGGGAACTGGTGGCGCTGCTCAAGTCCCAGCCGGGCGAGATGACCTACGCCTCGTCGGGCAACGGCACGATCCTGCACCTGGCGGCCGAGATGTTCGTGGACGAGGCCGGTGCGACGGCGCGGCACATCCCGTACAAGGGCGTCGGCCCGATGCTGACCGACTTGATCGGCGGGCAGGTGCAGATGGGCGTGGCGGCGCTGCCGTCGGTGCAGCAGCACATCAAGTCCGGTGCGCTGCGGGCGGTCGGCACTGGCACGGCGCAGCGCCTGGCTGCTGCGCCCGACATCCCGACGATGGTCGAGCAGGGCATGCCGGGCTATCTGGTCGAGGGCTGGTTCGGCTTCATCGGGCCGAAGGGGCTCCCGGTGGCGGAGGTGAAGCGCCTGCATGACGCGGTGACGGCGGCTTTCGCGGCACCCGAGGTGCGCGAGGCGATGGCCAAGCAGGGCAACACCATCAACGTCACCTCTACCGAGGTGGCCGGGCAGTTCTTCCGCAGCGAGATGGTCAAGTACGCCAAGCTGGTGAAGAAGGCGGGGATCGAGCTGCAGTGACCGGGTGGATGATGGCCGAGACGATCCGCTTTGCCCCCCGTGTGCTGTTCCTGAGCGCCGACCCCGAGCGGGTGCGGGCGCAACTGGACGGTGCGGCGCTGGCCGAGGCGGTCGCCCGGCCATTGCGTGACGAGGTTTCGACCGACGAGATCATCCCGCTGCCTGCGATGGTGCATTTCGACGCCGCGCTCGGCCGGTATCCGCTGACCGGCTTCACGGCGGCCGGCGAGCGCCCGATCGGCCCGGACGCGATCCGGGCGGCGGGCATCGAGGTGATCGTGGCCGGCGCCCGCTACGGCAAGGGCAGCTCCCGCGAACACGCCGTCGTGGCGGAACGCTCGGCCGGCGTGCGGCTGGTGATCGCCGAGAGTTTCGAGCGCATCTACCGCCAGAACGCCGACAACGTCGGGCTGTACACGTCCACCGACTTCGGTTTGATCGAGCGCATCCGGCGCGGCGAGGCGATCGGGCTGGACGAACTGCTGGCCGGGCGGGATGCGCTGTCGGCGGCGATCGTGCGCGCAGGCGGGCTGCTGGCTTATGGGCAGGCGAAGCTGGCTGAGGCGCAGCGCATGCCCGACACGTCTGCGGATGACCGGCCACGCACGCTGTTCGAGAAGATCATCGCGCGCCACGCCCTCGCCACGCCCGACACACCGACCGCGCCCGCCGCACCGGGGCAGGGCGGCTTCGTCCGTGCCGATCTGCGCTTCATCCACGAGTATTACACCGGCATGTGCGCGCACCTGCTGGACGAACTGGCAGACCGCCTCGGCGCGCCGCTGCCGCTGCACGACCCGGCGAGCATTGTCTGCTTCGAGGACCACTTGTCCTACGTCCACCGCAGCCCGGTGCATGTCGCGCAGGGGCTGGTCGGCGACGTGCTCGGGCTGTCGCGGGCGCACCGGGCCTTCGCCACGCGGCACGGGCTGAAGGACCACGGCTACCTCCAGGCGCTCGAAGCGGGTGACCCCGGCAACACCGGCTCGCAGGGCATCTCGCACGCGATGGTGGCCGAGCAGTACGCACTGCCCGGCCAGTTGCTGGTCGGCACCGACTCGCACACGCCGCACAGCGGGGCACTCGGCTGTGTCGCCTTCGGGGTGGGCACGACCGACATGGCCAACGCCTTCGTCACCGGCGCGGTGCGGCTGGTGATGCCCGAGGTGCTGCGCATCGAGGTGGGCGGCGTGCTGCCCGAGGGCGTGACGGCCAAGGATCTGGTGCTGCACCTGCTGGCCGATCCGGCGATCCGCAGCGGCGCGGGGGTCGGCAAGGTGTTCGAGTTCGGCGGCAGCGCGGTGCGGGCACTGTCCACCGACGAGCGGGCCACGCTGACCAACATGACGGCCGAACTCGGCGGCTTCACCGGACTGGTCGAGCCGGACGCCGAGACGGTGCGCTTCGTGCGCGAGCGGCGCGGTGTGGACATCGCTATCGCGCCGTGGATGCGCAGCGATCCGGGGGCGGCGTATGCCGCGGTGGTCCGCATCGACGCGGCGGTGCTGTCGCCGTTCGTGGCGCGGCCGGGCGATCCGGGGCGGGGGGTGGCGCTGGCCGATCTGCCGCCCGAGGAGCGGGTGCCGATCGACATCGCCTACGGCGGAAGCTGCACGGCGGGCAAGCGCGAGGACTTCGACCACTACCACGCCGTGCTGGCCTGGGCGGCGGAGCGCGGGCTGCGGGTTGCCCCAGGGGTGCGGCTGTACCTCCAATTCGGCACAGCGGCCGTGCGCGACTACTGCACGGCGAAAGGGTATCTGGTGGCGTTCGAGGCGGTGGGCGCCGAGTTGCTGGAACCAGCTTGCGGTGCCTGCGCGAACTGCGGGCCGGGTGCTTCGACCGAGGCAGCGCAGGTGACGGTGAGCGCCATCAACCGCAACTTCCCTGGCCGGTCCGGGCCGGGCCAGGTCTGGCTGGCGAGTCCGCCGACGGTCGCGGCCAGCGCGATCGCGGGGCGGCTGGTGTCGTTCACCGCATTGCGGGCCGGTACCCGTCAAGGGTGATCCGCCTCTGCGCGGATCCGGTCAACGTTGCTGCGCCAGGATCTCGTCCAGCTCCTTGCAACTGGGTGCACAGACCTTCTGTGGCCGGCCGAGCACCTGCTTGCTCTTGAGCATCGCCTGCGGCCGGTGCTTGCCGCAGAGCAGGCAGGACATGGTGCCGCCGACAAACGCACCCTTGCCGCCAAAGGGCGAGCCGGCGGACTTGCTCTTGTAGCGCAGGCCCTTGGGGTCAATCACGGTCTTTTCGTCTTCGTCGTCGAGCATGGTGATGGAGCGCCTGTTGCCGGTGGTGTCACCCCATTGGACCACGCCCGCCGTGGCCCGGTATGTCAGAGAAAACGCTCCATCAGCTTGCGCGAATGGCGATCGAGCACCGCCATGTCTCGCACCGAAAAAACGATGCCGTGGCCGCTGGTGATCAGCAGCCGGCCGCGCTCCGGAAGGCGGCGGATGTCCTCTTCCACCTTGAGTACGAGCGTGGTCGGGCCGCGGTCGGTGTCCACCGTCCAGGTGCTGGGGGTGGAGAAGGTGGAGACTGCCACCACGCGCCGAATCTCGGGCGTGAACTCGCGGTGGGCGAGTTCTTCTTCGATCAGCAGGCGCTGGCGCTCGTGCAGCGCATCCAGCCGGTCGATCCAGAGCAATTCGTGGCCGGCGGCGCTGACGAGGGACAGCCCCGCGTCTGGTGCGGAGACGGGAAATGCGCGCACGGGGGTGATGCCGTGGTGGACCTGGGCATCTGCGCCGGTGTAGGTCAGGCGGCCGTCGGCCTGGCGTTCGAGGGTGAACATCGCTGGGTTCCTTGGCGGGATCAGGTGCCTGAGTCCGCGCTGGCATCGGCGTCGGTGCGGCGCGCCTGGGCTTCGTAGAGGCGGAAGTAGTGGCCCTGGGCGGCCATCAGCTCGTCGTGCGTGCCGACCTCGACCACCGCGCCGCGGTCCATCACCACCAGCCGGTCCGCCTTGCGTAGCGTGGACAGGCGGTGGGCGATGGCGATCGTCGTGCGGCCCTGCACGAGGTTGTCGAGCGCCTTCTGGATCTCGCGCTCGGTCTCGGTGTCCACGCTGGCGGTGGCTTCGTCGAGGATCAGCAGGCGCGGGTCGATCAGCAGCGCCCGCGCGATGGAGATGCGCTGGCGTTCGCCGCCGGACAGGCCCTGGCCGCGCTCGCCGACCAGCGAGTCGTAGCCCTGCGGCAGGCGCAGGATGAAGTCATGCGCGTGCGCGGCGCGGGCGGCGGCGATGATCTGCGCGCGGGTGGCGCCGGGCAGCCCGTAGGCGATGTTCTCGGCGATGGTGCCGAAGAACAGGAACGGCTCCTGCAGCACCAGCCCGATGTGGCGGCGGTAGTCGGCGACCTTGAAGCGGCGGATGTCGGTGCCGTCCACGCGGATCGAGCCGTCGGTCACGTCGTAGAAGCGGCAGATCAGGTTCACCAGCGTGCTCTTGCCCGATCCCGAGTGCCCGACCAGTCCGATCATCTCGCCCGGCCGGATGTCCAGGCTCATGCCCCGGATCACCGAGCGGCTGCCGTAGCGGAAGCCGATGTTGTCGAGCCGCACGGCCCCGTGCAACTGGCCGGTCGGCACGGGCTGCTCCGGCTCGGGCACGTTGGAGACATGGTCCAGCACGTCGAAGATGCGCTTGGCGCCGGCGGCGGCCTTCTGCGTCACCGAGACGATGCGGCTCATCGAGTCGAGCCGGCCGTAGAAGCGCCCGATGTAGGCCAGGAACGCGGTCAGCACGCCGACGGTGATGTCGCCCTGGCTGACCTGCCAGATGCCGAACGCCCAGACCACCAGCAGGCCGATGTCGGTCAGCAGCGTCACGGTCGGCGTGAACAGGCTCCAGGTCTTGTTGAGCTTGTCGTTGACGGCGAGGTTGGCGGCGTTGGCCTCGTGGAAACGCGTCGATTCGCGGGCCTCCTGCGCGAACGCCTTGACCACGCGCACGCCGGGGATGGTGTCGGCCAGCACGTTGGTCACGTCGCCCCAGACGCGGTCGATCTTCTCGAAGCCGGTGCGCAGCCGGTCGCGTACCAGGTGGATCATCCAGGCAATGAAGGGCAGCGGCAGCAGTGTCACCAGCGCGAGCCACGGGTTGACCGAGAACAGGATCACCGCCGTCATGCCCAGCATCAGCACGTCGGTGGCGAAGTCGAGCGCGTGCAACGACAGGAACACCGAGAGGCGGTCGGTTTCCGAGCCAATGCGGGCGATCAGGTCGCCGGTGCGCTTGGCGCCGAAGTAGTCGAGCGACAGGCCGAGCAGGTGGTCGAACGCGGTGGTGCGCAGGTCAGCGGCGATGCGCTCGGAGACGATGGCCAGCAGCCAGGTCCGCGCCCAGCCCAGTCCCCATGCCAGCAGCCCGGCGCCGAGCAGCCCGGCCAGCAGTTGCACCACGTAGTCCGGGTCGATGCGCTGGCCGTTCTGGAACGGGATCAGCACGTTGTCCATCAGCGGGATCGTCAGGTAAGGTGGCACCAGCGTCGCGGCGGTGGAGGCCAGCGTCAGCAGGAATCCCAGCAGCAGCTTCCACTGGTAGGGCTGCGCAAACCGCCACAGCCGCAGCAGCACCCAGGTGGACGGCGGCGTGGACAGCTCGCGGGTGCAGACGGCACATTCGTCGCTGTCGGGCGGTAGCGGGGCATGGCAGGTGGGGCAGGTGGTGGGGTCGAGATCGTCTTCGCGGAGCGGGGTGCTGGGGTGGTGCAGCCCCTCGCACTGGCGCTCGAACTGCCGCACCAGCCGCAGTGCCTGCACGTTCTGCCCGAGGGTGAAGCGCCAGACGGCTTGCCGGGCCTGCGGGTCGTGCAGCTCCAGTGTGCCGACACCCGCGTGGTCGTGGTGCCGCAGGGTCAGCGTGTGTGCCAGCGGCCAGCGGGCCGTCCAGTCGGTGGCCCCGGCGCGGGCCCACAGCAGGCGCCGGTCCGTGAGCACCAGGGTGCTGCGGCTGAAGTGCAAGGCGTCGTCGAGGTCAACCTCCAGAGTGCCCAGGACGTTCTCGTCGGGAAGCAGTCGGCCCGGATGGCCAGCCAGGGAAGCGTCGGCGGTAAGTGGATGCATGGGGTCTTGTTCTCGGGGATGCCGAATTCTGGCGCATGCCATCCCCGTGGGATTTCTGCAGATGAAGGCCACCCTGGATCAACGGCCAGCCACGGCGAGACGATGACTTCATGCAAGAAACGTTGGGCACAATGGTTCCCCCGAGCCCACCACCAGCTCCCCAGGACATGAGCAAGAAAGACAACATCACCCTGCAGCGCATCACGTATCTGCGCGGCCCCAACGTCTGGACCTACCGTCCGGTGCTGGAGGTCTGGCTGGATCTGGGCGAGCTGGAAGACTGGCCTTCGCACCAGCTGCCCGGTTTCAACGACCGCCTCACGGCCATGCTGCCGGCGCTGATCGAACACCACTGCGGTGTCGGCGAGCGCGGCGGCTTCCTGCAGAGGCTCGAAGAAGGTACCTGGATGGGCCACGTGCTCGAACACGTCGTCATCGAGCTGCTGAACCTGGCGGGCATGCCGACGGGCTTCGGCCAGACGCGCAGCACCTCGCAGCATGGCGTCTACCGCATGGTGTTCCGCGCCCGTGACGAGCAGGTGGCACGCACTGCGCTGGCGGAAGGCCACGCGCTGCTGATGGCGGCGATCAACGGCGAAGCCTTCGAGGTGGCCGTCGCCGTCGAGCGTGTGCGCGAGAAGATCGACGACTGCTACCTCGGCCCGAGCACGGCCAGCATCGTCGGCGCCGCCACCGACCGCCGCATCCCGCACATCCGCCTGAACGACGGCAACCTGGTGCAACTTGGCTACGGTGCCGCCCAGCGCCGCATCTGGACCGCCGAGACCGACCTCACCAGCGCGATCGCCGAAGGCATCGCGGGCGACAAGGATCTGACCAAGACGCTGCTGAAGGCGTGCGGGGTGCCGGTGCCGGAAGGCGCGGTGGCCGCCGACGCCGACGCCGCCTGGGACGAGGCACAGGACATCGGGCTGCCGGTCGTGGTCAAGCCGACCGACGCCAACCACGGCCGCGGTGTCAGCCTGGACCTGAACAGCCGCGAGGAAGTCATGGCGGCCTGGGCCGTGGCCGACGTGGAAGGCAGCGAGGTCATCGTCGAACGCTACATCCGTGGCGACGAGCACCGGCTGCTGGTCGTCGGCGGGCAGGTGGTCGCCGCGGCGCGGGGCGAGAGCCTGTGGATCACCGGCGACGGGGTGTCCAGCGTCACCCAGCTGATCGACCGCCAGCTCAACACCGACCCTCGCCGCGGCGAGGCCGAAGAATTTCCTCTCGAAACCATCCGTCTGGAGCGCGAGCCGGTGATCCGGCTGCTGCTGGAACGGCAAGGGCTGGTCGGGCCGGATGCGGTGCCGGCGGCCGGCCGTGCGGTGCTGATCCAGCGCAATGGCAACGTCGCGATCGACTGCACCGATGTCGTCCACCCCGACGTGGCCAGCCAGGTCGGGCTGGCCGCGCGCGTGGTGGGGCTGGACATCGCCGGCGTCGATCTGGTGACGACCGACATCCGCCGCCCGCTGCACGAGACCGGCGGCGCGATCGTCGAGGTCAACGCCGGCCCCGGCCTGCTGATGCACCTCAAGCCGGCCGAGGGCATGCCACGTCCGGTCGGGCGCGACATCGTCAACCACCTGTTCGGCGAAGAGGACAGCGGCCGCATCCCGGTGGTCGGTGTGGCCGGTTCGCAGGACACCGCGGACATCGCGCAACTGGTGGCGTGGCTGGTCCACCTCAGCGGCAAGCACGTCGGACTGGCCTGCCGCGACGGGTTGTTCCTGGCAGGGCGGCGCGTGGGCCGTGGCGACTGTGCCAACTGGGCGAGCGGCCACCGGCTGCTGATGAACCGCGAAGTGCAGACCGTGGTGATCGAGAACGGCGCGGCCACCATCCTCGACGATGGCCTGCCCTACGATCGCTGCCACATCGGCGTGGTCACGGACCTGGGCGGCGCCGAGACGCTGGCACGCCACGATCTGCGCGATGTCGAGCAGATGCCGCGTGTGCTGCGCACGCAAATCGACGTGGTGCTGCCCGAGGGTGCGGCCGTGCTGAACGCCGACGACGAACGCATCGCCGACATGGCCCGCCTGTCCGATGGCGAGGTCATCCTCTACAGCCTGCAGTCTGCGGACAACGACGCCGTGACCGTCCACCGCGGGCAGGGCGGGCGGACGGTGCTGCTGCGGGCGTCGCGGGTGGTGCTGGCCACGGGGACCGCCGAAATGGTCTGCGTCGATCTGCAGCGCCGCCGCATCGCGCTGGCGCCGTCGGTGGTACTGCCCGCATTGGCAGCGGGCTGGGCGCTGGGCATCGCACCCGAGCTGATGGCCGCCGGACTCGAAACCTTCGCATCGAGCCCGACACGCTCGTGATCCTTTCTTCTGACCGGACGTGACCCACTGATGGACGTTTCACGCATTCGGGCCTTGCGCGGCCCCAACCTCTGGAGCCGCCACACGGCGGTCGAGGCCATCGTGTCGTGTGCTGAAGACGAGCGCGCGATTGCCCAACTGCCCGGCTTCGAGTCCCGTCTGCGTGCCCGGTTCCCCGGCATCGGCGCGGTGCCGGCGGGTGCGCAGCGCGGCGACATCGCGCTGGCGCATGTGCTGGAAACTGCCACGCTGGCGCTGCAGGCGCAGGCGGGCTGCCCGGTCACGTTCAGCCGCACCTCGGCCACGGTCGAACCGGGCATCTACCAGGTGGTCGTCGAGTACAGCGAGGAGGACGTGGGTCGCTTGGCGCTCGCACTCGCGGAGCAGCTCATTCAGGCCACGCTGGCCGACACCGCCTTCGACGTGACCGAAGCCATCGCCCGCTTGCGCGAGATCGACGAGGACGTGCGCCTCGGCCCGAGCACCGGCGCGATCGTGTCGGCGGCGGTGGCCCGCGGCATTCCGTACCGGCGTCTGACGCAGGGCAGTCTGGTGCAGTTCGGCTGGGGTTC
>JAAFKB010000074.1 GCA_013299055.1 Sphaerotilus sp.
GTAGGTGTCGCTGGTCATGATGATGTGGGCGCGCTTGGTCAGCAGGGCCTCGAAGGCGTTGAAGAACTCCTCCTGCGTGCGGTCCTTGCCGGCGAAGAACTGCACGTCGTCGATCAGCAGCAGGTCCAGGCTGTGGTACTTGGCCTTGAGTTCGTCGAAGGTCTTGCGCTGGTAGTTGCGCACCACGTCGGAGATGAACTGCTCGGCGTGCAGGTAGAGCACGCGGGCATCCTTGCGCTCCTTGAGCAGCGCGTTGCCGACGGCGTGGATCAGGTGCGTCTTGCCCAGACCGACGCCGCCGTACAGGAACAGCGGGTTGTACATGCCGCCCGGCGAGCCGACGACGTGCATGGCCGCGGTGCGGGCCATCTGGTTGGCGCGGCCGGGCACCAGCGTGTCGAAGGTGAGGGCGGGGTTGACGCGGCCACGGGTGGCGGAAGGTGCGGCCGGCGGGGCCACGGTCGGGATGACCACGGCGGGAGCGGCCAGCGGCGACGAAGCCGGCGGCGGCGCAGCGACGGAGGCGGCCGTGGGGTGTGGAGATGGGGCTGCTGCAGCGTCCTTGCTGACCGCAGCCACCCGCTTGCGGCGCGAGGCGACGGCGGCGCTGGCCTTGGCGAGCGCGGAGGCGGCGGAGATGGCGCCACTGGTCAGCGGGGGCGTGGTGGCTGTCGGCGGGGCGACAGGCGAGGCCGGGAGAGGCTCGACCGGGGGGGTGGGTTCGGCCAGCGGCGCAGGGGCGGCGCTGCGGCGGGCGCTGGGCGAGCGGGTGGCGGGCTTGGGTGGCGTGACGGCGGCCGGCGCCACCTCGGGCAGCGTCAGGAGTTCGTGCAGCGCGGGCAGGCTGGGCGTGCTGTTCAGTCCCGATCCACCCGCGCGCGTGCGAGCGCGCACCCCCGCTGTGCGACCCGCTGGGGCGGGCGGGCTGGCCAGCGGTGCGGCGACAGGGGGGAAGTCGATCATCGACATCTGCACCGGAGCGGCCGGCGTCAGGGGAGGGGGCTCGGACGGGGGCAGGGCCAGGGCCGGGGTTGGAAGGGGGTCGCTCCCCAGGGACAGCTCCAGGCGCACGGGCCTGCCCGCGATCTCGCTCAGCAGCCGCTCGATCCGCACCGCGAATTGCGAGCGGATCCAGTCCATCTTGAACCGATTGGGCACACGCAGACCCACGAGGTAGCCGTCCCCCGCCGCCGACACCTGGGCGGGTGGCAACGGGCGAAACCACGTGTTGAACTGCTGTGCCGGCAGCTCGGCGGCGAGGCGCTCACAGCCTCGTTGCCACAGGTCCAAGTGCATGTTCTAAAAATTGTGGACAACTTCAGGAGAAGGGGCGCGATTGTATCGACATCATGCCGCCACGGGTTGCGGTTATCCACAGTTTCGAGCCGGTGGTCAATCCCCGTGCGCGACCAGTCCGCACGCGGCAAGTCATTGACTTTCCAGCAGGTTTTTGCTGTAATCGTGGGTTTCCCGAATTGGGGTGCCAGAGGGGTGCCCGATCGGAGCCAGAGGATTTCACAATGAAACGCACCTACCAACCGTCGAAGGTCCGCCGCGCCCGCACCCATGGCTTTCTCGTGCGCATGAAGACCCGTGGCGGCCGCGCCGTGCTGAATGCACGCCGCGCCAAGGGCCGCAAGCGTCTGGCCGTCTGATCCACGGGGCGTCCAGCGCCCGTTGCGACACGGTGAGCGCGGCCGCACCCATGGTCCTGATTCCGCTGACAGGGGCTTCCCTGTTCGAATCGGCCATGGCCGTGCGCCCCATTGCGCGCAGTGCCCATTTCATGGTGCACCACCTTGCTGCCACACACACCACGCAGTTGTCCGCGGGCCATGCCCCTCGCACCGCCAGTCTTCCGGGTCTGGCGGTGCCTGTGGATGAATCTGTGGAGAACTCTGTGGAGAACCGTCCCGAAATGCTGTCTTTGCGACTGGGTCTGGTGGTGCCGAAGCGACATGCTCGGCGCTCCGTGACCCGCACGCTGGTCAAGGGGCAGATCCGGGCGGGCATCCGTCGCCACCTCGCCGACCTCGTGGCTGGCGACTGGGTGGTGCGCCTTCGTGCGCCCATCGACCGCAAGCAGTTTCCCAGCGCCCGCTCGGAAACGCTGGCGGCGCTGCTGCATGCCGAGATCGAAATTCTCCTCGGGGATGCTGCCCGCCGCGCCCGCCGCGCCGCCGCGCCATCTCCGGTGGTGGACAAGGCCCGCTGAATGCACCCGTCCTGGCCGCAGCAGGGCTTGATCGGGCTGGTGCGGGGCTACCGGCTGCTGCTGAGTCCCTGGCTCGGCTCGTCCTGTCGCTTCGAGCCGACGTGTTCCGCCTATGCGCTGGTGGCGCTGGAGCGGCATGGCGCGCTGCGGGGTGGTGCCTTGACGGTCGGTCGCATCGCCCGCTGCCATCCCTGGTGCGCGGGTGGGCATGACCCCGTCCCTGGTCCGTCGCACCGACTGTTCTCTTCCTTTCGAAAGACCTCTGTATGAACGATACGCGGCGCGCCGTGCTGTGGGGCGTTTTCTCTGTCTCGCTCGTGATGCTGTGGGATGGCTGGAGCAAGCACAACGGGCAGCCGTCGATGTTTGATCCGCCCAAGGCCGTGACCGCGCCCGTCCAGGCGAGCACGGCCGGTGTGCCGGTCGCGGGGGCTGCCTCGGCGGTGGGCGCCACGGCGGCGCTGCCGGCGGCTGGTGCGGTGGTGCCTACCTCGCAGAAGGTCGAGATCACCACCGACCTGGTGCGCGCCACGTTCGACACCCGGGGTGGTTCGCTCGTGCGCATGGCCCTGCCACGCTACAAGGATGAACACGACGCCACCAGGCCCGTCATGCTGTTCGACCAGACCACGGAGCGGGTCTACCAAGCCGATTCGGGACTGATTCCGCGCCTGGCCGGCGAGGCGGCGCTGCCCAACCACCTCACGGTGATGAACCTGCTGCCCGGTCCGCGCACGCTGGCCGACGGGCAGAACGCGCTGACGCTGACCTTCGAGTCGCCGGAGCAGGGTGGCGTCAAGCTGCGCAAGTCCTATACCTTCACGCGGGGTGACTACGCGGTCAAGGTGCGCCACGAGGTGGTCAACGGCACGGCCGCGCCGCTGTCCGCCCAGCTCTACCTGCAGCTTTCCCGCGATGGCGCCGTGCCTTCGTCTTCGGTGTTCATGGGTCCGGCCGCCTTCACCGGGCCGGCGGTCTACACCGACAAGGCCAAGTTCCAGAAGATCGAGTTCGCCGACATCGAGAAGGGCAAGGCCGAGCACGAGAAGTCCGCCGACAACGGCTGGATCGCGATGGTGCAGCACCATTTCGTCGGCGCCTGGCTGGTCGGCGCACAGCAGGAGCGCAGCTTCCAGTCCAAGCGCGAAGGCACCAACCTGTACTCCATGGCGATGACGCTGCCGCTGGCTCCGGTCGCGGCCGGTGCGACGCAGGCGGTGGAGTCCACGCTCTACGCCGGTCCGCAGGAAGAAAAGAAGCTCGAAGCCTTGGCCCCCGGGCTGGAGCTGGTCAAGGACTACGGCTGGGTGACGATCCTCGCCAAGCCGCTGTTCTGGCTGCTCGACAAGCTGCACGGGATGATCGGCAACTGGGGCTGGGCGATCGTCGGGCTGGTGGTGCTGCTGAAGATCGCGTTCTACTGGCTCAACGCCAGCGCCTACCGCTCCATGGGCAAGATGAAGGCCGTCAACCCCAAGGTGATGGAGATCCGCGAACGCTACAAGGCCGACCCGCAGAAGATGCAGCAGGAGATGATGCGCATCTACCGCGAGGAGAAGGTCAATCCGCTGGGCGGCTGCCTGCCGATCTTCGTGCAGATGCCGTTCTTCATCGCGCTGTATTCGGTGCTGCTGGCCTCGGTGGAGATGCGCGGGGCGCCCTGGATCGGCTGGATCACCGACCTGAGCGTGCAGGATCCCTACTACATCCTGCCGGCGCTGATGACGCTGTCCACGCTGTTCCAGACCTGGCTGAACCCCACGCCGCCGGATCCGATGCAGGCCAAGATGATGTGGATCATGCCGCTGGTGTTCAGCGTGATGTTCCTGTTCTTCCCGGCGGGTCTGGTGCTGTACTGGTTCGTCAACAACCTGCTGGCCATCGCGCAACAGTGGATGATCAACCGGCAGCTCGGCCTCAATCGCTGAAGCTGACGGGGGTTTCCCCGCTGTCTCCGGTCGGGTTCCCGGCAACGTGGAATCCGGCCGCGACAAGCCCCACACCTCGAAACATTGGATGCAATCGGGGTCTTGAGATGGTCACAATTGCCCTGCATCATGCGTTCTGCGGGGTTAGACCCAAGGGTGTTGCAGCAGGCTTTCAGAGCCGCATCAGGGGCCGGGAGGCTCGCTGCAACAGTCGTGGCTCTGGGGGTCGAATGCTCTTGTAGCTGGCTCCCCTCCGCGCGAATTCGGTGCCCAGTGCCCACCAACGCCCTGTCCGGCCGGTCCGACAGGGCGTTCTGCATGGTGGGCTGCACCACCCCGGCTCGGCGAGAATGCGCGCCATGCTTGCTCGACACCAGGATCCCATCGCCGCCATCGCCACCGCTCCCGGACGGGGGGCGGTCGGCATCGTGCGGGTCTCCGGCCACGGCCTGCTGCCGCTGGTCCAGGCCCTCACTGGCCGCACGCTCGTGCCACGCCACGCCACCTACGGCCCCTTCCTCGGTGCGGACGGCCTGCCCATCGACCAGGGGCTCGCACTCTACTTTCCCGCGCCGCACAGCTACACCGGCGAGGACGTGCTGGAGCTGCAGGCCCACGGCGGCCCGGTCGTGCTGCAGCTGCTGCTGGCCCGCTGTCTGCAGGCGGCGGGGGAGGGCGCGCTGCCGGGCCTGCGGCTGGCCGAGCCGGGCGAGTTCACCGAACGTGCCTTCCTGAACGACAAGCTCGATCTCGCCCAGGCGGAGGCCGTGGCCGACCTGATCGACGCCAGCACCGAGGCGGCGGCCCGCAGCGCCGTGCGTTCCCTCTCGGGCGCGTTTTCCACCCACATCACGGCCTTGCGCGACCAGCTGATCGCGCTGCGCATGCTGGTGGAGGCGACGCTGGACTTTCCCGAAGAAGAGATCGACTTCCTGGAAAAGGCCGACGCCCGTGGCCGTCTCGACCGGCTGGCGGCGCAGCTCGCCACCGTGCTGGACACCGCGCAGCAGGGTGCCTTGCTGCGTGAAGGGCTGAAGGTGGTGATCGCCGGCCAGCCCAACGCGGGCAAGAGTTCGCTGCTCAACGCGCTGGCCGGGGCGGAACTCGCCATCGTCACGCCCATTCCGGGCACCACCCGCGACAAGGTGAGTGAAACCTTGCAGATCGAAGGGGTGCCCGTCCACATCATCGACACGGCCGGCCTGCGCTCGGACGAGGAGGCCAGCGACCAGGTCGAGCGCATCGGCATCGCCCGAAGCTGGGAGGCCATCGCCGAAGCGGACGCCGTGCTGCTGCTGCACGACCTCACGCGCTGCGACGATCCGGTCTACACCGCAGCCGATCGCGCCATCGAAGCGCGCCTGCCCGAGCGGCAGCGCCAGCGGCTGGTGCATGTGTTCAACAAGGTCGATGCAGCGCCGGCCGGGCGGCTGGAGGCGGCACTGGCCGACCTGTCCCGCGCGCAGGGTGACAGTGGCAGCGCGCCCCAGGCGCTGGGCCTGTCTGCCAAGACCCACACCGGCCTGCAGGTGCTGCGCGAGACGCTGCTGGCGCTGGCGGGCTGGCACGCCTCGCCCGAAGGCGTCTTCATCGCCCGCACCCGCCACCTCAAGGCCCTGCGGCAGGCTCGGGACCACCTCGCCCACGCCCGTGCCTGGGCTGCTCAGGCCGACACCGCGCTCGACCTGCTCGCCGAAGAGCTGCGTCTGGCCCACGACGCGCTGGGCGAGATCACCGGCGCCTACACCCCGGACGACCTGCTCGGTGACATATTCACGCGCTTCTGCATTGGCAAGTAGCAGGTACCGTTCAGTTTGTGCATTTGTTACCATCTGAATCAGCGCACAACGGAGCACTCTGGCATGTTCGATGGCCGTTGCAGAACGGAAATGGGAATGTCACCCACAGCAGGACCACCGCAGGAGCCAGGAGCGCGCCATGGGCATAGATGATCTGATCGAGGCAGTCCAGTCCTACCGGGCGGACGATGCCTTTCGTGCGCGCCTGGACCTGGCCCAGTGGCGCCACTTCGCTGCCTACCTGACCGCCTACCAGCTGCGCGCCGGCGACCTGCTGATCAAGCAGAACGACTGTGACCGCGCCGCCTACTTCGTCGGACAGGGCACGCTGCAGGTCTACGTCAGCGGCGCCGCTCCCGGCACCAGCCGCATCGCGCTGATGCGCCCCGGTGCACTGGTCGGCGAGACGGGGTTGTTCAGCGACCAGCCGCATTCGGCCAACGTCGAGTCCATGACGCCGGCCATCGTCTGGGCGCTGCACCTGCCGCGCTTCGAGGAACTGACCGCCCGCGTGCCGCTGATCGCCAACGAGGTGCTGCGGGCCGCTGGCGCGGTGATGGTGGCGCGGCTGCGGGCGAATCTGGCACTGCGGGTGGCGGTGGCCTGAGCGGCTGCGCCAGCGTCAACGCTTGAGCAGCCGGCTTTCGGCCAGCGCCAGCGTCTCCGGCAGACCGCTCAGCACGAGCACATCCCCTCCGGCCAGCACCAGATCCTCGTCGCCCCCGGTGGCCATGACCTGGCCACTGGCCCGGCGCACCGACACCACCGACACCCCCATCACCTGCAAGGTCAGGTCGCCCAGTCGCTGCCCTACGCTCGGCGCGCCGGGTGGCAGGCTGACCGACTGCAGCCGCGCTTGCTGCAGCTCGCTGACCGTGTCGTCGTCCGCGCCGTGGAAGTAGCCGCGCAGCAGGCCGTAGCGGGCGTCGCGCGCGTCCTGCGTGATGCGGATGACGCGCCGCATGGGCACGCCCACCAGCGCCAGCGCGTGGCTGGCCAGCATGAGCGAGCCTTCCAGGGCTTCTGGCACCACCTCGGTCGCCCCGGCGGTGCGCAGGCGTTCCAGGTCCGTGTCGTCCAGGGTCCGCACCACCACCGGGACATGCGCTGCGTGTTCGCGTACATGCTGCAGCACCCGCAGCGCCGAAGGGGTGTCGTGGTACGTGATGACGACCGCCGTGGCCCGCGACAGGCCCGCCGCGATCAGACTCGGCAGCTTGGCCGCGTCGCCGAAGACCACGCTCTGGCCAGCCGCCGCCGCCTGGCGCACGCGGTCGGGGTCGAGATCCAGCGCCATGTAGGGGATGTGTTCCTGGTCCAGCAGCCGCGCCAGGTTCTGCCCGCTGCGCCCGTAGCCGCAGATGATGAGGTGTGCCTCGGTCCGGATCGCACGCTTGGCGATGGTGGTGAGCTGCACCGACTGCATCAGCCAGTCGGTGGCGGACAGGCGCATCACGATGCGGTTGCTGCCCATGATGAGGAAGGGCGTGGCCAGCATCGACAGCACCATCGACGCCAGCACCGGACTCATCCACTGGCTGCCGACGAGCTTCACCTCGGCGCCCAGCGTCAGCAGCACGAAGCCGAACTCGCCCGCCTGTGCCAGGTACAGGCCCGTGCGGATCGCCACCCCCGGGGCCGAGCCGAACAGCCGCGCCAGCACCGCCACCAGCCCCGCCTTGGCCACCACTGGCAGCACGCTCAGCACCAGCACCAGCGGCCACTGGTCCAGCACCGGCCGCCAGTCGAGCTTCATCCCGATCGTGATGAAGAACAGCCCGAGCAGCACGTCGTGGAAGGGGCGGATGTCGGTCTCGACCTGGTGCTTGAACTCGGTTTCGGCGATCAGCATGCCGGCCACGAACGCCCCCAGCGCCAGCGACAGCCCGGCATGCTCCGTCAGCCACGACAGCCCGAGCGTGATCAGCAGGATGTTGAGGATGAACAGGTCTTCGCTCTTGCGCCGCACCACCAGCGTCAGCCACCAGCGCATCACCCGCTGCCCGCCCCACAGCAGCACGGTCAGCAGCACCACCGCCTTGACCAAGGCGCCACCGAGCGTGCTCCACAGGTCTTCACCGCCACTGGCCAGCGAGGGGATCAGCACCAGCAGCGGCACGACCGCCAGATCCTGGAACAGCAGCACGCCCATGACGTTGCGGCCGTGTTCGCTCTCCAGTTCCAGCCGCTCGGCCATCATCTTGACGACGATGGCGGTGCTGGACATGGCCATCGCCGCACCGAGGGCGACCGCGCCCTGCCAGCCCAGATCCCAGGGTTGCCCCAGCAGCTTGAACAGCACCGCCAGCAGCACATTGCCCAACGCCGCGCCCACGACGGTCAGCACCACCTGTCCGGCACCCAGCCCGAACACCAGCCGCTGCATGCTGCGCAGCTTCGGCAGGTTGAACTCCAGCCCGATCACGAACATCAGGAAGACGACGCCGAACTCCGCAAGGTAGCGGATGCCAGCCGAGTCGCGCGCCAGGGCCAGCGCATTCGGGCCGATCAGCACGCCGACGATCAGGTAGCCCAGCATGGCCGGCAGCTTCAGCAGCCGACAGCCCACCACGCCGAGCACGGCGGCGAGCAGGTAGAGGAGCGCGAGATCGAGATTGCTGGCCATGCACCGTCCTAGAATCGCCCTATCCTAATTCAGCCCCGGCCTGTGTCCCGGCCCGAGACCCCGTGATCCTTGCCACTTCCGCCTCCCCTTTCGATGCCGAGCGGGCCATCCGCATGGCCTGTCAGACGCTGCGCATCGAGGCCGAGGCGCTGATGCAACTCCAGGACCAGCAGGGGGCCGGGTTCGCGGCGGCGGTGGAGACCATCCTGCGCAGCACGGGCCGGGTGGTCGTGATGGGCATGGGCAAGAGCGGGCATGTCGGGCGCAAGATCGCCGCGACGCTGGCCTCCACTGGCACGCCTGCGCTGTTCGTCCACCCAGCGGAGGCCAGCCACGGTGATCTGGGCATGGTCACGCCTGGCGATGTGGTGCTGGCCATCTCCAATTCAGGCGAGAGCGACGAGCTGGCGGCGATCCTGCCGGCGCTCAAGCGGCTGGGCGTGACGCTGGTGGGCATGACCGGCCGCCCCGAGTCCACGCTGGCCGCGCACGCCGATCTGGTGCTGTCGAACCGTGTCGCGCAGGAAGCCTGTCCGCTCAACCTCGCTCCGACCGCCAGCACCACGGCGCAGCTCGCGCTGGGCGATGCGTTGGCGGTGGCGTTGCTGGATGCGCGGGGCTTCCGGGCCGAAGACTTCGCGCGCTCGCACCCTGGTGGTGCGCTGGGCCGCAAGCTGCTCACCCACGTCCACGACATCATGCGCAAGGGGGCGGCCGTGCCGCAGGTCGGACCGCAGGCGGGCTGTGTCGAGATGATGCGCGAGATGAGCGCCAAGGGGCTGGGCGCCACGGCCATCGTCGATGCCGAGGGGCGGGCGATCGGGGTGTTCACGGACGGCGACCTGCGCCGTGCCGTCGAGCAGGGCACTGACTTGCGCACGCTGACCGCTGCGCAGCTGCTGCGTCCGAGCCGTCCGCGCAGCGTGCGTGCCGACGCGCTGGCGGTGGAGGCCGCCACGCTGATGGAGGAAGCCTGCATCACCACGCTGCTGGTCCACGACGCCGAGGGCCGCCTGATCGGTGCGCTCAACACCCACGACCTGATGCGTGCGAAGGTGATCTGACCATGGCCTATTCGATCTCCGCCTCCACCCCCGTCTGGCCGCGTCCTGTGACGCCGACGCTGCAATTCCCTGCCGAGCTGCTGCTGCTGGCGCAACCGGTGCGTGCGGCGATCTTCGATGTCGATGGCTGTCTGACCGACGGGCGCATCTACATCGGCGAGTCCGGCGAGACCGTCAAGGCGTTCAGCACGCTCGACGGCCACGGCATCAAGCTGCTCGCCCGCGCTGGCATCACCCCCGTCGTCATCACCGGGCGGGACACTCCGGCGGTGCGGCGCCGCTGTGTGGACCTGGGCATCGTCCATGCGCTGTACGGCATCCACGACAAGCTGGCCGCAGCCGAGCAGGTGCTGCAGACGCTGGCGCTGGACTGGCACGCGCTGGCGGTGATCGGCGACGACTGGCCGGATCTGCCGCTGATGGTGCGTGCTGCCGTGGCGTGTGCGCCGACACAGGCGCATGCCGAGGTCCGGGCCGCGGCGCACCACGTCACCGCCGTGCCGGGTGGGCAAGGGGCGGCGCGCGAGTTCTGCGACCTCCTGCTCACGGCCAGCGGGCAGTACGCCATGCTGCTGGCCGGCCATCTGGCCACGCTGGACGGCGCGGCGGCGCGCTGAGATCCGCGCCGTGGCTTCCCTTGACGACGACGATGTCAACCCGGTTCCGCTGCCGCCGCTGCTGAATCGTCTGCCAGACACGGTGGGCGGACACCCGACGCTGCCTTGGGGTGAGCGGGTGCGCAACGGCTTGCTGGGGCAGCTGCCGCTGTTCCTGATGGCGTTGCTGGCGGCAGCGACCTGGTGGCTGGTGCAGAGCACGCCCGAGCCAGAACCAGACCGCCCCGCTGCGCTGCTGCGCCACGAGCCGGACTACGCGATGCGTGGTTTTTCGGTACAGCACTATGCGGTGACCGGGCCGGCACGTGGGGTGATCGAGGGCGATGTCGTGCGCCACTATCCTGATACCGACACGCTGGAGATCGATGGCGTGCGCCTGCGCTGGCGCGACGATCAAGGCCATGCCCTGCGCGCCACGGCGGCGCGGGCGGTGGTCAGTGGCACGGGCGATGAGGTGCGGCTCAGCGGGGGGGCCGTGGTCGAGCGCGAGCGGCTGGCCGACGAGGATGCGCCGCTGACCTTCACCAGCGAAGAGCTGGTGTTCGACCGCCAAGCCGACCAGGTGCGCAGTGCCCGCCCAGTGACGCTGCGCCAGGGCCAGGCTGTCATCGAGGCCCGCACGCTGGTCTACGACCATGCCGACGGGCGGCTGGAATTGCAGGGTGCTGTCAAGGGCCGCCTGCCCGCGCGCTGATCTCGCCGCTAGTGGTCTAGCATGCAACAAGGCGCCAGACCTTGCGGTCTGGCGCCTTGAGAAGTTCAGAGGCCGTGCCGTTCAGCGCAGGCGGCGAGCCGCTGCGCTGTCAGGATCAGTAGCCGCCGCCGCCGTAGCCGCCGCCGCCGCCACCGTAGCCACCACGGCCGCCGCCGCCGGTGCCACCGCCACCACCTTCACGACGACCGCCGCCGCCGTAGGGGCTGCGGAAACCGCCGCCACCACCGCCGCCGCCGCCGCCGGCACCACCGCCGCCGCCGTAGCCACCACCGCCGCCACCGCCTTCACGGCGACCGCCACCACCGGCACCGCCGCCACCGTAGGGGCTGCGGAAGCCACCCGGACGCTCTTCACGCGGGCGAGCTTCGTTGACGACGATGGCACGACCGGCGATCGGCTGGCCGTTCAGGCCGTTGATCGCGGCTTGGGCTTCAGGATCCGAGCCCATTTCGACAAAACCGAAGCCCTTGGAACGGCCGGTTTCGCGGTCCATCATGACCTTGGCGGACGTGACCGCACCGAACTGGGAGAACGCGTCGTTCAGATCTTCGTCGCGGACGCTGTAGGCGAGGTTGCCCACATAGAGTTTGTTGCCCATGGAAGAGCGCCTTTCAAGAAACAGGGTACCTGTGGTACCAGAGGACCATGTGGCGGAGCTACAGCCAGCACTCATTCCAGGGAACAGAGAAAAGGCGCCGCGTCCAATCACGAGGGACCATTATGTATGACGGTCAAGCACTGTGAGCATCCCTGCTGCAAGAAGTGTTGTAAGCCTGCGCAGATTTTTTGTTCCCCTTCGCCGACACCGCCCCGCTTCGCGGGTTAACCCGAAACCATGGAGGGTGCCCCGCGTTTCGACCGAGTGCCGGCGATGGCACTTGCGCTTAGAGTCCGGGGTCACGGAGACACGAGAAGCCACAACACGACATGCCCAGTTTCGACTACATCATCATCGGCGCCGGCACCGCGGGTGCCCTGATGGCCAACCGCCTCAGCCACGCCAAGGGCCTCAGCCACGTCCTGCTGCTGGAGGCCGGCCGCCACGACGACTACCACTGGATCCACATTCCGGTCGGCTACCTGCACTGCATCGGCAACCCGCGCACCGACTGGCTTTACCAGACACAACCCGACCCTGGGCTCCACGGCCGCGCCCTGCGCTACCCGCGCGGCAAGGTGCTGGGCGGCAGCTCCAGCATCAACGGCATGATCTACATGCGCGGCCAGTCGCGCGACTATGACCAGTGGGCCACGCTGACAGGTGACGACGCCTGGCGCTGGGACCAGTGCCTGCCCTATTTCCGCCGGCACGAGAACCACTGGCGGCTCGACGCGGACCAGGCGGCCCAGACCCCCGAGGACTTCAAGGCGTTGCACGGCCATGGTGGCGAATGGCGCGTGGAGAAGCAGCGCCTGCGCTGGGACGTGCTCGATGCGTTTGCCGCGGCCGCGCAGCAAGCCGGCATTCCCGCCACCGACGACTTCAACCGCGGCACCAACGAGGGCGTGGGCTACTTCGAGGTCAACCAGAAGGGCGGCTTCCGCTGGAACACGGCCAAGGCCTTCCTGCGGCCTACCTGTTTCGGCCGCTCCAACTTCGAGATGTGGACCGGTGCCCACGTCCGCCGCCTGATCACCGAGCGCGGCGCGGATGGCACCCTGCGCTGCACCGGCGCCGAGGTCGTCACCCCGCAGGGCGTCGAGACCGTCACCGCCACCCGCGAGGTCATTGTCTGCGCCGGCAGCATCGGCAGTGCCCAGATCCTGCAGCTGTCGGGCATCGGGCCAGGGGCGCACCTGCAGCAGCATGGCATCCAGGTCGAACATGACCTGCCCGGCGTCGGCGACAACCTGCAGGACCACCTGCAACTGCGTTCGGTCTACAAGGTGCAGGGCGTCTCGACCCTCAACACCCTGGCCGCCACGCCCTGGGGCAAGGCGAAGATCGGGCTGGAATACCTGCTGCGCCGCACCGGGCCGATGAGCATGGCGCCATCGCAACTCGGCGCCTTCACGCGCACGTCCGATGCCCTCACCTGGCCGAACATCGAATACCACGTCCAGCCGCTCTCGCTCGACGCCTTCGGCCAGCCGCTGCACGCCTTCAACGCCATCACGGCCAGCGTCTGCCACCTCAACCCGACCTCGCGTGGCCATGTGCGCATCACCTCGCCGCGCCACGAGGATGCGCCGGCCATCACGACCAACTACCTCTCCACGCCCGAGGACCGGCAGGTCGCCGCCGATGCGCTGCGGGTGACGCGCCGCATCGTGGCCCAGCCGGCCTTCCAGCGGTTCCAGCCCGAGGAGTACCGGCCTGGCGCGCAGTACCAGACCGACGAGGATCTGGTGCGGCTGGCCGGGGAGATCGGCACGACCATCTTCCACCCGGTCGGCACCTGCAAGATGGGCCATGTGGACGATCCGACGGCGGTGGTGGACACGCGGCTGCGGGTGCGCGGGGTGGCGGGTCTGCGGATCGTGGACGCCAGCGTCATGCCCACCATCACCAGCGGCAACACCAACGCGCCGACGCTGATGCTGGCCGAGCGCGCAGCCCAATGGGTGCTGGCCGACCGCTTTGCCTGACGGTGTGCTGAAGACAACGCCTCATCCAGGTGCGCCGGGGCGTTACATGGAGACAACACGCCATGTTGGTGCGGGAAAGCCCGGATATGTCGGCCGAATGCCAGCCCCTACATTTCCGCCACTCGCAAGCACAGACCCTCGGCGGCTGTGTGCAGGAGCGAGGGACTGAGGAGACTGGATCACCATGGCGTCATAACAGGGCCTGCCGCCGAACAAGACCCACACAGGCAGAGCCCGACGCTCCAACAATGCAGCGCATCTGCGCGATGAGACAATTGAAAGGCACCGGCCACCCCGGTGCCTTTTGTTTTTGGGGGCTTTGCCAGAGGCGCGGAACATGGATCTGCTATGGGTGACGCTGGCCTCTGGGCTGGCGGGATTTGTGGACGCGATCGTCGGCGGCGGTGGGCTGATCCTGGCGCCGGCCCTGTTCGCGGTCTATCCCGCCACGCCACCGGCCACGCTGTTTGGCACCAACAAGGGTGCAGCCGTCTGGGGCACGGCCTGGGCCACGGTCCAGTACGCCCGGCGCGTGACCATGGTGTGGACGACGCTGGCGCCGGCGGCCGTGGCGGCGCTGGCGTGCAGCTTTGCCGGGGCGTGGCTGGTGACGCAGGTACCCGCCACGGGGCTGCGGCGGGCCTTGCCGTTCATCCTGCTGGTGGTGCTGGTCTACACGCTGGTGCGCAAGGATCTGGGTAGCCAGCACCGGCCCGGCGACTGCGCCCGCCGCGAAGCCCTGAAGGCCACGCTGATCGGCGCCGGCGTGGGCTTCTACGACGGCTTCTTCGGTCCTGGCACGGGCAGCTTCTTCGTGTTCCTGTTCGTGCGCGTGCTGGGGTACGACTTCCTGCACGCCTCGGCGGCGGCCAAGCTGCTCAACACGGCGACCAACGTGGCTGCGCTGACACTGTTCGCCTCGACCGGGCATGTCTGGTGGCCGGTGGCGGCGACGATGGCGGTGGCCAACGTGGCGGGCAGTCTGCTGGGCGCGCGGCTGGCACTGCGGCACGGCGCGGGCTTCGTGCGCCACGTGTTCATCGTCGTGGTGGGGGCACTGATCGTGCGTACCGGGTGGGACGCGCTGCGGCTCTGATCCGCTCGGATCGAATCAGAAGCGGTAGCGTTCGCCCCGTGTCAGCGCGAAGACGGGCAAGGGCAGGTCGATCGCGGCCAGCTGCCCGGTGACGGCGGCCATCTCGCCGGGCTTGATGTGGGTGATGGCGACGGAGGTGTCGCTGTCGAGGTCGAGGTGGCGCAGCTCCTCGGCCAGCATCGACGGCGAGAGGTGGCGGCTGATCTCGGCCAGGGTGCGCTCGTCGTCGTTGAAGGCGGTCTCGATCACCAGTTGCGCGATCGGACGACCCCGCAGCCGCTCCCACAGGGCCGGGTTGGGGCCGGTGTCACCGGTGAAGACCCACAGACCCGATGGCGTGTCCACCGCGAAGCCGCAGGCCGGGACCGTGTGCCAGGCGGGCAGCACCTCGATGTCGAGTCCGCTCAGCTGCAGCCGGTCACCGGTCTGGAAGGGCACCAGCGTCAGGATGGGCTGGTCGCGGCGCGGCAGCCGGGTGAAGTCGGGCCAGATGACGTTGTTGAAGACGTGCTGGCGCAGGGCGTCGAGCGTCTCGGGCAGGCCATGGACCTGGATCGGGTGGAAGGGAATCTGCGACAGACGCCGCTGCATGACGCTGTCGGCGATCAGCGGGATGCCCAGCACATGGTCCAGATGGGAGTGGCTCAGGACGATGTGGTCGATCGCCGCCAGCTCGTCCAGGGTCAGGTCGCCCACGCCGGTTCCCGCGTCGACGAGGACATGCTCGTCCAGCAGGAAGGAGGTGGTCCGGTTGTCGAGGGCAATGGAGCCCGAGCAGCCTAGGACACGCAGAATCATCGGGTTTCCAGGTGAGGACTTGCAACAGAGGCGGCCATGCTGCCCCCGGCCTCACCCCAGCGCAAGCAAGTGCCTGCGCACTTCCGCACTGCTTGCCCCCGGCGGTGGGCGTCAGAGTGGGTCAACGTGAACAAGGACACGGGCCGTTCCGTGCGCTCAGGGCTGCATGAACTGCATCTGCGTGCCGGCGAGTTCGATCACGTCGCCGTCCTTCAAGTGGACGGGGTCCGTCTGCACAGGCACGCCATTGACGGTGGGGCGGGCATTGCCTTCGACGTGGGCGAAGACGTAGCCCCCCGGCCGCTTGGTGATGGAGGCCACCTGCACGCCCGGCTTGCCCACCGTCGTCACGACCTTGGTGAGCACCACCTCGCGCCCGGCCGCTGCGCCCGAGAGCACCCGGATCGACGCCTGCGGCACCGTGCCGGCCGTCAGCCCGCCGAAGCCCGAGGGCGGGAAGGCGCTCGGCATCGTCGGCGCGCTGGGGCGACCGTGCGGACCAGCCGGGTTCTGGCCCGGCTTGAGGATCATGGTCTTTTCGTAGTCGGCGCTGTCCTCGACCAGGTACTTGATCTTGTACTTGCCGATCTCGATCGTGTCGTTGTGCTGCAGCAGCTGCTTCTTGATCGCCCTGCCGTTGATGTACGTGCCGTTGGTGCTGTTCTGGTCCTCGATGTAGACATCCTGACCGACCATCTGCAGCACGGCGTGCTCCCCGCTCACGGCGAGGTTGTCGATCACGATGTCGTTGTAAGGACGCCGGCCCAAGGTGGTCTTGTCCTTGGTGAGCTGAACTT
>JAAFKB010000075.1 GCA_013299055.1 Sphaerotilus sp.
GCACGCTGTTGTGCCAGAAGCTGAACTGGAAGCGAGCATCCCACTTGGCCGTGCCGACATGGACATGGGGCGGGCAGTGCTCGTTGCGCGTCAGCACGGCAATGACCAGCTTGTGGTGTGTGCAGATCTTCATCTGTACCTAGCTGTTGGGTTTTTAGCAGTGTACATCTGCTCTGCCAGCCCCAACGTCACTGCTGCTGGGCGCCCGGAAGATCTCCCGCTTTGGCCCAGACCGCATAGGGAAGGTGCGGAGCGTCGCTGTAGTCGATCTGCTCATCCGGCATTGCGGCCACGGCGGTCAGCCGCGCTTTCTGTGCGTCGGTGAGCGGCGGGGGGTTCTGCAGGTCAAGCGTTCGCTTGACGGTATTGCTTTTGCTCGCTGGCATTGGCTTTCCTCGCGGACATCAGGCAGATGGTGCCCTCGTTCCGGACCGTGTAGACGACGTACAGAACCGCTGCGTACACAAGCCCGATCGTTGCCCAGCGGTCTTCGCCGGAGTTCTCGCGACCGTCGTAGGCATCAATGCGGCCTGCGTCGTAGAAGACACGCTCGGCACCCTCGAACGCGATACCGTGCTTTTGCAGGTTTGATGCCGCCTTCGCGGCATCCCATTCAAGCTCAGTGACAGACAAACATCACGACTACTTTGGTCGGCATTCTGTACCAGACCCTCCTTTGCTATAACACGAATATCCGCCCCGACAGTCAGAATCAGAGGTGCACTCCAAAATATTATCGGCGCTGGCTGGTTTCCTATATACCCTAGTAACAGGTCGATCATTTTCCTCACCCTGACTC
Organism: Sphaerotilus sp.; assembly: GCA_013299055.1. Taxonomy (GTDB): domain Bacteria; phylum Pseudomonadota; class Gammaproteobacteria; order Burkholderiales; family Burkholderiaceae_C; genus Sphaerotilus. The sequence goes on from JAAFKB010000075.1 coordinate 800, forward strand.
TTCGCCCAACCTTTTGAAATCAAGCATCTCTGGTAAAAATTCTGGAAATTTACTGCCCCGGCAATTCCAACCCCAAAATACCCACTTTGCCGAGAGTCCTTCTCACACTCATAACTATCTTTAGAAAATTCACTTTCAGATGCACCCGGCTTATGCCAAACAGTTGCACACCCAGTCAAAAAAACCACAACACAACAAACAACAGAAAATTTATTCATGGCAACTCAGAACTATTGATGAGAATTAATTTCAGCTTTTATTTCATTCAACACAACTACCAACACATCAAATTCGCAACCAAAATTTTCCAGCGCCTGAGTTGGAGTGATGCGCTCCACTTCAGGAAAGTTTACCTCTAACGGATTTGGTGCCAGACATACGATTGGACCCAGATAACCATCAAACTGATGCGCAGTTACGTCAATCACCTGGTTACCTACTTCCACCCAAAAATGCCAGTCACCCCTACGACAATTGTACGCCTTGGCAATCACGACATTTGCATCAGGCGAAATATCATGCAACGCCTTTCCAAGCAAGGCAGCCGATATCTCGCAACAATTCTTGGGGAAACCATGAAAAAATGGCAGTCGCTTTTTGTGCCTCTCAATGCAAAAGAAAATATCAGCAATTTTTACTACTTGCGCCAAGCAAATCCTATCGGGATTCAGCGTCGGATTAGACTGTAAGAACAATTTTTATTCCTCAAAATAATCCACATCCACCTTCGGCACCTTCAACACCCGCGCCGTCACCCCCACCTCGTGATCCACCATCAACCCCGCCAGCCGCACCCCGTCCACCAGCACGATGCCCTCGACGGATTGCGCGAACTGCAGCGCCTGCGCGGTGTAGCCCGACGTGGTGATGAAGACGCCTTTCTTGGCCCGCTGCCCCGCCAGTGCGCCGTAGAACGCCTGGATCTCGGGCCGCCCGACCGTGCCCTGCCAACGCTTGGCCTGCACATAGACCTTTTCCAGCCCGAGCCGGTCCAGCGAAATGATCCCGTCGATGCCCGCATCGCCCGAGCCGCCGACGCGCTGCAGATCCGCCCGGTTGGCCCCATAGCCCATGCGGTGCAGCAGGTCGAGCACCAGCGTCTCGAAGAACGCCGGCGTCACGGTGGCCAGCGTGTCCAGCAGCTCCGCCACGACCGCGCGGCGGATTTCCTCCAGCGCCAGGCCGAGCCGCTCTTCCGGGCTGGCGACCGGCTGCACGACCGCCTCGCTGTCCCCTGCCTCACCCGCGTCCGCCGCCACGGGCCGCAGCAGCCGCGTGTCGATGTGCGACATCGCCAGCGTCGCGACCTGCTCGGCGCTCAGCGGCCCGGCATGTTCGGCCACGAAGCGCCGCCCGGCCTCGGTCAGTTGCCACCAGCCGCGCCGCGGGCTGTCCGACAACCCGGCGCGCTTGAGCCGGTCATGCGCCCAGCCGGCGCGGTTCTTGTAAATCAGTTGCGCGCCGCTCGACAGCAACTGCTGCCGCGCCACCGCGTCCAGCCCGAGCGCATCGGCGGCGGCTTCGTGCGCCTCGCGCGCGGGCACCCCCTCGGGCCGGCTGGCGAGCAAGCGCAGCAACGGCTCGATGAAGCGGTCATACGTGGGAATCGTGGGGATTGGGGAAGCGGACATGCACGTCGCGGAGGCGGCGGCCGGCTGTCTTGTCGTTGTCGTTTTGGGAAATCTGAACAGCCCGGCAGGGAACGCCGCAGTCTAGGGAGCGCCCCACGCGCTGTGCATCCGCCGGCAGCGGATTTTCCAGAATTGGCAAATTCACGCGGAATAGTTCACGATTGACGGACTGCATCGCCGACAGCGCGATCCCTGCATCAGAGACCTGATTGAAGTGCCAAGCGGCTCAGCACGGAAGACCGCTGGCGCCACGCGCTAAAGTCTCACCACCCGATCCGTTCTGGAGCCTCCCCATGCCGAACTACCGCGACCTGATCACCCTGGAGCCTGGCAAGCGCGGTGGCAAGCCGTGCATCCGCGGCCTGCGCATCACCGTGTATGACGCGCTGGAGTGGCTCGCCAGCGGCATGTCCACCGCCGAGATCATCGAGGACTTCCCCGAACTGACCCCGGAAGACATCCAGGCCGCACTCGCCTATGCCGCCGACCGTGAACGCCACACCGCCTGGGTGCATGCCGCGTGAAGCTGCTGCTTGACGAAAACCTGTCTCGGCGGCTGGTGCCGATGCTGCAGGCGGTATATCCGGGATCGAGTCAGGTCGATCTGCTGAGCCTGTCAGGATCGGACGACCACGTCATCTGGGCCTATGCCCGCGAGCACGATTGCCAGCGTGCCGGACGCCCCGTGGACATGCGCGACACCCAGATCGCCGGCATCGCGCTGGCGCGTCACGCCGCCGTGGCGACCCGGAATGTGCGGCACTTCGGGGATCTGGAGGTGCCGGTCATCAATCCCTGGGCGGGCGTGTAGTCACTGATCCACCAGCAGCCGGTGCATGGCGCAATCTCCACCGGGCCGTGCCGGAGACCGTCCGCCGCACTCTCAAGCCGGCATGGTTCTTCACCGCCACCATCGGCGACAATCCCGCCCCTATGAATGCCCTCTTCGAAGACGCCGGAAAATTCCTCGCCGGCCGCGTGATGTCCGAAGCCGAGAGTTCGATCCAGGTCGAGCTGGACTCCGGCAAGCGTGTCAAGGTCAAGGCCGCCAATGTGCTGCTCAAGTTCGACAAGCCCTCGCCCGCCGAGCTGATCGCCGAGGGCCAGCGGCTGGCCGAGGAGATCGAGCTGGAGCTGGCCTGGGAGTTCGCGCCGGAGGACGAGTTCGCGTTCGCCGATCTGGCGCGCGACTACTTCGACGCCAAGGCCGGCCCCGCCCACCAGGCCGCCGCCCTGTTCAAGCTCTTCCACGCGCCGCACTACTTCCGCCGCATGGGCCGGGGCCTGTTCCGCAAGGCACCCGAGGACATCGTCAAGGCCGCCCTGCTCGCCATCGAGAAGAAGGCGCAGGTCGCCGCGCAGATCGAGACGTGGACCACCGAGCTGATCGCCGGCCAGTGCCCGCAGCCGGTGCGCGACGAGCTGTACAAGATCCTGTTCAAGCCGGACAAGAACGGCCCCGAATACAAGGCGGTGGTGGAGGCGGCCAAGCGGTCGCAGCGCGCACCGCTCGACCTGCTGCTCGACTGCAAGGCCATCGACAGCCCCTACCAGTTCCACTGGCGGCGCTTCCTGTTCGAGACCTTCCCCAAGGGCACGGGCTTCCCCGCCACGCTCACCGCCCCGCAGATCAAGGACACGCTGCCGCTGGCCCCCGTGCGCGCCTTCTCGGTGGACGACTCGGCCACGACCGAGATCGACGATGCGCTGTCGGTGCAGGGCCTGGGCACGGGCACCATCGTGTTCGGGGTCCACATCGCCGCCCCGGCGCTGGCCATCGCCCCCGATTCGCCCATCGACAAGGTGGCACGCGACCGGCTGTCCACCGTCTACATGCCGGGCTGGAAGCTGACGATGCTGCCCGACGACGTGGTGCAGACCTACACGCTGCAGGAAGGCCGCGACTGCCCGGCCGTGTCGCTGTACGTGACGATGGACGAGGCGACGCTGACCGTGCAGTCCAGCGAGACGAGGCTGGAGCGGGTGCCGATCGCCGCCAACCTGCGCCACGACAAGCTGGATGCGGTCGTGACCGAGGCGGCGCTGACGGGCGCCGCGCCGGCCGACTTCCCGTTCGCGGCCGAGCTGTCGTTCGGCTTCCGGCTGGCGAAACACCTCAAGGCGCAGCGCGAGGTCGTGCGCGGCAAGCCGGAGAACTTCAACCGGCCAGACTACAACTTCCGCCTCGTCGATGCCGCGGGCCAGTCCCCGGTGGAGCCGCCGAGCGGGCAGGAAACCGTCCTCATCAGCGAACGCCGCCGGGGCGCACCGCTGGACACCATCGTCGCTGAAGCGATGATCCTGGCCAACAACACCTGGGGCGGCTGGCTGGCCGAACTGGGCGTGCCGGGCATCTACCGCAGCCAGGCGAGCATGGCCCCAGGCATCAAGGTGCGCATGTCCACCCGTGCCATGCCCCATGCCGGCATGGGCGTCGCGCACTACACCTGGGCCACCTCGCCGCTGCGACGCTACGTCGATCTGGTCAACCAGTGGCAGATCATCGCCTGCGCCCGCCACGGCAAGACCGCCGCGCTGGTCGCCCCGTTCAAGCCCAAGGACATGACGCTGATGGCGATCATCTCGGGCTTCGACGCAGCCTACTCCGCCTACAACGGCTTCCAGAACGCGATCGAACGCTTCTGGACGCTGCGCTGGCTGACGCAGAACGGCGTGACCGAACTCGACTGCGCGGTGATGAAGGACGGGCTGGTGCGTGCCGACACGCTGCCGCTGGTGCTGCGCGCAGCCGGCGCGGACGGGATGCCGCGTGGTGCCCGCGTGCGGGTCCGACTGGGTGAGCCGGACCTGCTGACGCTGGACGTGGGCGGCAGCGTGCTCACCCGGTTCGACGACCCGACCCGCAGCGACGACGACGCGGTGCTGGACGACGAGGCCGACGACGGCGCCGAAGCCCCCGCGACCGGGCTGGCCCTGGCCATCGACCTGGACGATGCCGAGAGCGCCCCCGACACCCCCGCGGACACTGTCCCCCCAGTACCATCGGCGACCTGATCCCCGCCTCCTCGTCCGCCTCCGCCGATCCACGATGCAGCGCCTCAAGCAACTCTCCACCCTCCAGACCGCCGTGCTGCTGTCGCTTGGCCTGCACGCGGCGGTGCTGATGGTGCGGGTGGTCGATCCGCAGGCGTTCGACCGGGTGCTGCAGGACACGCCGCTGGAGGTGGTGCTGGTCAACGCGAGCACCGCCGAGAAGCCGACCAAGGCGCAGGTCATCGCCCAGCGCAACCTGGCCGGCGGCGGCGATGCGGACAAGGGCGTGGCCACCACGCCGCTGCCGCCCTCGCCGGCCGACCAGTCGGGCAACGCCATCGACGACGCCACGCGCCAGATCGAGCAGATGCAGGCCCAGCAGACGCAGCTGCTCACCCAGATCAAGCGCGAACTGGCCAGGCTCAACGCACCCGACCCCGTGCAGGCGGCCAACAAGACCCCGTCGGCGGCCTACGCCGAAGAGGAGCGCCGCCGCCAGCTCATCGACCAGCTCGGGCAGATCGAGAAGCGCATCAACGACGAAAACGCCCGCCCACGCCGCCGCTACGTGAGCCCTGCTGCACGCGAAGGGGTCCACGCGATCTACTACGACGCGCTGCGCCGCCGCATCGAGGACATCGGCACCCGCAACTTCCCCGAGGCCGACGGCACCAAGCTCTACGGCGAACTCAGCATGCTGATGGAGGTGGACAGCCTGGGCCGCGTCGTCGAGGCGGAGGTGATCAAGACCTCGGGCAACCGGGCGCTGGACCGCAAGGCCCAGTCGATCGTGCGCGGCGCGGCCCCTTACGGCCATTTCACGGCGGCCATGCGCGGCCAGTTCGACCGGCTGGTGTTCGTCTCGCGGTTCCGCTTCACGCGCGACCAGGGCGTGCAGGCATCGGTCGAGGACGCCACGCCCAAGGCCGCCCCGGCGCCCGCGCAGTGAGCGCCCTGCCCGCCTCTCCTCCACGTTCCACCTTGCCCGCCCCTGCCATGGACCGCTACGCCGTCATCGGCCATCCGGTGGAGCACAGCCGCTCCCCCGACATCCACGCCCGCTTCGCCGCCCAGACGGGGCAGTCGTTCGACTACACGCGGCTGCTCAGCCCGCTGGACGGGTTCACCGCCACGGTGCGCGGGTTCGCCGACGGCGGCGGCCGTGGCTGCAACGTCACCGTGCCCTTCAAGTTCGAGGCCTGGCAGCTCGCCACGCGCCGCACCCCGCGGGCCCAGCGCGCCGAAGCCGCCAACACGCTGCGCTTCGACGCCGAGGGCTGGTGGTGCGACAACACCGACGGCGTCGGGCTGGTGCGCGACATCACGGTCAACGCCGGCGTGGCGCTGGCCGGGCGGCGTGTGCTGCTGATCGGGGCGGGCGGTGCGGCGGCCGGGGTGCTCGGGCCGCTGATCGAGACGGGCCCGGCCGTGCTGGTCGTGGCCAACCGCACGGCCGACAAGGCACAAGCCCTGGTGGACCGCCACGCCGACCTGGCCCGCGACCACGGCACCACGCTGCAGGCCGCGCCGCTGTCTGCCCCTGGCACCGCATTCGATGTCGTCGTCAACGGCACCGCCAGCAGCCTGGCCGGAGCGGGTGTGCCAGTGCCGGCCAGCGTGCTGCGGCCGGGGGCGCTGGCGGTGGACATGATGTATGGCGCAGGCGCCCGGCCCTTCCTCGCCTGGGCGGCAGAGCACGGCGCCACGGGCCGCGACGGGCTGGGCATGCTGGTGGAGCAGGCGGCCGAGTCCTTCTTCGCCTGGCGCGGCGTGCGGCCGGACACTGCGCCGGTGCTGGCTGCGCTGCGGGCGCAGGTGGACGGCGTGCGCTGAGCGGCCATGGCCCGCAAGTCACCCCCTTGGCGTGGCCACCTCTGGCGGCTGCTGGCACTGCTGCTGCTGAGTGCGGTGGCGCTGCAGTTGTGTTTTGCGCTGCGCATCGCGCTGATGGTGGTGGTCGATCCGCAGTCCACCACCTTCCAGCGCAGCGAACTCTGGCGCCTGGCCACCGAACAGGGCCGCGTGCTCTGGAGCCAGGAGTGGCGCGACCGCGACCGCCTCGGCGCGCACCTGCAGCGCGCCGTGATCGCCAGCGAGGACGCGGGGTTCACCGAGCACAGCGGCGTCGAGTGGGACGCGCTGGAAAAAGCCTGGGCGCGCAACCAGCGGGCCGAAGTCTCGGCTGCACGCCGCAAGATCGAGCCCAAGGTCGTCGGTGGCTCCACCATCAGCCAGCAGCTCGCCAAGAACCTCTTCCTCTCCGGCGAGCGCACCGCGCTGCGCAAGGGCCAGGAGTTCCTGATCACCTGCGTGCTCGAAGCGCTGCTCGACAAGGGACGCATCCTGGAGATCTACCTCAACAGCGTCGAATGGGGCGAAGGCGTGTTCGGCGCGCAGGCGGCCGCGCGCCACTACTTCCGTGTCGACGCCCACCAGCTCGCGCCGTCGCAGGCCGCACGGCTGGCGGTGATGCTGCCCGCACCCAAGCGTTTCGAGCAGCGACCCGGCTCACCCTACCTCGTCAGCCGTGCGGCGACGATCACCGCCCGCATGGGCGCCGTGCCACTGCCATGAGTGAACTGACCGCAGAAATCGCCGCCCAGGCGGCCCGGCTGGTGGTGGAAGAGGGCCTGGAATACGGCCCCGCCAAGCGCCGCGCCGCCCGCGACCTGGGCCGCGGCAGCCGCCGCGGTGTCCACCTGCCCGACAACGACGCGGTGGAGGACGCCGTGCGCGAATACCTCGCGGTGTTCTGCGCCGACACGCAGCCCGGGGAGCTGGCCGCGCTGCGCGGGGTGGCGGCGCTGTGGATGGAGCGACTGGCCGAGTTCCGCCCGCATGTGACCGGCGCGGTCTGGCGCGGCACGGCGACACGGCTGTCGGCGGTCCACCTGCAGCTCTACTGCGACGACTGCAAGTCCGCCGAGATCGCGCTGCTCAACCAGGGGGTGGACTACGACGTGGGCAGCGTGCCGGGACCGCGCCAGCAGCCGGTGGACGTGCTGAGCGTGGCGCAGTGGTGCGCGGCCCTGGGCGAACCGGTGACGGTGTTCCTGACCGTGCTGGACCACGACGACCTGCGCGGTGCCCTGAAATCCGACCCGCAAGGGCGCACGCAGCGGGGCGACCTGGCCGGTCTGCGCCGCCGCATCCAGACCGACGAGGAGAACGCCGCATGAACCGCAGACAGTGGATGGGAGCCGGTGCCGGCGTGGCCGTGGTGGCGGCGGGTGGCGGGTGGTGGACACGCCAGCGCACGGCCGCGCCCGAGCAGGTGGCCGCGGCGCCAGCGGCCGCCTCCGGCAGTGCCGACGACCTCTGGAGCCTGCGCTTCGAGCGCCCCGAAGGCGGTGCGCTGGCGCTGGAGACGCTGCGTGGACGGCCGCTGCTGGTGAATTTCTGGGCGACCTGGTGCCCGCCGTGCGTCAAGGAAATGCCCATGCTCGACGCCTTCGCCCGCACACAGGAGGCCCGTGGCGCGGCGGGGTGGCAGGTGGTCGGGCTGGCGGTGGACGGTCCCACGCCGGTGCGCGAGTTCCTGCAGAAGAGCCCCGTGGGGTTTCCGATCGGGCTGGCGGGCTTCAGCGGCACCGAGCTGGCGCGCCAGCTGGGCAACACCACCGGGGGTCTTCCCTATAGCGTGGTGTTCGATGCCACAGGCAAGGTGCTGCACCGCAAGCTGGGCGAGACCAATCTGCAAGAACTGCAGACATGGGTCGATGCCGCCGTCGCCACCACCACAGGATGAACGGTTTCGCTCTGGCAGGCCCCATGGCGCGTGGCATCATCGCGCACCTCGCCGGACAGGTCTCAATTTGTGAGGACCGTCATCGAATGGAACTGAAAAGCGCGTAAAGTCTGGGGTTTGGCTGACAAACCCGCCGCAACACGGCCCATCTTGACGCGAGTCCTGCACGGCACACCAACCCGACAGGACCGCCACTGGCAAGCGGGACACGCATCCGACTGCCCCGCCCACTGCAACCCGAGTATCACGGAGCCCCCATGGACCTTCGCAAGCTGAAGACCCTGATCGATCTGGTGTCGGAATCCAACGTCTCCGAGCTGGAGATCACCGAAGCCGACGGCAAGGTGCGCATCGTCAAGCAAAGTGCCGCACCGGCGATGGTGATGGCCGCGCACTACCCGAGCCAGCCGATGGCCCACCCGATGCCCGCCGCAGCCCCGGTCGCGGCAGCCGCTCCCGCCGTCCCGGTGGCCGAGGTCATCACCGGCCACGTCGTGAAGTCCCCGATGGTCGGTACCTTCTACCGTGCGTCCAACCCCGGTGCCAAGGCACTGGCCGACGTGGGCACGGCCATCAAGAAGGGCCAGTCGGTGTGCATCATCGAGGCCATGAAGATCATGAACGAGATCGAATCCGACGTGGACGGCACCGTCACCAAGGTGCTCGTCGAGAACGGCCAGGCCGTCGAGTACGGACAGCCGCTGTTCATCATCGAATAAGGCCCGGGCCACCATGTTCAAGAAGATCCTGATCGCCAACCGCGGCGAGATCGCCCTGCGCATCCAGCGGGCGTGCCGCGAGATGGGCATCCAGGCGGTGGTGGTGTACTCGGAAGCCGACCGCGACGCCAAGTACGTCAAGCTCGCCGACGAAGCCGTCTGCATCGGGCCCGCCCCGTCGCAGAAGAGCTATCTGCACATGCCCGCCATCATCTCGGCCGCCGAGGTGACGGACGCCGAGGCGATCCACCCCGGCTACGGCTTCCTGTCCGAGAACGCCGACTTCGCCGAACGGGTCGAGAAGAGCGGATTCGCCTTCATCGGCCCGCGTCCCGAGTCGATCCGGCTGATGGGCGACAAGGTCTCGGCCAAGGACGCGATGGTCAAGGCCGGGGTGCCGACCGTGCCGGGTTCTGCTGGCGCGCTGCCGGACGACCCGAAGGAAATCATCCGCATGGGCCGCGAGACGGGCTATCCGGTGATCATCAAGGCGGCCGGTGGCGGCGGTGGTCGTGGCATGCGCGTGGTGCATTCCGAGGCGACGCTGCTGCACTCGGTGGAGACGACCAAGGCGGAAGCCGGCGCGGCGTTCAACAATCCGGCGGTCTACATGGAGAAGTTTCTCCAGAATCCGCGCCACATCGAGATCCAGGTGCTCGCCGACCAGCACGGCCACGCGGTCTGGCTGGGCGAGCGCGACTGCTCCATGCAGCGCCGCCACCAGAAGATCATCGAGGAGGCGCCAGCCCCCGGCATCCCACGCAAGGTACTCGAGAAGATCGGCGAACGCTGCGCCGCCGCCTGCCGCAAGATCAACTACCGCGGTGCCGGCACGTTCGAGTTCCTGTACGAGAACGGCGAGTTCTTCTTCATCGAGATGAACACGCGCGTGCAGGTCGAGCACCCGGTGACTGAACTGGTGACCGGCATCGACATCGTGCAGCAGCAGATCCGCATCGCCGCCGGCGAGGAGCTACCCTTCACGCAGAAGCAGATCACCCAGCGCGGCCACGCCATCGAGTGCCGCATCAACGCCGAAGACCCGTACAAGTTCACCCCGTCGCCCGGCCGCATCACGGTCTGGCATCCCCCGGGCGGGCCAGGCGTGCGTGTCGATTCGCATGCGTACAGCAACTACGTCGTGCCGTCGAACTACGACTCGATGATCGGCAAGATCATCGTCCACGCCGACACGCGCGAGCAGGCGCTGGCCCGCATGCGCAGTGCGCTGAGCGAGATGCTGGTCGAGGGCATCCAGACCAACATCCCGCTGCACCGTCAGCTGATGGCGGACGCCGCGTTCATGGAAGGTGGTACCAGCATCCACTACCTCGAAGGCTGGCTGGCCGCACGGAAGACGCTGGGATGATCGAGCTGACCATGCTCTGCCCGGCCGATCAGGTCGATGCGGTGTCGGACGCGCTGATGGAGGAGCTGGACGCACTGGCCGTCACCGTCGAGGACGCGGACGCCGACACGCCCGACGAAGCGCCCATCTTCGGCGAGCCGGGCATGCCCGCGACCCTGTCGGCCAGCATCGGCGGCTGGCAGCGGTCGGTCGTCAAGGCGCTCTTCACCGACGAGGACACCGCCATCGACGCCTGCACCCTGCTGCTGGCCCAGGACGACGAGGACGGCACGAGCACCTTCACCGACCTGCACGTCCAGGGCCTGTATCCGGTGGCGGACCAGGACTGGGTACGGCTCACGCAGTCGCAGTTCGAGCCGGTGCTGATCACGTCGGATTTCTGGATCGTGCCCTCGTGGCACAAGCCACCGGAAGGCGCGACCCGCGTCATGCGGCTGGACCCCGGTCTGGCCTTCGGCACGGGCACGCACCCGACGACCCGCATGTGCCTGCGCTGGATCGCCCGCCACGCCGATCTGGCCAAGCCGTGGCCGCGTGTGCTGGACTACGGCTGCGGCTCGGGCATCCTGGCCATCGGTGCCGGGCTGCATGGGGCGGTGGACATCGACGCGGTGGACATCGACTACGCGGCGGTCGAGTCGAGCCGGGCCAATGCGGCGGCCAACGGCGTGACGCTGCGCCGGGTGGGTCTGCCGGACCTGGCCAACGGGCAGTATCCGGTCGTGCTGGCCAACATCCTGGCCGCGCCACTGAAGCGGCTCGCTGCGCTGCTGAGCGGCCATGTCGCACCAGGTGGATCACTGGTGATGGCCGGTCTGCTGGAGCGCCAGATCGAGGAGCTGCAGGCGGCCTATGCCCCGTGGCTCGCGCTGGAAGTGGCAGACCGTGAAGATGGCTGGGTGCTGCTGAGCGCACGTCGCCCCTGACCGGGGTGGCAATGGCATGATTCCGGCATGAGTCTGGCCACATCCTGTCCCTCCTGCGGCACCGTGTTTCGGGTGGTGCAGGACCAATTGAAGGTCTCCGAGGGCTGGGTCCGCTGCGGACACTGCCAGGAGGTGTTCAATGCGCTGGAAGGGTTGTTCGACCTGTCCCGGCGTGACACCACGACGCCCGAGCCGTCGCCCGACCTCGCGGTCCCGGCCACCAGCAATCCCGACGACCCGGCCTGGATGGAGACCCGTCCCGCCATGTTCTCGGATGGCAAGGTGCTGCGCGAGCGGCAGGAAGCCCTGCAGAGCCGCACGCCGACAACGCCACCTGTGCCCGCGCCGACCCGCGTCGAGATCAGCACCCGCCGCGCCGCCACCTGGGATCCCTCCGTGCAGGAGCCCGAGCGCGGCATGGCGCCCACCCAGCCTGACCCCGGCGCCTGGCGCACCACCAGTGCCGACACCAGCCTGCCGCCGCCGCTGGAGCGCAGCCATCTGCGGGGCTCCAGCTTCGAGGATGCGCCGCTGGACAGCCTCCTGGGCGAGCCGGACCTCGACACGACCCACGCATCCGACGAAACCGCCTACCCGGCCACGACGCTCGAATTCCGCTCGGAAGCCTTTGGTGCGTTCGCTGCCGCCCGCCTGCGCCGTGATGGGCATCCGGATGTGGACCTGGCGCTGGACCTGCCGGCCGACGCTCTCGCCCCCACGCGCACCCCGGTGGTCCCCGAGGCCGCCTTGCCGCCGACCAAGGTACCGGAGGACACCCCTCCCGAAACCGCACGGCCTGCCGGCACCGTGCCACCAGCACCAGCACCAGCACCAGCACCAGCACCAGCACAGGCAGTCGACCTGGAGCAGACCCTGGACCTCAGCACCGGTCCGGACCTGCGCTACGACGCCGAAGCGGTAGCCGAGACGACTGCGGAAACCGGCGCCACCGCGGCGCCCCCGGCAGCGCCGCTCGTGACACCGCTGGCACCGACCGTGCCCGTCACCACCACCACCGCAGAAGAAGAGCTGCCGGAGTTCGTGCGCCGTGCCGACAGCCAGGCGCGCTGGCACCGGCCACCCGTACGCGTGGCGCTGGGAGGACTCGCGCTGGTGCTGGGTGGCGCACTGCTGGGGCAGATGGCATACCACTGGCACGACCTGATCGCGGCCCGCTGGCCCGCCACCCGCCCGTTGCTGATGCAAGCCTGCGTCCAGTGGCAATGCACCTTGACGTCACCACGCGGACTGGACGCCCTGGTCGTGGACAGCACCACGCTGAGCCGACCGCCGACCGGGGAAGGTTATGTGCTCGGCGTGACGCTGCACAACCGTGCCCAGCACGCCATCGCCGCTCCGCACGTCGAGCTGAGCCTGACGGATCTGGCCGGGGCGGTCGTCGTGCGCCGGGTGCTGACGCCGGCGGATTTCCGCCAGACCGATACCCTGGCCGGTCAGAGCGACGCGAGCTGGAGCCTGGAATTCACCAGCACCAACCCGCGCATCGCCGGCTACACGCTCGCGGCGTTTTACCCTTGAGCCTGGGCCAGCAGCGTGGCCGCGTCGCTGACCTCGAACTTGCCCGGCCCTTCGACGTTCAGCGTCTTGACCACGCCGTTGTCCACCAGCATCGAGTAGCGCTGCGAGCGCACGCCGAAGCCCTTGGTGGTCAGGTCGAACACGAGGCCGGTGGCCTGCGTGAACAGCGCGCCACCGTCGCCCATCATGCGGACCTTGCCGGCCGCACCGTTCTCACGGCCCCAGGCGCCCATCACGAAGGCATCGTTGACCGACACGCACCAGATCTCGTCCACGCCAGCGGCCTTGAAGGCGTCCGCCTGGGCGATGTAGCCGGGCAGGTGCTGGGCCGAGCAGGTCGGGGTGTAGGCACCGGGCAGCGCGAAGATGGCGATCTTCTTGCCGGCAGTTTCCTTGGCCACGTCAAACGCATTCGGGCCGATCGCGCAGCCGTTGCCCTCGACTTCGACGTATTCGAACAGGGTGCCCGCGGGCAGTTGGTCGCCAATTTTCAGCATGGGAATATCTCCATTCAACAATGAAAAAACCGGCAGCCAGTATCCCAGCTTGCCGGTTTCGTTGTGTCAGGTCGGAATTAGACCAGACGTGCCTTCTCGACCAGACGGGTCACGACCCAGTTCTTGGTCTTGGACAGCGGGCGGCTTTCCGAGATCTCGACCAGATCGCCCATCTTGTACTCGTTGGTCTCGTCATGCGCGTGGTACTTGCGCGAACGGGCCACGATCTTGCCGTACAGCTCGTGCTTGGCACGACGCTCGACCAGGACCGTCACGGTCTTGGCGCGCTTGTCGCTGACCACGCGGCCGACGAGGGTGCGGGTGTTCTTCTGCGCCGGGGCAGCCGCCACCTGGACTTGGGCTTCGCTCATTGGGCGGCTCCCTTCTTCTTCTCGGTCAGGATGGTCCTGGCGCGAGCGATGTCACGGCGCGTCTTGCGCAGCGTCGTGTGGTTGGTCAGTTGCTGCGTCGCCTTTTGCATGCGCAGACCGAAATGGGCCTTCAGCAGATCGCTGATTTCCTTTTCGAGCGCAGCGACGTCCTTGGCGCGGAGTTCAGAAGCTTTCATTCACGTTCTCCTTGCTCAGGTACCGAACTGGCGCAACACGAAGGTCGTGCTCAGTGGCAGCTTGGCGGCGGCCAGCGTGAAGGCTTCACGGGCCAGCGCTTCCGGCACACCATTGATTTCGTAGAGCACCTTGCCCGGCTGGATCTCAGCCACGTAGTACTCCGGGTTGCCCTTGCCGTTACCCATGCGCACTTCGGCCGGCTTCTGCGAGATCGGCTTGTCCGGGAAGATGCGGATGAAGATGCGGCCACCGCGCTTGATGTGGCGCGAGATGGCCCGGCGGGCGGCTTCGATCTGGCGAGCGGTGATGCGGCCACGCTCGGTGGCTTTCAGACCGAACTCGCCGAACGACACCAGGGCGCCACGGGTGGCGACGCCGGTGTTGCGGCCCTTTTGTTCCTTGCGGAACTTGCGACGCGACGGTTGCAACATTCCTTATTCTCCTTTGGGGGCGGCCGGTGCAGCAGCACGGACCACGCGCTTGACGCCCACTTCGCCTGCCGGAGCGCCAGCGGCGGCACCCGGACGGCGATCGTTGTTGCCACGCGGAGCACCACGGCGCGGTTCGCCCGGACGGTCGTTGCGCGGGCCACGGCGACGGCGGTCGTCTTCCGGACGCTCTTCGCGTGCGGCAGCCGGCGCTTCGCCGTTGGCCAGGCGGTCGCCCTTGTAGACCCACACCTTGACGCCGATGACGCCGTAGGTGGTCTTGGCTTCCGAGAAGCCATAGTCGATGTCGGCACGCAGCGTGTGCAGCGGCACGCGACCTTCGCGGTACCACTCGGTGCGGGCGATTTCGATGCCGTTCAGACGACCACCGGACATGATCTTGATGCCCAGGGCGCCCAGACGCATCGCGTTCTGCATCGCGCGCTTCATCGCACGGCGGAACATGATGCGCTTTTCGAGCTGCTGGGTGATCGATTCGGAAATCAGCTGGGCATCGACTTCAGGCTTGCGCACTTCCTCGATGTTCACGGCGACGGGCACCTTGAGCATCTTGGCGAGCTGGACCTTCAGGTTCTCGATGTCCTCGCCCTTCTTGCCGATCACCACGCCCGGACGTGCCGAGAAGATGGTGATGCGGGCGTTCTTGGCGGGGCGCTCGATCAGGACGCGCGAGACGGCGGCGCTCTTGAGTTTCTTCTTCAGGAACTCGCGAACTTCGATGTCCTCCGCCAGCATGGCCGCGAACTGGCGGTTGCCGGCGTACCAGCGCGACGACCAATTGCGGGTGACCGGCAGGCGGAAACCGATCGGATGGATTTTCTGTCCCATGGATTTCTTCCTGCCTCAGTTGCCAACGGTCACGTAGATGTGCGCGGTGGGCTTGCTGATGCGGTTGCCGCGGCCTTTGGCCCGTGCGGAAAAACGCTTCAGCGTGGCACCTTGCTCCACGTAGATCGAGGTGACGCGGAGTTC
>JAAFKB010000076.1 GCA_013299055.1 Sphaerotilus sp.
GTGCGCCGACATCACCGTCAGCAGCCCGTCGTCGATCAGGCCGCGGTAGAGCCGCCCGAAGCGTTCGCGCCACGCGGGCATGTCGAGCGGGTTGATGGTGGTGACGAGGTGCTGGTCGCGGTCGTCGAAGCCTTCGCCCGGCCAGTGCTTGGCGGTGGCGGCGATACCGTGGCGCTGGAAGGTGGCGACGTTGACGCGGGCCTGCGCCAGCACCGTGTCCGGGTCCGAGCCATAGGAGCGCGTGGCGACGATGGCGCTGCGGAAGGCAGCGTTGAGATCGACGACCGGCGTGAAGGTCCAGTTGTAGCCCATCGCCCACGCCTCGGCGGCGAGCACGGTGACCGCTTCCTCGGCCAGCGCGGTGGAGCCGGTTGCCGCCAGCCCGAGCTGGTTGGGCAGCGCGGTGCCGAACGGCAGGCCGATCGCGCCGCCCTCGATGTCACCGCTGATGAGCAGGGGAATCTCGCTGCGCTCGATCAGCGCACGGGTGGCGCGCCAGCTTGCGTCCAGGTCCGTGCCGCCGAAGCGGGTGACGCCGCCGACGCCGAGCGCGGCGAGGGCCGCCACTTGCGCCTCGTCATCGCCGTGGGCGGCGACGTTGAAGAGCTGGCGCACCTTCTGCTCGGTGCTGAGCGTGCGCAGCTTGTCGGCGACCCAGGCGAGGGCCGCGTCGTCGAGATGGAAGGGGGCGAGGCGGAGCGAATCGAGCATGGAGCGGGGCATGGGGTCAGTGCGGCGGGAGAAGCGGGGCTGCAAGCTTAGCCCTGCCCCGGGCGCGGTGCCGACGGCGGGGGGCGCCACGCCAGCAGCATCTGCAGCAGCAGGACCGCCAGCGCACCCAGCAAGGCGAACTTGAGCGCAGACAAGACCGTCTCGAACCCCGTCACCACCGTCACCAGCCCACCATGCGGCCACCATCCCGGCGTCAGGTGTGGCGGTGTCACCAGCGCCAGTGCCCAGAGCGTGAACTGGTTTTCCAGCAGGTCGGCGATGGCCAACGGCAGCATCACCCGCGCCAGCAGCCTGCCCGGCTGTCGCTGTGGATACCGGGCGTTGGGTACCCAAGGCCAGAGCGCCATGGTCAGCATCAGGCAGACCGTGTAGACCACCACGAAGGCCTGGTCCCAGCGCAGCAGGGACACCACTGGCTGCCACTCGCCTCCGGTCCAGTCGATCAGCGAACGCCCGAGATCCCAGAAGCGGGTCCGCGACAGGCCCAACTGCTGCTGCCAGGTCAGTGACAGGCTCCATGCACTCAGGTGCTGCCACAGCCACCCCAGCACCAGCACCACGCTGCACAGCCACGCTGGCAGCAGCCAAGGCGGCGGACGTTGCAGCGTCCCCCGATGCGCTGCAGTGGAGGCTGGGGACGGCACGCTCCAGCGTTCGAAGTCGTGGCGCTCTTCCACCGGACCATCAACAGGCAAGACCACGCGCTCGGGGCCGCACACCTTCGCCCGCTCCACCACCGACGCATGCACCGGCCAGCGGTCCAGCCGCGGTGTCCGCTGGAACACGCCGACCAGCGCCCAGAACGGCCATTGGGTCACTTCGCTGTGGATGACCGCGCAGGGATTGCCCCGCATCGCCGTCAGCGCGTCCACGTCGATCCGCAAGCCCAGGTCATGCGCCTGGCCCGCCATCCACTGGAGCGCAATGTTGGACAGGCCAGCTTGCTGGTAGCCACCCCCTACATCGGAATGCGCACCACGGAACCAGACCTGGCGGAACGATCGCCCATCGTCCAGCGGAGTCGTCGCGGGATCGTAGACACGCGGCTCGAAGGTCCAGCGCAGTTCATCCAGCGCCAGCGCGTGCCGCACATGCTGGTAGCTGGGCTTGACCGCCCGGTTCATCTTGTTCTGGGTGCCCAGCATCTGGGAGATGCCCACCGTCTCGACCGTGTCCCACACCCCGATGAAATGCACCCGTACACCGGCACGGCAGAGCCGCTCGCGCAAAGGGGCGACACGCTCCTTCAGATCGGCCGGTCGGCGTCCCGGATTGCGGTACAGCCGCAGCAGGGTGGGCAGCAGATGCGCCTGCCCGGTCCTCAGCAAGCCGAACACCTCGATCAAGCCCGCCACGGCGCGCACCGTGAACGCCCCACGGGAAAAACCGAACAGAAAGATCCGGTCCCCCGGCTGGTACTGGTTGCACAGGAAGCTGTACGCCTCGGCGACATTCACCCAGACCCCCTCCGCCCAAGCCAGTCCGGCCATCTGGCGCAGGTACTGTCGAACCCGCAGCCAGGGGGAGGAGTCGGTGCCGACCAGCCCGTCGGGCGTGCCGACACCGGGGTCGTAATAGCTGATCTGGCTCTGCGGGTTGTCCGGCTGGAGCACCTTGAACAGCTTGACCACGTTGGTGTCGCGGGAGCTGGATTGCCAGTCGTTGCCCGTGCCGTCGCAGCAGACGACCAGGTTGCGCCCTGCCATGGTGGGCGCAGCGGAAGAGTCGGGAGCCATCGCGCACCTCGCCAGGATCGAAACGGTACCCGACGCTACCGCACTCGGGTGCCCATGTCATCCTCTGGCGGTAGGACGGGGCTTTGTTGCATCCCCCAGCCGAGGCCGGGCTTCCCCTGGCCCCAGACGGCGTGCGCGTCGTGGCAGCCCTGCTTGAGCCGCATGGGTCAGAACTCGCCGGCCGCACCCCGGTCCAGCATCGCCCGGATGCCGTCGCGCACCCTCCCCGTCTCGGCTCTCAGCTCCGCCGGCATGCGCCGCCCCATGCGCGTCATCATGTCCATGTTGAGCGTGTAGAGCCACAGCCCGTCCTCGCGCTCCATCACGGTGATGCGACACGGCAGATAGGCCGCCATCGCCGGCGAGAACTCCAGCATGCGCAGCGCGACAGTCGGGCTGCAGTAGCTGTAGACCTTGAGGAAACGGATCCGCTGCCCCGCCGGGACGGGCAGATCCCTGGCCGGCGACAGCTCGCCCACGGCGCGCAGGTTGTACTCCGCCGCGGTGCTGGCCAACGCCTGCTCGATCTGCTCGACCGTCACGCCCGGCGCGACCCGCACCGACCAGGTGGTGGCCACGGCGATGTCGCCCTCGCTGTCCACCCAGCGCGACCACATGCGCACCGCCTCGGCCCCGGCGCCCTGCTCCAGATTGGCCGCCGCCCGCAGCGTGCCGCAGCCGCTCGTGCCCAGCGCCAGCCCGACCACCAGCCCCCACCCCGCCAACCGTCGTGTCCAGCGTGCCATGGCTTCAGGCCTCCACCACCGCACCGGTGAGCCAGTGCTGCAGCTGGGCCGGGGCCGTGTCGTCCATCACCACCTGCTCGCGCCGGCACAGGTTGATCAGGTTGCCCACCAGGCGGTAGGTCAGCGTGGCCACATCGTCTTCCCCGGCACCGAAGCTGTGGCCGCACAGCAGCAGCCCGCGCAGCACCCAGTTCACCGACTCGCGGCTGATGTCGTGGCCCGTCTCGCGCAGGTGGTCGCGCACGCGCTTGCCGGTGTCGTTGAGCTGGAAGGGCTGGGCAGCGACATCGGCCACCACCGCCTCGAACAGCGCCCGGAAATCCCGGGGTGACAGCAGCGGCACGCCGGTCGTGTCATGCACCTGCCGGATCAGCGCCAGCAGCGACGGCCCGATGCCCCAGTCCGCCGCCACGATGCCCGTGCGCAGAGGGGTGTGGGGGCGCAGGACATGGCGCACCGGGTCGTAGAGGTGACCGCCCGAAGCGGTCCAGTCCAGCACCAGCGGCGCCAGTGGCAGCGACTCCAGAAAGCGCCGGAAACCGCCCTGTCCCAGCCACTCCGGCGACAGGCCCGGGTATTCGTGCATCAGCCGCGCCGCCAGCCGCGCACAGGGCACCGGCAGGTCGGCGCGCTGCACCTCGGCCCGCACCCGCTCGGTCAGCGCCTCGACACTCGGCAGACCCGCCGACTCGACCACCACTGGCGCGGACACCGGGGCCAGTGCCGGGACAGCGTCCGCCAGCGGCGGCGGTTCCTCGAACTCTCGGGCCACGCCCTGGCCCATGCCCAGCCCATCGCGCACGAACTGGTCGGTGTCGATCAGCAGATCCGCCGACGCCCGGTACGCCGCCGACGGGAAGCCCACCGCCAGCACCGTCGTGCGCCGGTCCCAGCGCCGCAGCTTGCGCAGCACGGGGGTGAAGTCGGCGTCGGCCGAGAAGACGATGAACTCGTCGTAATGCACCTGGTGCTGCAGCAGGTCGACCATGTCGAGCACCATGTGGATGTCGGTGCTGGTCTTGCCCTCGCTGGTCATGGCCGGGCAATCGACGATCTCGAAGCCGCCGTGGTTGAACGAGGGCCGGAACCGCTGGTAGACCTGCGGATTGAGGTAGACGCGGCGCACCAGCAGGCGACGCTGCGCATCGGTCGGGGCGCCTTCAGGCAAGGCCAGATCCCTGATGAGCCACTGCACCCACTCCAGTGGCTGGCGCCCGAAACGCTCGGCGATCATCGGGTCCAGCTTGCGCAGGCCCGAGTACACATTGTCGAAATCCACGAAGAGGGCCGACTTCATCTTGTTTTATCTATCCACGGTCAGGGTCAGGGAGAAACCAGCCCCGGAGTGTAAGAACTTCCCCGGAACCGCAGCAGTGCCCGCACGAATCCGTGGTCGCTGCGGGTGCGGTCGCGGCCCTCGTGCAGGTGGTCGTTGAAGTACTCGACGCGGCGCACGTCACCGATGGCGAACTTGGCGTGGTGGACCAGCTCCTCGCTGACCCAGATCTGGTCGAGCAGGTCCGGCCAGCCCTGGAAGATGTGCGAATACGCCAGGTCGCGGCGCAGGGCTGGCTCGCTCTGCACGTCGTAGGCATGGAAAAGCGCCACATCGCGCGCCTTGCGGTCGTAGGCCACCGCCTGGGTCGCGGCGATGAGCTGGCTCGTCACCGACTGCGGGCCGTCGTTCATGTCGCCCAGCAGCACCAGCGGGTCGTGCGTGCGGTGGATCAGGTCCGTCACCAGCCCGCGCAGCGCCGCCGACTCGGCGCCCCGCAGGATCAGCGAGCGCAGCGAAGCGCGGGCGACGACGCGGGGATCGTCCCGGTCCTCCAGCTCGACGCCGGCGGCGTCCTGCAGGAACTTGGGGCGCTTGGACTTCAGGTGCGTGACCAGCACATGCAGCAGCTGGCCACGCTTGGTGCGCAGCGCGGCGTGCAGCACCGGGCGCTCGAAGCGGGCATGCAGCCCGATCTCCGGCACCACCACCGCCTCGCCCGGCGCGAAGTCGGCGATGCTGCGCACGGACTCGACCTCCAGCCGCGTGACCAGGCCGACCCGCGGCGTGCCCTCGGCGCCGTGCTCCGCACCTGGCACCAGCACCTGCGGCGGACGCAGGCCACTGCGTGCGACCGCCGCCTTGAGCGCGGCTTCGTCCCACACCTCCTGCACGCCGACCACATCCGCATTGAGCCGTCGGAACATGCCCCCGAGCCAGTCGAGCTTGCGCTCGTGCTCGCTGGCGGTGTAGGGCGCCTGGTTGGGGTAGTACACCCGACCCGGCAGCGCCAGGTTGAGCACGTTGCAGCTGGCGACCTGCACGGTGGACCAGTCGGGCGGCGGCGGGAGCACAGAGGTGTTGTCCATGCCGCGAGTCTGCCGCAATCGGGCTGATCTGCGTCAGCCGGCTGTAGCGCGGGCGGAGTACCGTCTGCGCTCCATCTTCTGGAGGAGACACCCCATGACCCGCGAAGTATTTGTCGTCAGCGCCGCCCGTTCCGCCATTGGTACCTATGGCGGCACCCTCAAGGACACGCCCCTGGTCGATCTGGCCACCACCGTCGTCAAGGCGGCCATCGAGCGCGCCGGCGTGCCCGCCGATGCGGTCGGGCATCTGGCGATGGGCACTGTCGTCACCACCGAGCCGCGCGACTGCTACCTGAGCCGCGTCGCCGCCGTGAACGCCGGCTGCCCGCAGGAAACGCCCGCCTTCAACGTGAACCGCCTGTGCGGTTCGGGCCTGCAAGCCATCATTTCATCGGCGCAGGCGATCCTGCTCGGCGACTGCGAAGTGGCGATCGGCGCCGGTGCCGAGAACATGAGCCGCGGCGCCTACCTGCTGCCCACCAACCGCTGGGGTGCACGCATGGGCGACACGCAGGTGATCGACCTGATGGTCGGCGCGCTGCATGACCCGTTCCACAAGATCCACATGGGCATCACGGCCGAGAACGTGGCGGACAAGTTCGGCATCACCCGCGAGATGATGGACGCGCTGACGGTCGAGAGCCACCGCCGCGCCGCGCAGGCCATCGCCGAAGGCCGCTTCGCCAGCCAGATCGTGCCCATCGAGATCAAGACCCGCAAGGGTGTGGTCCAGTTCGTGATCGACGAACACGTCAAGGCCGACACCACGATGGAGAGCCTGGCCAAGATGCGGCCCGCGTTCAAGAAGGACGGCATGGTGACGGCCGGCAATGCCTCGGGGATCAACGATGGCGCGGGGGCGGTCGTGCTGGCCAGCGCCGAAGCAGTGAAGGCGCATGGCCTGAAGCCCATCGCCCGACTGGTGAGCTACGCACACGCGGGTGTCGATCCCACCCTCATGGGCATCGGCCCGGTGCCTTCGACCCGCATCGCGCTCAAGCGTGCTGGTCTGTCGATCGCCGACATGGACGTGATCGAAGCCAACGAAGCCTTCGCCGCGCAAGCCTGCGCCGTCTCGAAGGAACTCGACCTCGACCCCGCCAAGGTCAACCCGAACGGCTCGGGCATCTCGCTCGGCCACCCCATCGGTGGCACCGGCGCGATCATCACGACCAAGGCGCTGTACGAACTGCAGCGCATCCAGGGCCGTTACGCGCTGGCCACCATGTGCATCGGCGGTGGCCAGGGCATTGCAGCGATCTTCGAACGCTGCTGATCCGTCCAGCCGAGTCAGTTGTACTTCGCGCCGCCCGCGATCTGCTGGGCGTGCAGTGCCGCTGCACGCAGGTCAGCGGCATACGAGGGCTGGGTGGCCTCGTAGGTCTGGGCCCAGTCGATCAGCTCTTCGGCCGTGCGCGGCTCGTAGGGCTGACCGGCTTCGGCGATGCGGGTAGACAGCTTGTGCAGCGCGTTGGCGGCGGCGTCGACGAGGAACACCGCGAACGAACGGGCGGCGGTGATGTTGCTGTTGGAAGCGGGAACGAAAACCATCGACATTTCAGACTCCTTAGGGTTAACCCTTGGTGAGCCGTAATGTATAGGGTTAACCCTAAATCGCAAGCGTCCAGTCACAAGGCCATGCACCAAGCAAGGTCAAGCGGTGCTGGCGTCCAGCCCCGAAACAGGGGCCTCGGCGGCAAGGCGGCCCCCTTATGCTATGGGGTTGTGGTTCAGCGACTGATCCACTACATCACCTCCTCTCCGCCTGGACCCCCCCGTGCCCCCCGACTCCCTGTCGCCCCTCGCCACTGGCCTGCACTGCCTGGTCGCCGTGGCCCGCCACCACCGCCTGTCCACGTCCGAAGAGCAGATCCGCCGCTCGCACCTCGACGGCCTGACCGCGCAGACCCCCGCCCCCGAGCAGCTCCTGGCCGCCGCCACGTCGCTTGGCTTGAAAGCCCGCCGCACGCGCATCGGCTGGTCCGACCTCGACACGCTGCAGGACACGCTGCCGATGATCGCGGTGCTGTCGAACGGGCATTTCGTGGTGATCGTGGCGCGCAAGGAGACGACCGAGGGACCGGCCGTGGCGGTGCTCGACCCGCTGGCGCAACCCGCCAACGCCATCTTCCTGCTGGACAAGGACCGCTTCGAGGCCGCCTGGTCCGGTGATGTCATCCTGGTGAAGCGCGAATACGCCCTGAGCGACGAGCACCAGCCGTTCGGCCTGCGCTGGTTCATCCCGGAGATGCTGCGCCAGCGCCACCTGCTGCGCGACGTGGCCGTGAGCGCGCTGGTGCTGCATGTGCTGGCACTCGCCATGCCGATCTTCACGCAGCTCGTGGTGGACAAGGTGATCGTCCACCGGGGCTACTCGACGCTGTACGTGATGACGGCGGGCATCGTGCTGGCGCTGCTGTTCGAAGCCATCTTCACCTATCTGCGCCAGAACCACCTGCTGCACGCGACCAACCGGATCGACATGCAGCTCGCGCGCAAGACCTTCGCGCACCTGCTGAAGCTGCCGATCACCTTCTTCGACACCGGCACCGCGGGCGTCATCACCCGCCACATGCAGCAAGGCGAGAAGATCCGCCAGTTCCTGACCGGCCGCCTGTTCTTCACGCTGCTCGACGCCAGCGTGCTGATCGTGTTCCTGCCGATGCTGTTCTTCTACTCGCCGACGCTCACCGGCATCGTCGTGGCCTTCGCGCTGGCGATCGGCGCGGTGGTGTTCGCGCTGATCCCGGCGTTCCGGGCGCGGCTGCAGGCGCTCTATACCGCCGACGGCGACCGCCAGGCGATGCTGGTCGAGACCATCCAGGGCATGCGCACCGTCAAGTCGATGGCGATCGAGCCGCAGCGCCGCCGCGACTGGGAGGAACGCTCGGCCCGCACCATCGGCCTGCACTTCAAGGTCGGCCGCATCTCGATGACCGCGCAGGCGGTGATGGGGTTTCTGGAGAAGCTGATGCCGGTGGCGGTGATCGCCGTCGGCGCGCACGCGGTGTTCGACCAGACGATGACGGTGGGCGCGCTGATCGCGTTCCAGATGCTGTCGGGCCGGGTCGTCGCGCCGCTGGTGCAGATCGTGGCGCTGGTGCATGAGTACCAGGAGACGGCACTGTCCGTGAAGATGCTCGGCGAGATCATGAACCGGCCGGCGGAAGGCATGCGCGCCTCCGGGGGGCTGGAGCCAGTGCTGACGGGCAAGATCGAGTTCGACGGCGTGACCTTCCGCTATGCGCCGAACGCCCCGCCGTCGCTGGACCGGCTCAGCTTCACGCTGCCGGCGGGCAAGGTGGTCGGCGTGGTCGGGCGCAGCGGCTCGGGCAAGACGACGCTGACGCGGCTGATCCAGGGCCTGTACCCGGTGCAGGAAGGCGTGATCCGCTTCGACGGTGTCGACAGCCGCGAGATCGACCTCGCCCACCTGCGCCGCAGCATCGGCGTGGTGCTGCAGGAGAACTTCCTCTTCCGCGGCACGGTGCGCGAGAACATCGCCATCGCCAAGCCGGGCGCGTCGCTGGAGGAAATCGTCGAAGCGGCCCGCATCGCCGGCGCCGACGAGTTCATCGAGCGCCTGGCGCAAGGCTACGACACGCTGCTGGAGGAAAACGCCACCAACCTCTCCGGCGGCCAGCGCCAGCGGCTGGCGATCGCGCGGGCCATGCTGCTGCAGCCGCGCATCCTGATCCTGGATGAAGCGGCCAGCGCGCTCGACCCCGAATCCGAGGCCATCTTCCTGCGCAACCTCGGCCAGATCGCCGCTGGCCGCACCGTGCTCATCGTGTCACACCGCCTGTCCACGCTGGTGAAGGCTGACGCGATCATGGTGCTCAACCGCGGCCTGATCGTGGACGCCGGCCGCCACGAGGAGCTGGTCAAGCGTTGCGAGATCTACCAGCTGCTGTGGCGCCAGCAGATGCAGAGCGTGTGACATGACGACGCCGACCACGATGACGACGACTCCATCCTCCGCCCCGGTCGCCCGCCCCGCGCAGGTCGACCAGCTCCTGCGCGACTTCGCCCCCGCTGCCCGCGCCATCGAGCTGCAGGAGCCGCCCGCCAGCGGCCGCTGGACCCTGTACGCGCTGCTGGCCCTCCTCGCCAGTGCCATCACCTGGGCCAGCGTGTCGCAGATCGACCGCCTCGTCACCGGCACCGGCCGGCTGGTCACGCCGGTCGCCAACCTCACCGTGCGTCCGCTGGAAGGCGGCGTGCTGCGCAGCCTGCATGTGCGGGTCGGGCAGGTCGTGCGCAAGGGCGAGGTGCTGGCCACGCTCGACCAGACCTTCGCCGGCTCGGACGCCCGCCAGCTCGACTCGCGCCGCGAGACGCTGACCCTGCAATCCCAGCGCCTGCAACGCGAAGTGGACGGCACCCGCACGCCGACGCCCGGTGCCCGCAGCGCCACCACCGACACCGGCCAGCGCGCCCTGCAGTCGCAGCTGCTGGCCGAGCGGCAGGCCACGTTCGCCGCCCGGATGCGCCAGTTCGACGAAGGCATCGCCCGCCTGAAGGCCACGCTGGAGACGAACCGCCAGGACCAGACTGCGCTGGCCAAGCGAGTCGCGGCGCTGGAGGAGCTGGAGAAGATGCAGACCGATCTGGAGAACAGCCAGTTCGTCTCGCGGGCGCAGCGGCTGGAGATCCAGGACAAGCGGCTCGAAGTCCAGCGTGACCGCACGCAGGCCATCAACCGCGAGCAGGAGATCCTGCGCGAGATCGCCGCCGTCGAGGCCGAGCGCACCACCTTCGGCAAGGCGTGGCGGCAGGAGGCGATGGAAAAGCTCTCCACCACCGTGCAGGAGCGCGACGAGGTCATCGAGCAGGCGAACAAGGCCAAGCTGCGCTCGTCGCTGGTCACGCTGGTGGCGCAGCAGGACGCGGTGGTGCTGGAGATCGGCAAGGTCTCGGTGGGGGCGGTGGTGCGCGAGTCCGAGCCGCTGCTGACGCTGGTGCCGATCGGCCAGACACTGGAGGCCGAAGTCGAGATCCGCCCCGCGGACATCGCCGAGATCCGCGCCGGCGACATGGCGCGCCTCAAGATCGACGCCTATCCCTTCCAGAAACACGGCACCGCCACCGGCCGCGTCACCAGTGTCAGCGCCGACGCCTTCAGCCGGCAAGGTGCACTGGGCGGCACGGATTACTACTACCTCGCCCGCATCACCCTCGAAGACACGCAGCTCGACGGGCTGAAGGAACCGCCACGCCTGCTGCCCGGCATGACGATGAGCGGCGAGGTCATCACCGGGCAGCGGCGGGTGATCTCGTACTTCCTCTATCCCATCATCCGCACGCTCGACGAATCCTTCCGCGAACGCTGAACCCGACCATGACCTTCCACGTCCATCCAACCCCTCTGGGCGTCACCTTGGCCCTGGCACTGGCCTGTGCGCTCTCGCCAGTCCAGGCGCAGACGGACGGGTTCTCCCGCTGTCTGGCCGACCTCCAGCCCGCCGCGCTGGCGGCGGGCGTGCGCGGCGAGACCTTCGAGCGCCACACCCAGGGGCTGTCGGCCGACCTGACCGTGATCGACAAGCTGAACTTCCAGCCCGAGTTCAGGACGCCGATCTGGGACTACCTCGCCGGGCTGGTGGACGAGGAACGGGTCGAACAAGGCCGCGCCTTGCTCGTGCAGCACGCCGCCGTGCTCGCACAGGTGCAGGAGCATTACCGCGTCGATCCGGCCACGGTGGTCGCGGTGTGGGGCGTGGAGAGCAACTTCGGGCAGACCTTCGGCAAGTACCCTCTGGTGCAGGCGCTCGGCACGCTGTCGTGCCTCGGGCGGCGGCAGGCCTATTTCCGGGGCGAGCTGTTCGCCACGCTGCGCATCCTGCAGGCCGGGCACATCACGCCGGAGCGGCTGGTCGGCTCGTGGGCGGGCGCCTTCGGGCACACGCAGTTCATGCCGAGCACCTTCGAGCGGCTGGCGGTGGATTTCGATGGGGATGGCCGGCGCGACCTGATGGACAGCGTGCCGGACGCGCTGGGCTCGACCGCCAATTTCCTCGCCAAGGCGGGCTGGCAGGACGGGCGGGTGTGGGGCTGGGAGGTGCGGCTGCCGGCGGGGTTTTCTGTCGCCGGACAAGGCCGCAAGGTTCGCCAGCCGCTGAGCGCATGGGCCGCCGCCGGGTTGCGACTCGCCGATGGCAACCCCTTGCCAGCGGGCACAGAACCCGCCGGGCTGATGACGCCAGCGGGGGCGAACGGGCCGGCATTCCTGGTGACGCGCAACTTCGATGCGCTCTACAGCTACAACGCCGCCGAGAGCTACGGGCTGGCGATCGCGCACCTGTCGGATCGCCTGCGTGGAGGCGGGCCGTTCTCCACGCCGTGGCCGACCGACGACGCCGGACTGTCCCGCGCCGAGCGCCGCGAGGTGCAGACGCTGCTGACGGCACGCGGGCACGACATCGGCGAGATCGACGGCATGCTCGGTGACCGCAGCAAGACAGCCATCCGCATCGAACAGACCCGCCTGGGCCACGAGGTCAATGCCCGAGCGGGTCAGCGGCTGCTGAAGGCGCTGCGGGCCGAGGTCACGCCTTCTTCTTCGAGCGATCCGGCACCACGGTCGTGACCGTCGGCCGCACCGGGTCCAGGGACATCGGCTTGGGCGGCGACGTGTCCTTCTTCGGTTTCTTGGCTTCCTTGCTGCTGCGCTGGCCTTTTGGCATGGTGATCTCCGGTGGGTACAGGTGGGTTCAGGGTGAGTGCATGAGCCGGCGACGTGCCGGCGCATGGGGATATCCTACGCTGCATGCCATTCGAAGCACTCGCCACCGCGCTCCATGAAGCCCGCCTCCTCGGCACCGACCGGCCGTGGACACCCCCCACCCCTGCCACGCAGGCCGAAGCCGAGCGCCTGCTCGCGCTGCTGGGCGCCGAACCCGCCTGGCCACCCGCCGAGATCGAGGTCCAGCCCGACGGCGCGGTCCAGTTCGAGTGGGACGCCGGTGAACGCGGCTGGGTCACGTTGTGCGTGGACGGGCACGCCACGCTGACCCACAGCGCCGTGATCGACGGCGACGAGTACACCCTGGCGGAACCGTGGGATGGTCAGGCCCTCACCGACTGGGCCGCCGAGGTGCTGCGGCGCCTTTGGCGCACGTAGCGCAAAATCCAGCGATGAAAACACCCAGCAGACTACAGACACTGGTCGAGGAAGGACTCATCGACACGGTCGTGCGCCAGTTGATGAGCGGCAAGGAGGCCACCGTCTACGTCGTGCGCAGCGGCGACGAGACCCGCTGCGCCAAGGTCTACAAGGAAGCGACGAACCGCAGCTTCCGCCAGGCCGTGGACTACACCGAGAACCGCAAGGTCAAGAACACCCGCCAGGCCCGCGCCATGGCCAAGGGCACGCGCTTCGGCCGCGAGGCCACGGAAGCCGCATGGCAGAGCGCCGAGGTCGATGCGCTCTACCGCCTCGCCGCCGCGGGGGTGCGCGTGCCGAAGCCGCACCTGTTCCTCGACGGCGTGCTGCTGATGGAGCTGGTCACGGACGAACAGGGGGACGCGGCCCCGCGCCTCAACGATGTCGAGTTCACCCCCGCAGAGGCCCGCCGCCAGCACGCCACGCTGATCGCCGAGGTGGTGCGCATGCTCTGCAGCGCGGGGGTGGTCCACGGCGATCTGTCCGAGTTCAACATCCTGCTCGGCGCGGACGGGCCGGTCATCATCGACCTGCCGCAGGCAGTGGACGCTGCGGGCAACAACCATGCCAAGCGCATGCTGCTGCGCGATGTGGAGAACCTGCGCAACTTCTTCGGCCGCTTCGCCCCGGAACTGCTGCGCAGCGACTACGGGCATGAGCTGTGGGCCTTGTACGAGCGCGGTCTGCTGCGCACCGAGACGCCGCTGACGGGGCGTTTCATGCACGCCCGCGGGCCGGTGGATGTGCGCGGCGTCGTGCGCGAGATCGAGGACGCACGGGACGAGGATGCCGCCCGGCGGCTGCGGCAGCAGAACCCGGGCTGATCGGCCAGTCAGTCTTCTTCGGATGCGCGCTGGAGATTCGCCGCGGCGGCAGCGGCCCGCAGCTTGTCCTTCTTGCTCATGCGGTGGCCCTTGATGCCGCCGGCCGCCTGGTCGGGCGTGGCGGTCTCGACCTGCTCGTAGCCGGGGATCTGCTCGCGTGCGATGCGCCGCCCCTGGCGCTTCTCGATCAGCCGGAAATGCGCCTCGGTCGCCGCCGTGATGAAGCTCACCGCCGTGCCCGGCGCGCCGGCGCGGCCAGTGCGGCCCACGCGGTGGGTGTAGTCGTCGGCCGAGCGCGGCAGGTCGAAGTTGACCACCGCCGGCAGGCGCGGGATGTCGAGGCCACGCGCTGCCAGGTCCGTCACCACCAGCACCCGGATGCGGCCCGCGCGGAAGGCGTCGAGCACCTCGGCCCGCGTGCCCTGGCTCAGCTCGCCGTGCAGCGCCGCCGCGTCGACCCCCTCGCGACCCAGCTTGTGCGCGAGCAGCTCGGTCGCGTAGCGGGTCGCCACGAACACCAGCACGCGGTCCCAGCCGCCTTCCTTGATGAGGTAGCGCAGCACGCCCGTGCGCCGGCCCGCATCCAGGGCGATGGCACGCTCCACGATGTCGGGGTGGGTCTCGTCGCCACCAGCCTCGGCCAGCGCGGCACCGATGTCGATGCGCGCCGGCTCCCGCAGCAGCCCGTCGGCCAGCGCCTGCACCGCCTCGGGAAACGTCGCCGAGAACAGCAGGTTCTGCCGCCGCATCGGCAGCAGCGCCAGCACGCGGCTCAGCTCGTCCGCGAACCCCAGGTCCAGCAGCCGATCGGCTTCGTCCAGCACCAGCGTGCGCACCGCGTCGAGCCGCAGGGCGTTGTGGTCCACCAGATCGAGCAGGCGGCCAGGCGTGGCGACGACGAGTTCCGTGCCGCCGCGCAGGCCCATCATCTGCGGATTGATCGACACCCCGCCGAACAGCACCGCCACCCGTGGCGGGTCCGGCAACAGGCGCGCCAGTTCACGCAGCACCTCACCAACCTGGATCGCCAGCTCGCGGGTCGGCACCAGCACCAGCCCGTGCGGCGCGCGCGGCCAGGCCCGCGCCACCGCCAAGTCCTGCTGCAGCAGCGGCAGCGCGAACGCCAGCGTCTTGCCCGAGCCGGTCTGCGCGGCGCCCTGCACGTCGGCGCCCGAGACCGCAGCGGGGATGGCCTGGGCCTGGATGGGCGTCGGCGCGGTGAGGCCGAGTGCGCGGACGGCGCGCAGCAGCGCCGGGTTCAGGCCGAGGGAAGCGAATGACATGGGGGTCCAGGGAGTGAAGGGCGCATTGTCTCAGTGCCTGAAAACCACTACAGCACCGACAGCCCCAGCCACTGCGCCACCAGCGCCGGCCGCGCCTCTGCCTCGATCTCGACCGTCACCCCGGTCGTGCGCAGCCACTGGCCTGGCTCGCGCTCGGCCATCGCCTGCAGCACGAAGCGGGCGCGGATCCGCCGCCCAGCCCGCACCGGCGCCACGAAGCGCACCGCGTTGAAGCCGTAGTTGATGCCCATCCGCTCCCCCGCCAGACGCGGCATCGTCTCGTAGACCATCGCCGGCAGCATCGACAGCGTCAGCAGGCCGTGCGCGATGGTGCCGCCAAAGGGGGTCTCGGCGCGGGCGCGGTCGGGATCGACGTGGATGAACTGGTGATCGTCCGTCGCGTGGGCGAAGGCGTCGATGCGGGTCTGGTCGATCAGGTGCCAGGACGAGACGCCCACCTCCTGGCCGACGAGGGCGAGATGCGCAGCGAGGTCGAGTGCGGGCGGCATGGGCAGACTGGAGCGTGGCATCGCGCCATTGTGGGCCTTCTCAGCCCGACCCCAGCGCCAGCGAGGCCCGCCGGTCTCGGAACACCAGCGGCCGCTCCGGCATCCCCCCCGCATCGACCACCGCCACTGCCGTCTGCACGACGCCATGGCGCTCGCTCTTCGGGCAGACCGGATCGGTCGCCGCCGGATCACCCGCCAGCAGGAACGCCTGACAGCGGCAGCCCCCCAGATCCTTCTCCTTGTCCGGACAGGTGACGCAGGCACCCTTCATCCAGCCGGTGCCCCGGTAGCGGTTGAAGCCTTCGCTGTCCTGCCAGATCGAGCGGATGTCGTGCTCGCGCACGTTCGGAAAGGCGAGACCCGGCAGCATCTTCGCGGTGTGGCACGGCAGCGCGGTGCCATCCGGCGAGATCGTCAGGAAGATGTTGCCCCAGCCGTTCATGCACTTCTTGGGCTTGCCCTCGTGGTAGTCCGGGGCGACGAAGAACAGCTTCATCCGGTCGGCCACCTTGACACGCCAGGCGTCGGTGATGCGTTCTGCGCGGCGGATCTGCTCGCTCGTCGGCAGCAGGTGGTCGCGGTTCAGGTGCGCCCAGGAGTAGTACTGCGCGTTCGCCAGCTCCAGGTACTCGGCGCCGAGCGCGTCGGCCATCGCGATGATGCGGTCGATGTGGTCGATGTTGAGGCGGTGGATCACCACGTTCATCACCATCGGCCAGCCGAGCGCCTTGATGGTC
>JAAFKB010000077.1 GCA_013299055.1 Sphaerotilus sp.
GAAGACGCTGGAGTTCAACACCCGCATGGGCGACCCGGAGACGCAGCCCATCATGATGCGGCTCAAGAGCGACTTCCTGCAGGTGCTGCAGCACGCCACCGACGGCACGCTCGACCAGGTGACGCTGGACTGGGACCGCCGGGTCGCGCTGGGGGTGGTCATGGCGGCTTCCGGCTACCCGCTGGACCCGAGGAAGGGTGACGCCATCCGCGGCCTGCCGGCGGAAACCGAGGACTGCAAGGTCTTCCATGCGGGCACCGCGACGGGTGCGGCCGGTGGGGTCGTGACCAGCGGTGGTCGGGTGCTGTGCGTGACCGCGCTGGGTGATTCGGTGCGCAGCGCCCAGCAGCGCGCCTATGACGCCGCACAGCGCATCCAGTACGCCGGCATGCAGTACCGCCATGACATCGGCTACCGCGCCATCAAGCGCACGGGCACGGGCACCAGCCACGGCCCCCAGCCGGGTTGATGCCGTGGACGGGTTGCGCAACGCCGAGGTCCGGGCCTACCTGACGGGCCTGCAGCAGTCGATCTGCGACGCCGTGGGAGCCGAGGACGGGCAGACGTTCATCACCGACGCCTGGGAGCGCCCACCTGGCGGCAAGCTCGAAGGCGCCGGCATCACGCGGCTGATCGAGAACGGCGGGCTGCTGGAGCGTGGTGGCTGTGCGTTCTCGCAGGTGCGCGGCACGGCGCTGCCCGGCTCGGCCACGCAGCACCGGCCGGAACTCGCTGGCGCGCCCTTCGAGGCGATGGGTGTGTCGCTCGTCTTCCACCCGCGCAACCCCTATGTGCCGACGGTCCACATGAACGTGCGGATGCTGTCGGCCACGCCCCCCGACGGCCCGCTGGCTGGCCAGACCGTGCGCTGGTTTGGCGGCGGCATGGACCTGACGCCGTACTACGGGTTCGAGGAGGACGCGGTCCACTTCCACCGCACCTGCCGCGACGCTCTCGACCCGCATGACCCGGCGCTCTACCCGCGCTTCAAGACCTGGTGCGACGAGTATTTCTTCCTGAAGCACCGCAACGAGCCACGTGGCATCGGCGGCATCTTCTTCGACGACTTCTCGGCGCTCGGTGCGCAGGGCAGCTTCGCGATGCTCAAGGACGTGGGCGACGCGCTGCTCAAGGGCTGGCTGCCCATCGCGCAGCGCCGACGTGACACGCCTTATGGCGAGCGCGAGCGCGATTTCCAGGCGTACCGGCGCGGGCGCTACGTCGAGTTCAACCTCGTCTGGGATCGGGGCACCCTGTTCGGGCTGCAGTCGGGTGGACGCACCGAATCGATCCTGATGTCGATGCCGCCGCAGGTGACCTGGCGCTACCAGTGGGCGCCCGAGCCGGGAACACCGGAGGCGCGGCTCTACAGCGATTTCCTGCGCCCGCGTGACTGGCTGGGCATGTCGGACGCGGGTGGCGATGGCCACTGAACTGCGGCGCATCGGGCTGTACGGCGGGAGCTTCGACCCGGTCCACACGGCCCACCGCGCACTCGCCGACACCGCCCTGCAGCAGCTCGCGCTGGACGAGTTGCGCTGGATCCCGGCTGGTCAACCGTGGCAGAAAACCCGCCGTCTGGCGCCCGCCGAACACCGCGCAGCGATGGTCGGGCTGGCAATCGGCGACAATCCCGCTTTCGTGCTCGAAAAGTGCGAGGTCGAACGGCCCGGTCCGAGCTACACGCTGGACACCGTGACACTGCTGCAGCAGCGCGAAACACACCCGGCCCGCTGGTTTCTGGTCATCGGGCAGGACCAGCTGGCGGGCTTCTGCACCTGGCATGGCTGGGCCGATGTGCTGCAGCGGGTGACGCTGGCGGTGGCGGGGCGCGCAGGCGTTCCCGTGCAGGCCCCGACTGAACTACTGAACACCGGACACCGCATCGTGGCACTCGACATGCCGTCGATGGCGGTGTCTTCGACAGAGCTGAGAACCCGGTTGGCCGCAGGCGAGCCGGCCCTTTCACTGGCGCCCCGGATGGTGGCGCCCGACGTGGCGCGCTATATTGATCGCCACGGGCTGTACCGGCCCCACCATCCACACCCTGGTTTTTCTCCTCAATCCTGAATCCTCTGGAACAAGAACGGCGCTGAATGGACATCCGCAAGCTGCAACGCACCATCGTCGATGGACTCGAAGATGTGAAGGCCCAAGACATCGTGGTCTTCAACACCGAACACCTCTCGGCGATGTTCGAGCGCGTCGTCATCGCCTCCGGCACGAGCAACCGGCAGACCAAGTCGCTCGCCGCCAGCGTGCGCGAGAAGGTCAAGTCGCTGGGCGGCGACGTCCTGAGCGTCGAGGGCGAAGACAACGGGGAATGGATCATCGTGGACTGCGGCGCGGCCGTGGTGCACGTGATGCAACCCGCCATCCGCCAGTACTACCACCTCGAAGAGATCTGGGGCGGCAAGCCGGTGCGCCTGAAGCTCGCCAGCGCCACGCAGGGGCTGGTCAAGGCTTCGCGCGACGAGGACGAAGACGAGGACGACGCCCCGGCGGCACCCGCCCGCAAGGCCGCGCCGCGCAAGCGTTCGTCGTCGGCATCGGAAGCGGCTGCGGACCTGAAGAAGCCGGTGGCCAAGAAGGCACCGGCACGCAAGACCGCAGCGACCACCGGCACGGGCACGGGCACCTCCGCCCGCAAGGCCCCGGCCCGCAAGACGGCCACCGGTGCAACGGCCACTGCAACTCCGAAGCTCAAGACCATCGTGGTCAACGCGCCCGACCGCGAGCGCAAGCCCGGCACCCGCAAAAAGGCTGCGCCCGCCAAGCGCACTTGAGCTGCGTCGGCCCTTGAAGCTCCACCTCGTCGCGGTCGGCCAGAAGATGCCGGAGTGGGCAGAGACGGCCTACGCGGACTACGCCAAGCGTTTTCCACCAGACTGCCGTCTCGAACTCAAGGCGGTCAAGACCGAGCCGCGCACCAGCGGCAAGCCGGTCGAGGCGCTGATGGCGGCCGAGCGGGTCCGCATCGAGGCGGCGTTGCCCAAGGGCGTGCGCCGCGTCGTGCTGGACGAGCGCGGCACCCGCGTCACCACCGTGGCGCTGGCCGAGCGGTTGACGGCCTGGCAGCACGATGGCCGTGACGTGGCGCTGGTCATCGGCGGACCCGACGGACTCGACCCCGCCCTGCGCAGCGGCGCCGACGAGCTGCTGCGCCTGTCGGACCTCACCTTGCCGCACGCCTTCGTGCGCGTGATGCTGGCCGAGGCGCTCTACCGGGCGTGGTCGGTCACGGTCGGCCACCCTTACCACCGCGAATGAACCGGCGCTGATCCCGCCGAGCCGACGATGACCCGCTGGATCTACCTCGCCTCGCAAAGCCCGCGCCGCCGCCAGTTGCTCGACCAGATCGGCGTGCGGCACGAGCTGCTGCTGCCCACCCCGGACGAGGATGCCGAGGCGCTCGAAACCGTGCGGCCGAACGAAGCGCCGCAGACCTACGTGCAGCGCGTCACCCGCAACAAGCTCGACGCCGCCCACGCCCGCCGCCTGCGCCTGAAGTTGCCCGCCGCGCCGATCCTGTGTGCGGACACGACGGTGGCACTCGGGCGGCGCATCCTGGGCAAGCCGGCGGATGCGGACGAGGCATGCGCGATGCTCGCCGCGCTGGCGGGACAGGAGCACCGTGTGCTGACCGCCGTGGCCTTGCAGGACGGCGACACCGTGCGCTGCGGCCTGAGCGTCTCGCGGGTCCGCTTCGCCCCGATCGACGCCGAGCGCATCGCCGCCTACGTCGCCACCGGCGAGCCGATGGGCAAGGCCGGCGCTTATGCCATCCAGAGCGGCGCGGCAGCCTGGGTCGAGCGGATCGGCGGCAGTTATTCGGGCATCATGGGACTGCCCCTGTTCGAGACGGCCCGGCTGCTGCGGGACGTGGGCTGGTCCCTCTGAATCCACAAGAAAACCGAAAAGTTCCATGCAAGACATCTTGGTGAACTGGTCGCCGCAGGAGACGCGCGTGGCCCTCGTCGAACACGGCGCAGTGCAGGAACTGCACGTCGAGCGCACGCTGGAGCGCGGTCTCGTCGGCAACATCTACGCGGGCAAGGTGGCGCGGGTGCTGCCCGGCATGCAGAGTGCCTTCATCGACATCGGGCTGGAGCGTGCCGCCTTCCTGCACGTCGCCGATGTGCAGGTGGCGGGCCAGACGGGGCGAGGCCACCATGGCGGCGACAGTCCCATGCCGCCGATCGAGAAACTGGTCTACGAGGGCCAGACGCTGGTGGTGCAGGTCATCAAGGATCCCATCGGCACCAAGGGCGCGCGGCTGTCCACCCAGGTCAGCGTGGCCGGGCGCTTGCTGGTGCATCTGCCGCAGGACGACCACATCGGCATCTCGCAGAAGATCGGCTCGCACGAGCTGCGCGAGCAGCTGCGCCAGCGCATGGGCGTGCTCGTCGGCAACCGGGAGACGGGCGGCGGCGGGGGGTTCATCCTGCGCACCAACGCCGAGGACGCCACCGACGACCAGCTCGCCGAGGACATCGCCTACCTGCGCAAGACCTGGGTCACGATCCGTGCCGCAGCCCTGAAATCCCCCCCTGGCTCGCTGCTGCACGAAGACCTGAACCTGGTCCAGCGTGTGCTGCGCGATCTGGTGGACGAGCGCACCGCGACCATCCGCATCGATTCCGGGATGCAGTTCGAGGCACTGCGCAGCTTCGGCCAGCAGTTCACGCCCAGTTCGGTGAACCGCCTGCAGCACTACAAGGGCGAGCGGCCGATCTTCGACCTGTTCAGCATCGACCAGGAGATCGAGAAGGCACTGGCCCGGCGCGTCGATCTGAAGTCGGGCGGCTACCTCGTCATCGACCAGACCGAGGCGCTCACCACCATCGACGTGAACACGGGCGGCTACGTCGGGGCGCGCAACTTCGACGACACGATCTTCAAGACCAACCTGGAAGCCTCGCAGGCGATCGCGCGGCAGCTCCGTCTGCGCAACCTGGGCGGGATCATCATCCTCGACTTCATCGACATGACCCGGGTCGACCACCAGGAGCAGGTGCTGTCGGAGCTGCGCAAGCAGCTCGCCCGCGACCGCACCAAGATCACGATCAGCGGCTTCACGCAGCTCGGTCTCGTCGAGATGACGCGCAAGCGCACCCGCGAGTCGCTGGCGCACATGCTCTGCCAGCCGTGTCCGACCTGTGGCGGGCGCGGTCAGGTCAAGACGCCGCGCTCGGTCTGCTACGACATCCTGCGCGAGATCCTGCGCGAGGCGCGGCAGTTCAACCCGAAGGAGTTCCGCGTCATCGCGTCGTCGGCGGTCGTGGAGATGCTGCTCGACGAGGAGAGCACGCACCTGGCGGGTCTGAGCGACTTCATCGGCAAGCCGATCTCGTTGCAGGCGGATGCGTCGGTGAATCCGGAGCAGTACGACATCGTGCTGCTGTAGAGGCGGGAGGACGGCGCGTTGCGCGGCCGTTCAGTGTCGACCGCCTGCCGGCTTCGCCCCCGATCGCCGCAGCCGCCGACTCATGCGCTGCAGCCACTGGATCGCCCGGGTCGGCGTCGGGTAGATCAGGTGCAGCGCCTTGCGCAGACGCCACCCGAACGGCAGCTCGCGGGTGTCGAACGCAAGCCGCCACCGTTCGGCGTCGGTGGTGGTGTCGTCGAGGGCGTACAGGTAGGTGGTGCGGTGCAGCTCGCCCCCAAGGTGGCGGCTCATCAGCTCGCTGCAGCCGACCCTCGCCGCGTCGGCCAGCAACTGCCGCACCCCCGCCAGTTCCCGCCGCCGCTGGCGCTGCGTCCACCGCTTGCGGGCTTCGGGGTTCTCGAAGTCGGGGCGGGCCGACGTGCCGCCACGCCGGTAATGCACCAGCGGAGCGTCCACCGTGACCGCCCCGCCGCCCGCGATGGCGCGGAAGACCATGACCTGGTCCTCGTAGAACACCTGCGCATCCAGCGGGTCGAAGCGTGTCATCAGGCGCCGGGTGAACGCGTGGGTCGCGCCGATGATGTACGGCCGCCGCGCTGCCCACGCGGTCACTGTCGGCCAGTCGCCCAGGTCGTCCACGCGGATGACCCCGTGCAGCCCGCCGTCCGGGTCCATGTCGATCACGTGGCTGGCGATCAGGTCGGCGCGCCGGCCGGTCGCCTCCCACGCCGCAAGCTGGCGCGCCACCCGGTCAGGCACCGAAAAGTCATCGGCCGCCATCGTCACCAGCAGCTCGCCGCGTGCCAGCCCGACCAGGTCGTTGTAGTGCTGCCCGATGCCGACGTTGGCGGCTGAGCGGCGCACGCGGACCTGGTGCGGGCCTCGGTAGTCGGCGGCGACCTGCTGCAGGATCTCGAAGGTGCCGTCGGTCGAGTGGTCGTCGGACAGGATGACCTCAAAGGGGCCGCCGGTCTGCGCCAGACAGGCTTCGGCGGAGGCCCGGGCCCACTGCGCCTGCTGGTAGGCGAGGAACAGGATGGTGACGAGGGGGGTCGAAGGAGCGGTCATTCAGGCGGGCGAGTTCACGCATTCACGGTTTGACGGCTTCGAGTTCCCACAGCAGGTAGACCTGCGGCGCGTGGGTCGGCCGGCCCCGCCAGCGGCGCACCGTGTCGCGCAGCGCATGGGCCATGCGGCGTGCGAGCGCCGGACGTGCCGGGCGCGGGGCGAGGGACTGGGCGGTGAAATGGCGGGTCTGATCGACCCAGGCGACCCGTCGCACCTCGAAGTGGCCGTGGAAGCCGTAGATCCGGCCGAGCGGGCTCGCGCCGCAGAAATACGTGTGGGTCTGGTCGGTGATGATGTTGACGTGGGTCGGGTCCTGGAACGCCTGCGGGCTCGGGTAGGCCGGCGTCAGCGCATAGAACCGCCCCCCCGGCGCCAGCACCCGGTGCACCTCGTCCATCAGCCGCACGAACGGGAACAGCGTGTGGCGCCCGTCCGGCGCGACGATCAGGCGGGGTACATGCTCGATGAAGTCGAAAGCCGAGACCGAGCCGAAGTGGCCGTCGGCCCACGGGATCGGGTCGAGCACCACGTTGGCGACGCGGTAGTCGATCGACGGGTCCGACAGGTCGTCGGGCTGCAGCGCCCGCACGTCGACGCCGCAGACCTGCGTGCGGCCATAGGGGTTGCGCGGGCGTTTGCCGCAGCCCAGGTCGAGGTGGCGATCAGGCAGTTCGGCCATGTCAGGGGGCTCCTGGGTCGGGAAGGGGGGCAAGAGGGTAGTGGGGGGCGAGGTCGCTGCTCATGCCGGGCGCCAGCGGATCGTGTCGATGGCGAGCATCAGGGCTTTCTCAGGACGTTCAGCTCAGGGGCGCGCAGGGCGGGGCTGGCGGCCCATCAGGAAGAACTCGTCGTTGGGCCGCATGCCGATCAGGTTGGCCATGCGGTTGGACAGGCCGAAGAACGCGGTGATGCCGCCGATGTCCCAGATGTCCTCGTCGGTGAAGCCATGGGCATGCAGCGCGGCATGGTCGTCCTCGCCGATGGCGGCCGAGTCGCGGCAGACCTGGAGCGCGAAGTCGAGCATGGCCTTCTGGCGGGGGGTCAGATCGGCCTTGCGGTGGTTGACGGCGACCTGGTCGGCGATCAGCGGGTTCTTTTCCATGATGCGCAGGATGGCGCCGTGGGCCACCACGCAATAGAGGCAGCCGTTCGCCCCGGAGGTGGCCACCACGATCATCTCCTTCTCGCCCTTGCTCAGTCCGGAGGGCCGCAGCATCAAGGCGTCGTGGTAGGCGAAGAAGGCGCGGCACTCGTCCGGCCGGTGCGCCAGTGCCAGGAAGACGTTGGGCACGAAGCCGGCTTTTTCCTGCACGGCGAGGACGCGGGCACGCAGATCCTCGGGCAGGTCGGCGAGGTCGGGCACCGGGTAGCGGCTGATCGGTGGGGTGGTCATGGGGTGTCGTCTCCGGTCGTGTCGTGGGGAATCGGTGCTGGATCAGGTCTGGAACTGCAAGGCGTGCAGCCGCGCGAACAAGCCGCCGCTGGCGAGCAGTTCGGCGTGGGTGCCTTGCTGGACGATGCGCCCGGCCTCCAGCACCACCACCCGGTCGGCCCGCTCCACGGTGGACAGCCGGTGGGCGATGACGATGGCGGTGCGCCCGACCATCAGCCGCTCCAGCGCCGACTGCACCAGCCGCTCGGATTCGGAGTCCAGTGCCGAGGTGGCCTCGTCGAGGATCAGGATGGGCGCGTCCTTGTAGATGGCCCGCGCGATCGCCAGCCGCTGGCGCTGCCCGCCGGACAGGCGCTGGCCGTTGTGGCCGATACCGGTGTCGATGCCCTGGGGCAGGGTGCTGGCGAAATCGTGCAGGTTGGCGGCGCGCAGGGCGGCTTCGACCCGCGCACGGTCCACTGGCTGTCCCAGCGCGACGTTGGCGGCCACGCTGTCGTTGAAGAGCACGACATCCTGGCTCACCAGCGCGAACTGCTGGCGCAGGGCAGTGACGCGCCAGTCGGCCAGCGGTGCGCCGTCGATCAGGATGGTGCCGGCGGTCGGTTCGACGAAGCGGGCGAGCAGGTTGATGAGCGTCGTCTTGCCGGCGCCGGACGGCCCCACCAGCGCCACCACCTGACCTGCCGGGATGTGCAGGTTCACGCCCTGCAACGCCGGGGCGTTCTGTCCGCCGAAGGTGACCTCCACCTGCTCGAAGCGGATCTCGCCACACGCACGGCCCGGATCGAAGGAGCCATCGCGCTCGACTGGCGCTTCGTCGATCAGCGCCATGCCGCGCTCCAGCGCCGCCAGCCCGCGGGTGATCGGCACCGCCACTTCCGAGAGCCGCTTGATCGGCGCCACCAGCATCAGCATGGCCATCACGAAACCGACGAAGCCGCCGACGGTCTGGTGGTCGTGGCCGCTCTGCCACAGCGCGGTGACGATCACGGCAGACAGGGCGATGGCGGCGAGCACCTGCGTCAGCGGTGTCATCGTGGCAGCGGCCGCGACCGACTTCATCGCGATGCGCCGCATGTCCTCGCTCATCGACGCGAAGCGCGCCGTCTGGTGGGCCTGCGCGCCGTGCATGCGCACCACGCGCCAGGCCTGGACGTTTTCCTCCACCGTGTAGGCCAGCTCGTCCGTGGCCTGCTGCCCTTGCAGGGTGAGGCGGTGCAGGCGGCGGCTGAGGGTGCGCATCACGAAGGCCACGGCCGGGAACAGCACCGCCACGAACAGCGTGAGCTGCCAGTTCATCCACAGCAGGTAGCCCAGCAGCGCCGCGAGCGTCAGCAGGTCGCGCAGCAGCGTCAGCCCGGAGGTGGAGAGCTGCAAGGCGCCGGACTGCACTTCGTGGGCGACCATGTTGGTCAGCGTGCTGGCGGAGTGGGTGGCGTAGAGCTGTGGGTGGGCGTCCATGAGGCGGTGGAACAGGGCCTCGCGCATGGCCTGCGTGCCGCGGTAGGCCACCCAGGCCAGGCTGTACTGCCCGACATAGCCCGCCAGACCACGCACCGCGAACAACCCCACGATCACCACGGGCACTTGCCATAGCGTGATGCCCGTCGAGCCTCGGCCGAAGCCGGCATCGAGCAGGTACTGCATCAGCTTGGGCACCATCGGCTCGGTGGCGGCCACGACCATCGTGCACAGGGCGGACACGATGAAGCCCGTCCGGCTCGGGGAAAAAAAAGGCCAGATGCGGCGCAGACGCTGGAGCAGGGCTTTCATCGGATCGGGCGAAGGCGATTCTGAAGAGCGGGGTCGCCGCGGAGGCGCGATTATCGGCGCAGCCGGGTTGTTGCCTACAATCGGGCCCGTCTGACGTGCGGCGCGCACTTGGCGTGCAGCAATAGACGACTGATTCCTTGAAATGTGGCTTGAATGCAACGATCAAACCCGGATGCGATGGTGGACCGGCGGCTGTTCCTGCAGCGCGGGGTGGGCGGATGTGTGGCGGCGGCGGGCGTGCTCCCGGCGGCGGCACAGTTCCGGGTCGAGATCTCGGGCATCGGCGCTGCGCAGGTGCCCGTGGCCATCGCCCGTTTCCGCGACGAGGACAAGACACTGCACCCGGTGTCGCAGATCGTGCGCGCCGACCTGGAGCGCAGTGGTCTGTTCAAGCTGGTGCCCACGGCACAGGACAGCCTCGACGAGACCTCGCGCCCGGTGTTCACCGAGTGGCGCAGCCGCAATGCCGACGCGCTGGCCGCGGGCACGGTGACGCGGCTGGCGGACGGCCGCCATGACCTGCGCTACCGGCTGTGGGACGTGGTCAAGGGCACGGAGCTGATCGCGCAGTCGCTGGCCGTGCCCAAGGAGGATCTGCGTCTGGCCGCCCACCGCATCGCCGACGACATCTACCAGAAGCTCACCGGCGAGCGTGGCATCTTCTCGACCCGCATCGCCTATGTCTCCAAGGGAGCCGGGCGCTACACCCTGTTCGTGGCCGACGCGGACGGCGAGGGCGCCCGCTCCGCCCTCGGCAGCGCGCAGCCCATCATCTCGCCGGCGTGGTCGCCCGAGGGCAACGAGCTGGCCTATGTGTCCTTCGAGACCGGCAAGCCCGTCGTCTACGTGCAGGACGTGCTCAACGGGCGGCGGCGCACCGTGGCGGAGTTCCGTGG
Source organism: Sphaerotilus sp. (assembly GCA_013299055.1). Taxonomy (GTDB): domain Bacteria; phylum Pseudomonadota; class Gammaproteobacteria; order Burkholderiales; family Burkholderiaceae_C; genus Sphaerotilus. Next base: position 10,520 of record JAAFKB010000077.1, read on the forward strand.
CTCCAACAGTGCGCCCGCGTTTTCGCCCGACGGATCGCAGCTGGCTGTCACCCTGACCCGCGACGGCAACTCCGAGGTCTACGCCATGGGCCGCGCGGGCGACAACCTGCGCCGTCTGACGACCTCGCCCGGCATCGACACCGAAGCCGCGTGGTCCGCCGACGGCAAGTCGGTCTACTTCGTCAGCGACCGCGGCGGCGGCCCGCAGGTCTACCGCATGGGGGCCTCTGGCGGCAATGCCGAGAGAGTCACCTTCAGCGGCAGCTACAACATCAGTCCCGCGCTCAGTCCCGACGGCCGCTACCTGGCCTACGTCAACCGCAATGGGGGCAGCCAGTTCCGATTGCAGCTGATGGACCTCACCTCGGGAACTGTCACCGCACTCACCGACACCAACGACGACGAAAGCCCGAGCTTCGCACCCAACAGCCGGCTCATCATCTATGCCAGCCGCGTCGGCGGGCGTGACCTGCTGATGACCACCACGCTGGACGGCAGCATCAAGGCCCGTCTCAGTCCGCCACAGGCGGATGTGAGAGAGCCGGTCTGGGGCCCCTTCGGCCGCTGACCTGATCCACTGCCGCCCGTGCCCTATCGCTTTTCCCTGGAGTCCTGTCCATGTCCCCCATCCTGAAACACCGCGCCGCCTGGCTGTCCACCGTGGGCACCGCCCTGCTGGTGCTGTCCGGCTGTGCCTCGAACACCCGTGTCGAGCCGCCCGCTCCGGTGGAAAACCGCGTGGCCCCGGTGGCTGCCGCCGCGACCAACGCCAACGCCGCCAACAGCACCGGCGCCACCACCGGCCAGGCGCCACAATCCACCGTCACCCCGGTGGATGTCACCCGCCATGACGCCGCCGCCAATGCCGCCGGCCGCGTCGTCTACTTCGACTTCGACAGCTACGTGGTCAAGGACGACTTCCGCGGGGTCGTCGAAGGCAACGCCCGCCGCCTGAGCGCCGACCGCAAGCGCCGAGTGCTCATCGAGGGCCACACCGACGAGCGCGGCGGCCGCGAGTACAACCTCGCGCTCGGCCAGCGCCGTGCCGAAGCCGTGCTCAAGTCGCTGACGCTGCTGGGCGTGCAGGACAGCCAGGCCGAGGCCGTGAGCTTCGGCAAGGAAAAGCCGGCCGCCGCGGGCACGGGCGAAGCCGCCTGGGCCAAGAACCGCCGCGCCGAGCTGAAGGACCGCTGAGATGCGCCGCGCCCAGCCCCAGCCCCTGACCCTGTCTGCACTGACCGCGCTGGCGGCGGCCGCCGTGCTGGCCATGGCCGCGCTGTGGCCGGCCACCGCCCGCGCTGGTCTGTTCGATGACGAGGAGGCCCGCAAGGCGATCGTCGAGCTGCGCAACCGGTTCGAGCAGTCCCAGCGGGCGGCGCAGATGGAGGAAGCCGAACGCAAGGCGCTGGCCGGCGTGGTGGCCGAGCAGGCCGAGCAGATCAACGTGCTCAAGCGCAGCCTGCTCGACCTCAACGCCCAGATGGAGACCCTGCGCACCGAGCTGGCCAAGCTGCGGGGCACCGACGAGCAGCTCGCGCAGACCGGCAAGGATCTTGCCCGCGAGCTGGCCGAGCTGCAGCGCCGCCACAAGGACGCGGTGGCCGCCATCGACGACCGCATCCGCCGCCTGGAGCCGCAGCGCGTCTCGCTAGACGGCAAGGACGCCGTGGTCGAAGCCCCCGAGAAGAAAGCCTACGACGAAGCCATCGGCATCCTGCGCAAGGGTGAGTTCGCCAATGCGGCGACGGCGCTGTCGGCCTTCCAGCGGCGTTTCCCGTCGAGTGCGTACAACGGCCATGTGCAGTACTGGCTGGGCAACGCGCTCTATGGCAAGGGCGAGGTCAAGGAAGCCATGGCCATCTTCCGCACCCTGGTCACGTCCACGCCCGACCATCCGCGTGCGTCCGAGGCGCTGCTGGCGCTGGCCAACTGCCAGATCGAGCTGAAGGACGGCAAGGGCGCGCGCAAGACGCTGGAAGAGCTGATCGCCAACTACCCGCAGTCCGAGGCAGCGCAATCGGGCCGCGAGCGCATCAAGCAGATCAAGTAGTGCAATTGAGCCGGTACTCGTGACCCTCGCGGATGTGCAGCAGCTGACCACCCAGGTACTCTGGGGGGTCTTCGCCCTGGCGTTCGCCCTGGGCCTCCTGGTGCGGCAGACCCATTTCTGCACCATGGGCGCTGTGGCCGACATCGTGCATCTGGGCGACTGGAGCCGCATGCGCATGTGGGCGCTGGCGGCGGCGGTGGCCGTGGCGGGCTTCAACACGATGGTGGCGCTGGGCTGGGTGCAGGCGAGCGACACGGTGCAGGGCGGGCCGCGCTGGCTGGTCGGCTCGGCACTGGCAGGCGGATTGCTGTTCGGCTTTGGCATGGTGCTGGCCTCGGGCTGCGGCAGCAAGACGCTGGTGCGGGCGGGGGGCGGCAACCTGAAGTCGCTGGTCGTGCTGCTGGTGATGGGGCTGACGGGCTGGATGACGCTGCGCGGCGTCACGGCGGTGGTGCGGGTCCAGACGGTGGACCGGCTGGCGGTCGAGCTACCGGTGTCGCAGGACCTGCCCAGCCTGCTGGCGCTGGTCACAGGGCTGCCAGTGGGCACGCTGGCGGCCGTGTGCGCGCTGGTCGTGGGGGGCGGGCTGGCGGTGTGGGCACTGGCCCGGCCGGAAGGGCGCCATCCGCAGGTGCTGATCGGCGGCATCGGGACGGGCTTGCTGGTGGCGGCGATGTGGTGGGTCACCGGGCGACTGGGCTTTGTCGCCGAACACCCGCTGACGCTGGAGCCGACCTTCCTGGCCACCAGCTCCCGGCGCATGGAGTCGTTCTCCTTCGTGGCGCCGGTGGCCCAGACGCTGGAGTGGCTGGTGTTCTACAGCGACAGCAGCCAGCGCGTGGGCGCCGGGCTGGTGGCGGTGCTGGGCATGCTGGCGGGGTCGGCGACGGCGGCGGTGCTCACGCGCAGTTTCCGTTGGGAAGGCTTCCACGACGTGGCCGATCTGGCGCGGCACCTGGGCGGGGCGGCTTGCATGGGCGTCGGTGGCGTGGGTGCGCTGGGCTGTACCTTCGGCCAAGGGCTTTCGGGGCTGTCCACGCTTGGGTTGACCAGCTTGGTGGCGGTGGCGGCGATCCTGGGGGGCGCAGTGCTCGGTCTGCGCTTTCTCGGCTGGCAACTGGAGCGTCAGGCATGAGCGGCGACAGAATGGAAACCATGGACTTGCACGGCGGCATGCCTGATCCGTCGGAGGCGCTCCCAGCGGATCTGGAGCGGCGTTTCGGCGGCCTGCGCCGACTCTGGGGCGACGCAGGTTACGACCGCGTGCGGGCAGCCCGGGTGGCCGTGGTGGGCGTTGGCGGTGTGGGCTCATGGGCGGCCGAGGCGCTGGCCCGCTGCGGGGTGGCGACGCTGGTGCTCATTGACCTGGACCAGGTGGCCGAGTCGAACATCAACCGGCAGATCCAGGCATTGGGCGCCACGGTCGGCGCGGCCAAGGTGCTGGCGCTGCAGGCGCGCATCGCCGACATCCACCCCGGCTGTGCGGTACATGCCGTCGAAGCGTTTGTCGAGCCTGACAACTGGCCCGCGTTGCTGCCGGTCGGGGTGGATGTCGTGGTCGATGCCTGCGACCAGAACGCTGCCAAGCTTGCGCTGGCATGCTGGGCCACTGCGCAGGGGCGTGCGCTCGTGGTGGCGGGTGCGGCTGGAGGCAAGTCGCGGCCGGAGTGCATCGAAGTGGCCGATCTGGCCGAGGTCACGCACGACCCCTTGCTTGCCCGCCTGCGCCAGCAATTGCGCAAGCACGGCGCACCGAGGACAGGCCGCATGGGCGTGCGCTGCGTGTTCTCCCGGGAGGCGGTGCGCCTGCCGCCGCAGACGATGGACGGCTGTGCGGTCGATGGCAGTCTGAACTGCCACGGCTACGGATCCAGCGTCATGGTCACGGCCAGTGTCGGCATGGCCTTGGCCGCGCAGGCGCTCGAACTGGTGCGCGAGGCTTGACGAGGTGCAGGTGGGTTGGTTTAGAATCTAGGGCTGCGCTGCAGACGTGGCGCGGAAGTTCAGCTGGTGCAGGGTCGTTAGCTCAGTTGGTAGAGCAGCGGACTTTTAATCCGTAGGTCGCAGGTTCGAGTCCCGCACGACCCACCAAAATGCTTCAAAACGCCTGACACAAGCGTATAAATCGTGTTATAGTATCGGTCTTGACGCAATAAGCTTCAGGCGCGTGGGGTTCTTAGCTCAGTTGGTAGAGCAGCGGACTCTTAATCCGTAGGTCGAGTGTTCGAGTCACTCAGGACCCACCACCAGATACTGGTTCATCACCGTACATTCTGTTTCGAACAGTGCGGGCTCTTAGCTCAGTTGGTAGAGCAGCGGACTCTTAATCCGTAGGTCGAGTGTTCGAGTCACTCAGGGCCCACCAGACAGTGCATGGAAGGACTTCCGGAAACGGAAGTCCTTTTTTGCTTTCGGGGTCGGGTCTTGAAAACGGGGAGCGTTCGCCTCAAGTCTCTTCCAACCGGAAGGAATCCCCATGCGACTCGACAAACTCACCACGCTGCTGCAACAAGCCCTAGGCGAAGCCCAGAGCCTGGCCCTCGCCGCCGATCATCCCTACATCGAACCCGCCCACCTGCTCAAGGCGCTGCTGCAGCAGGAAGACGGCCCGCGCACGCTGCTCCAGCGCGCCGGCGTCAACCTGAAGGCGCTGGACGACGCCGTGGAAACCACGCTGAACCGCATCGCCATGGTGGGCGGTGGCGAGCTGCAACCGGGCCGTGAGCTGGTGGCATTGCTGCAAGCAGCTGAAAAAGAGGCGAACAAGCGCGGGGACCAGTTCATCGCCACCGAGATGGTGCTGCTGGCGCTGACCGAGGCCAAGTCCGATTTTGCGCAGGCCCTGCGCAGCGCCGGCCTGACCCGCAAGGCGCTGGAGTCTGCCGTGGATGCAGTGCGCGGCGGCCAGGCGGTCGATTCTGCCGACGCCGAAGGTCAGCGCGAGGCATTGAAGAGGTACACGCTCGACCTGACCGAGCGTGCCCGCAAAGGCAAGCTCGACCCCGTGATCGGCCGCGACGACGAGATCCGCCGTGCCATCCAGGTCCTGCAGCGCCGCACCAAGAACAACCCGGTGCTGATCGGCGAGCCGGGCGTGGGCAAGACGGCCATCGTCGAAGGGCTGGCGCAGCGCATCGTCAACGGCGAGGTGCCCGAGTCGCTGAAGAACAAGC
>JAAFKB010000078.1 GCA_013299055.1 Sphaerotilus sp.
TCACCGTGTCCAGAAACTCGGGATCGAAGACTTTCCTGATGGATTCCTCGCGCCGGCTGTTCAGGAACGGGATGTCGAGGCGCAGCAACTTCACCATGTGATCAGCCCGTGCGTCGGTGGCCATGATTTTTCCCTGCAACGTGTAGCTGAACCAGGTTTCGCAGGAGGCATCCAGCGGCGAGAGGTGCTTGGTTTCGTCGAACTCAGCGGACTTGGCGTGACCGCAGTGCAACGGTGCGCCAGGTGCGGTTTCGCGGATGCACGAGGCGTGCAAGTTGTCGAAGTCCAGCGCCAGGTGGCTGAAATGCTCCTGGGGCCGAAAGTGCTCGATGTGGCTGTCTTGCGAGGAGATGCCGCGACCGCAGTAGCAGCACACCCAGCCTTGTTCGTTCAACAACGCTTGGTGCAGGACGCCTTTTTCCGGGTTGCGCAGAGCGCCGTACGTCGGTGCCCAGTCTGCGTTTGCCAGTGCCTTCCAGTCTTCAAATTCCGTGGGCGACAGGCCCTTGCGTACATGCTTCATCGGCCGAGCACCTCTTTGCGTTTCAGCAAAGCACGGGCGCCGTCGAGTTCGGCGATGCCTGGGGCGCGTTCGGCGAGTGCGGCCAACTGGGTGCGGGCGGCAGGAAGCTCGTTGCGTTCGAGCGCGGCGAACAACTCGCTCAGGGCGTTTTCCACCTCAGGGGTGCGGGCGGTTGCGTCCATGACTTCTTCGAGCACGCGGCTGGAGTCGAGTCCGTAGCTCACCTGCGGGTGCGTGGTGCCCTCCGGGCGCAGCAGGATGATTTCACTCGGCTGGAGTTCACCCAGCACCTGCGGCGAGTGGCTGGCCACGATGAACTGGAGCGATGGGAACGCCGCCTTCAAGCCATTGGTGAGAATGCGCTGCCAATGGGGGTGAAGGTGCATGTCCAGCTCGTCGATCAGCACCACGCCCGGGGTGTTGGCCGTGACCTGATCGCCCAGTTGAGGGTTCAGCAGACACATGCGGCGGGCGATGTCGGCGACCAGCGCGATGACGGCGCGTTGGCCGTCGCTGAGATTCTCGAAGGCGGTCGGCTCCCGGTGCGGGCTGGCGGCCCATTCGACGAGCAAGCTCTTTTGCTTCATGTCGTAGCGCAAGCCCTTGACATTCTCGACTGCGACGGACAGGGCGGCATTCACCAGTGCGAGTTCATCGTCCTGGATGGCATCGAAGGATTTTCCCGTCTCGGACGAAATCTGGTATCGCTCCAGACACCTGCTGACGGCCCAAATCTGAAGACCCGTGGCGTCCAACGATGCATCCCACCAGATTGCATAACCATCTAGTCGCGCGTGCTTTTGCGTTACCGCCTGCATCATGTTTGACTGAGGTGGATTCCATTGCCGATTTGCACGATAGAACGCAACCAGCGGCAACGGCTCAGATACCCCCAATGTATCGACAAGTTGATTTATTTTTTGAAAACCCTTCCCAGGGTGATCACCCGATAGCTCCGTTTTGCCAACCTGATTAGGCTTGGTCCAAGTCCATTTTATGGCGGATTCGAATGCTTCACCATGAGTGCAGACAATAACCGGGTACTGCGACTCAAACCGAAATCGCCCGTTTATTTGCTCCATTTGCAGACGGGTAGACCCCGTGTCTGATAATGGCGGAAACCCATGAAAAATCCCGTGACCAAGGCCATTGAGAGCCTCGCACACTCCCTTCAGCAATGAAGTCTTCCCGCTCCCATTGACACCGACGATCACATTGAAACCCGGTGCAAATTTAACCTCCAAGTCCGCGTGCATCCGGTAGTTGGTCAGGTGGATCGAGTTTAGCTTCATTCGGAATCTCCAGTCATCAACAGGCAAATCATATTTTTCATGTCAGATAACTTTAACAGACAAGCCCATTTCGTCTAAAAATCTAGAGCTTGTTTTTCGCCAGCCATTATATCGATCTGCGTAGGTGAGCGTCAGCGTTTCCATCGTTCTGGTAATCGCGACAAAGCAATTTCGGCGCTCTTCTTGCATTTCCCGGCTGTCGTCCCCTGCCTTCTTTGCCTGGAAGGAAGGCAATTGATCTTCCGCCATGCCTACAAGGTATACGTGTCTAAACTCCATCCCTTTGGAAGCATGGACTGTGAGGCAGCGCACAGCCGATGAAGGAGCTTCCGGCGATTTATTGGCCAAGGCCAGTTCCTGGAGAAATTGTCCCAAAGACATGGTGTAGGCACTGTCGTCGCCCCCAAGATCCCGGACAATGCCACGCCATATTTCTCGCTCAGCCGAATAGTCCGCATAGGCTTCGCTGCCCTCTTGGCAAAGTTCGATAGCCTCTTGAGCATCGAAAAAATCAAATACCTTGCGTATGAACTCAGAATAGTTGCCGCCACTCAGCGCCTTGATGCTTGATCGCAACTCTTCAGGCACGGCCGCATGGCTGAAGACCAGAAATACGAGTGCTGCCAGATAATCACCATTTGTCTGTGCCGCCCATGCAGTCAGGTCATCCGGCTCAATTGAAGATCCAACACAATCCGATAGGGCTTTCGTGAGCGTCGCGGCGATCTGCTCATCAGATCGGACGGCAACAAGCTTGAGTGCTGACACGATCAAGCGAAGAGGGGCACTGTCAAACTGCGACTTGCGGCGCTGAACATGAACCTCAATATTAATATCCGCAAGCGCATTTCCCACGCGCTCTAGCAGTTTGGTATTCCTCGCCAGTACCACAATCTCATTCGGTGCTGTGTGGCGCCGAAGATGATCGGCGATCTGTTCAGCTACCCATGCAGCTTCATCCACCTCGTCATCAAACCGTTCCAAGGCAATAGGCGATGTTTCAGCCAAGCTACGCATCGCTTTCAGAGGCTTCTTGCCTGCCGCACGCTCGCCGTTGTGCGAGATGAGCGCATTGGCGAGATCCACCACCTCTGCAGGACATCGGTAATTCTCGGGCAACTGAATAGTCTTGAGGTCATAGTGGCGCTCCAGCTCGCTGATGCGCGCAGGGCTGGCACCATTCCACTGATAGATGATCTGGTCATCATCGCCAACAATGAATATATTGGCCTCTCTGTCAGGTGCCAATGCCCGCATCATTCGATACTGCGCAATATTGGTATCTTGGAACTCATCTACGCAAATGTACTTGTAGATGGTTCGTAGCTGTCTTGCGAGTCGAGGCCGGGTCGTGAGCAATGTTTCGCAAAAATAAAGAATTGCTCCATAGTCGAGTGCGTTTTGTTCGAGCAAGATTTTCTTGTAGGCTGAAAAAAGCGCCCCTAGTTGCTTACCTACTTCAGCATCCTTCAGCAGCGAAGCCACTTGCTCATCAGGCACTAGCCCACGGAATAGAAAGTCCAGCGAGTCCAACGCCTTTTCGGCAGACACCACACTAGAGAAACCATTCGGATCATTTGAGAGCAGGCGTCTGATGATCGATACCTGATCCGCCCTTTCAAGAATCTCGAAGTCCGGGGTCAACCCAAAGTGGCTGCCATGCTGACGTAAAATATCGGTTGCGAAAGAATGGAAGGTTGACAGCAATGCACGATTACGCGCATCTGGCACCAGATTGAACAGGCGCTCACGCATTTCCGTTGCGGCTTTTTTGGTGAATGTCAGACAAAGAATTCTGAACGATTCACCTTCGCTTCGCTCAATGATCCGTGCTACACGGGCAGTCAGTGTTTTCGTCTTCCCGGAACCAGGCCCGGCAAGCACCAATAAAGGGCCATCGTCCCAAAGGGCAGCATCCGTTTGGTTTGCGTTGAGCGTTTTCAGATAGTCCATCAGCCCCTCCGACCTAGTGCTTCCGCTTGGAATATTGCACGCTGCAGCATCTCTGGAACAGAAGCTTTACCCGAAAGACGCATTTGTGCCACGATGGCGTGAGCGGCAGCAGGCTTGCCTTCATCGCCCAGACATTTCACTATCTTCTCAACATAGTCAACATCGCCTTTCTTTGCAGTCATATTTTTCATTTTCTGAGGACTGGCCCGCTCTTCAAATATGCTCAAAAATCCATTGGTTGCCAGATATGGCTCGATTGAAAAATCATTGGGCAGCATGGTCAGGTGATCTTGAATGACAGCGCCGGCGGGGAGTCGCGCATTCGCTTTCGCTGCATCACCTTTACCCTGTGCGTCGCCGTCTGTAAAGCAATGCCAAGAGATTCCGAGGGCATTCGCGGCGTCAAGAAAGTACGAAATATCGCCTTGACGGTACTCCACGCAGCGAACCCCCGCTTGTTCAAGGTCAACACCAAGCACCTCTGCTGCTCCGGAAAACAAAATGGCTTCCGTTTCACCTTCGCCGAGTAGCCAACATCTTGCAAAGAACAGTTCGCCACGGGTTCGGCGGACCAAAAAATCGAACTTTTGTCGCTCTTTGTCCCGCAACAAGTTGGGGGGAAGCAGCCCGATCCGGACTTCGGCCCCTTTTCGATAGAGGCGTCGAATCGAACTGACATCTACTTCAGAAACCAAATCGCCAGAATGGGTTGCAATTATTTTCTGACCATTGATGTTTCGAATGGTCTTCCAAAGCGCCCGTACCGCACTCGGGTGCAAATGGGCCTCAGGCTCTTCAAGCGCGACGATGGGTTTGGAGTCCTTCACGCCTTGCTTTCGGGCCAACTCAGACCGAAGAAAAGCGTCGAACAGCATCAACACGGTCAGGCTCTGTGTTCCCTCTCCGTGACGCGCTATCGGCAACCGCGCTCCGGTGGCGGAGGCGATGCTCACTTGGGTGCGATTGAGCATGTCGAATATGCGGGCCGGCACAGCGTCAACGCTGACCACATCCTTTTCGCCTAACGACACAAGGTCTTGTACTTTCGACAGATGCTCCCGCACACCTTTGAACGTGCCGTGGGCCTCGATGATTTCAGTGTTGATTTGCTGAAGTTGGGCCTCGATTTCAGCTTTTTTGACTTCATCTATCTGCGAGTGCTTGACAAAGGGTGCCCAGAATTGAGAATTCCGAGAGAATTCCTTGCCTGCATCACGAAGGGCAGAGAGATAGAAAAGTGGGCGAAGCTGCTGCAATGCCGCCAAGCGGCCTCTGCTTTTTGGCGCCAGCGGCTTCCCGGTCGCGTCTAGGAAATCGAAGCTTGTCTCGATTTCCTGGCGGATCTTCGAAAATTCTGCAGTCACCTTCAATTGAACCCTGAGGCGGTCATCGGGTGCAATCAGCATCAGGATGCTCGCATCTCCTCCTAATTGACGCTCCACCTCGTCCGACCATTCTTCTGGTTTTGATTCCTCAAAAGTCAGTGTGATACCAATGGGCGGGGCAGTCGTTGGGTCGGAGGACGCACTGTCAAAGTGAAAGTCGAAGTCCTCGAACACCGTTGTCCTGCCGCTATTGCGCAGGTACTGGAGGCAGGCGCGCAGTGCGTGCAGAACCGTGGTTTTGCCGCTGTTGTTTTCGCCAATGAGAACCGTTGTTTCACCAACGGCCATGTCGAGCGACTTGACGCCACGGAAGTTTTCAATCTGCAAGCGGGTGAGTAGCATCAAAAACCACCTTTCGCCGATTGCTTCTGCGCCAACGTCAGATGGTGGTCATTGATCCGCTCCCCCCCGAAGGTCTTGAACCACGGCGCGCTGTCCACGTCCTTGCCGCGGTCCTTGTCCCAGGTGATGTTGAGTTTTGGTTTCTTGTTGTGGCGCAGGACTTCGGCGGTCATGAAGGGGCGGATGTTCAGGCGCACGCCGTCGTTGAGGTCGGGGTTCCAGCCGATGGGTTGTTCTGACAGGGGTTTCCAGCGCACGAAGAGGTCGTGGGGGGTTTCTCCATCGAGGATCAGTTGCAGGCGGCGTTTCAGGTCTTGCGCGGCGGCGAGGCGGGTCGGGGCGCCGTCGAGTCCTTCGCGCACTGCGGTTTCTTGCTGGCGGATCCAGTCGCCGAGGTAGGTGTGGATGAGGCGTTCGAGGTTCTTGGTGTCGAGCTGGTGGTAGTTGACCAGGGCGCCGAAGCCGTCTTTCAGGCCGTCCCAGATATGCCAGAGGAAGGGGCGGTGGTGGAAGCGTTTGGCGTGTTGCTCGAAGAACTTGTCGCGCAGCCAGACCTCCAGGCTCTTGCCGGTGCAGTCGGCGTCGGCGAGCAGTTTGGCGAGGGTGGCGGGTTTCCAGCTTCCGGGTTCGACGGTTTCCCAGGCGGCGATCAGCAGGGACAGCAGGCGCTCATGGGCGGGGGGTTCGCCGCGCACGGACGGTAGGCAGAGGATGCCGTCGTCGTCGGTGTGGTCGGCCAGTTGGTCGCAGCGGGTGATCCAGGTGCGGGCCTCGGCGGAGAGTTCCATCTCGGCGTCGGTCTCGGCCGGCCAGCGGTAGCCGGCCAGGCGGGCGATGGCGACTTGCAGGGGGTCTGTGGCGGGGTGGGGGTGGCCGTGGAATAGCCATTGGGTGGGGTGGTCGGAATACGGTTTGGGCAAGCCGTTGGGGTAGCGTTCTGCGGCAACTTGTTGCCAGTGAGATAGGTCAAACGGCACCTTGACCATCGTGGCACTGGTGACATTCACTTTCTGGTCAATGCGTCGAATGGCTGTCCCAAATTCTTTCGATGAGCAAAAGCACCAAATTGCTGGAAGGTACTCTGGCTTGTGGGGAATAACTGTCGCACTGTTCATGTCCCATGGGTGCCCCATGTTCAGCGTTGCCGCCAGTTCCCGCATTTGTCTGATTGCAACCCCACCTCGCCCCCAAACGGTCTGACCTTGAATTCGCGCGGCGCTCGATGAAGCCAATGAGCCCTTGCCAGCTTCCCAGAGAAATACTTGCTCACTGCCCGTGAAGTGCTCACTTGATTCGCCCGTGGACTGGAGCGGCATCCAAGCTCCACCCCCAATTTCCTGCTCCCAAAACAGGTGTATGTAGCGCGGGTTGTCGCCGGTGGTGATGCCTTGAAAGCTGTTGGCGAACAAATTCAGCAGCTTTGCTCCGAGGTCCGCCTCGGTCAAGACGAGGCGCGCATCCGGGTTCTTGAGCTGAGCCTGATGCGAAGTCCGGAGAAGCCCCCCTCCGCGCAACGTCTGAATCTTCTCTGCTATTGCAGGGACTCTGATTGCATCCAACCCGAAAAACGCTTCGGCATTAGGAGCTTCTTTCGTGCCCACCAACAAGGTTGCAAGCGGACCTCGGTCGCCGAAGTGCTCCCATGCTTCTTCCCCAAGCGCCGCAATCAGCCTGATGCGAGTCTCAAGCAGCAACCATTTTCGGAACGGCTCGTAGCTTCCAAGGAACCACCAATTCTGAGGACTCACTACACAGACCGTTCCGCGCTCAATAGCGAGTTCATAGCAACGTTCGATAAAGACACTCGCGAGGTCATACCGTCCCCTTGAGTAGGCGTCGCTGCAAAAGTCTCGCAGTGCATCGTGCTGCTTCCCCCGGGTCAGGTACGGCACGTTGGTGACCACCAGGTGATAACGCCCATCCAGCAACCGCGCCGCCTCCATCAAACCCCGCGCCGTCAAGGCCAGATCCCAGGCGTCGTCCTGCAACGCCTGCCCCTCGCCCCACAACGTCGTCGGCGTTTCCGTCGCCAAGGCCCGCTCCAGCAACCCCCGCAGCGTCTCGAAGCTGGAAGTCGCCAAGTCGTTCTTCAGGCTGCGCGCCGGGTCCAGCAAACTGCCCAGCAGCGGCGCCTGGGCAAAGCTCGCGTGCAACAGGCGCAACTCCTGCCGCAACAGCACCGCGTGCGGCTCGCTGTCCGGCACCAGCGCCTCCCAATCCTTCGGGCTGGCCGCCACCTTCAACCCGCAACACGCCACATTCGGCGCCGGCATGTCCGCCCGCACCCCCAGCGGATCCCCGTTCTCGTCCGGAAACCGCCACGCCGCCAACGCCAGCGCAAACACCGCGATCTCCACACAGCGCGCATCCAGCTCCAGCCCGTGCAGGTTGTCGGCCAACACCGCGTCCACCGCATCCAGCGCACTCAGCCCCTCCGCCGCCATCCGCATCGGCACCAGCAACAAAAACGCCGCCACCAGGAAATGCCCCGAACCACAGCACGGGTCCAGCAGCGTGAAGTGCTCCAGCCGATCCGGCCAGCCCTCGAACTTGCCCGCCGCTGGCGTGCCATCGTCCAGCGTGCGCAAATAAGTCAGCGGCACCGGACACGCCCGCCCCGGATGCCGCGTCACCCACCACGCCCCCAGCGAGTTGTGCAGCAGGAAATCCACCATGTACGGCTCGGTGAACAACTGCGTGACGGCCGGCAGCTCATCCGCCCCGATCTTCACCTCCGAGGCGTTCACCTCGTCCTTGCGCTTGGCCTGCCAGAACTGATAAACCCACCCCAGACTGTCACTCGCCCGAAACACCTCCGGCGCCAACGCCGCCAGCAAGCGCTCCAGCTCCCGCTGATGCTCCGGCGCAAACACCAGCTCGAACACCGGACTGCGCGGCTTGAACACCTGCGGCAACATCCGCGCCGCCAGCTTGCCCGCCAGCGCCCAATGGCTCTTGGCCCCCAGCGCCATGTCGGGATGGTTGTCCACCATGTCGCGGCAATCGTCCAGCGACACCGGCGCCCCCGGCTCCCACAGCAACAGCCCGTTCTCCGCCAGGAAGCGGGCGAACAGCATCCGGTGCCAGTGCTCATAGGCGATTTCCCACACCAGCCGCTGCACCCCCTGGGTATCGTCCGCCGCCTTCACATCCCCCACCGCCCGGCCATGCGCCCGCAGACGCCGCCGCAGCGCCTTGAGGTCATCGCCCAGGTAATCCGGCACCCGCGCCTCGCCCACCGCCAGTTGCGCCAGCGCGGCGCGGGCGGCTCGCTCGGCAATGTCGCGGGCAGCCTTGACGGTGTGTTCCAGTTGGGTGCGCTGGGGCTTGGGAAGCGGTGTGTTTGTCACGGTGTGGTGATGGGACATGGTGAAGGTGAATAGCGGGTGGCGGGTGGTCTGTCGGGTTTCTGTTGGGTTGCTACTGGTGCCCTGCTGGGGATCACAAGGCAACCGGGCCTTGTTTCAGCTTGCTGGTCAACAAGACCTCCACCTCAGCCAGCCACGCCTTCAATTCAGTCTCATCGTTCAAGGTGCGCCGTGGAATGGACACCTGCACGACATTGGGCTTGAGTAACTGCACAGCCGCATGGCGGGCCGCATCAAAGCGACTCGGCAGCGCCTGCACCTTGGACACCCAGTGGTCCAGGTCACACGCATCCAGCGCATCTTGCAGCGCCTCCGGCGTCCCCACCGCCACATCCGTCACCACGTCCAGATGGTGCGCCGCCGACAGCGTGGCCCGCTGCGCCGGACTGAGCTTGTTCCAGTCGGCATCGGCCTCCAACTGCGCCTGCTGCCGGACATGCGCTTGCTTGAACGCCTCCAGCTTCACGTTGAGCGCCTGGCGCAGGAGATCCACCACCTTGTCGAGCAAGGGGCGCACGAGGTCCGGTTCCGCCAACAGGCTGCGCTGGGCCTCGATGGCGTCCGCTTCCGCTTTCAGCGCAACGCAGGGGCCGAGGGTCTTGGCATGGCGCAACAGCTCGGCCAACCGACGCCACACCGGCAAGCGGCTGGCAATGTCGGCGGCCGTCTTGGTCCAGGCTTTGGACAGCCCCGCCAGTTCATCGAACCGAGAGTAAAGCTCCAGCAACTGCGCGTTGCCGGATTGCCCCTCGACCGCTTCCACCGCGGTCAGCTTGGGGACTTCAGGGGCAGGCGCCGTGCCACCCGCCCTGCCCGCTTGTTCGCGCAGCCTGGCCAGCAGCAACGGCACCTTGGCCAGTTCTTCCTTGGGCTGACACGGCACCCCCACCGCGCTGAACAACTGCCGGATCTTGATGAGCTGCGGCGGCGTGATGTGGATGGACTCGCGCTGGAAGCTGGTCTGGGTCAGCTTGGCGCGGTCCAGACTCCGGGCATCGACAGGCTTGGAGGCGGCATCGTGGGCCTTGAGGTGCCCCGCCGCCAGCAACGCATACAGCGCACCGTCCGTCGCGTCACGCGGCCAGCCAAACGGCGGCCCCTCGAACTGGTCGCGAATCTCGGCGCCCCGCTTGCCGGGGCCGATGAAGGCCAGCAGCTTCTGGCAGACCGGGTGCTTGTCGGCTTCCTGCGTGTGGCCGACCGCCTTCAGTGCCTCCAGATTGCCCTTGCGCGCCTCGTCGAGCACCTTGCTCCACTGGTCATGGTCCGCAGCGTCGAATTGGCTGAACAGGCGAATGGCGGACGACTTGGCTGCACGGTTGATGCGGTCGGCCAGGTCGTTGCCCTCCGTGGCCTCTTGCCCGCCCGCCTGGAAAATGCGCACGCCCGAGAAAAGTTGATCGAGCAAGTGAACCAGCTCGCGCTCGGCGGTGCGCTGGCGGCTTTCCATCGAGCGTTGGGCATCACGCCCTTCCTCGGTGGAGGGGCTGCCCTTGCGCTGCAGCGTCGTGCGGGCCGCCTCCAGCGCCACGATGGCGTTGGTCAACTCCGTCCTGTGCTGGGCTGGCAGGAAAGCAAACAGCGTGGGGTTGTCTGTGCTTTTGGCGCGGGCCTCGGCCATGACGGATTTTTCGTCGGCCTGCCACCCGTCCTGTATCCACAGGTACAGGCTCTTGTCGTGGTCCTTCGGCAGGGTGTCCTCAAAGGTGGGACTGAGCTTGCGCTCCACGTTGTCGCGGCCTTGAACGATGCGAACCTTCCGCAACACGTCGCCGAACCGCCCCTTGAGCAGATCAGAACGCTTTTGCTCCAGCCGCTGCGGTGCGGCCTTGAGTTCCACTTCCTGCGTGCGGAACTCGTCGTACCAGGCGCTGGATTCCCGCGTCTGCAACCGGTACTCCGTGCCGTTGCCACCCGCCAAGGCCATGACCAGGCGGTCCTTGTTCTGCAATTCGTCCAGCAAGGCCGGCAGCTTCTTGCGCAGCTCGCTCGACCCGGCCGACAAATCGGTGACGAGCAGATCCGCCAACACCTCCTCGGTCGCCTTCAGGCCGATGTCCATCGCCGCATCGGCCGGCAGCTTGTTGATGAGGTAAATCAGCTTCAGCAGCTTGGCCTTGAGCTGCGCATCGGCCCCGGCCCCGTCGGCGGAAAACCGCTGGACGTTCTCGAACACTTCCTTGGGCAGTTGTGCCGTCGAAACCAGGTTGGCCGCGATCTGGTCGTACAGGAAATCCCCCGACACCACATGGCCCAGCGGCGCATCGGCCGTGGCCAGCACCGCCTCGTGAACCACCCGCAATTGGCTGCGGAGCTGAGACACCGTGCCGGTGGTGTCGATCGTGCGGAGTACACGCTCCCAGAAACGGCGACGCACCGGCAGCAGCGGGTAATCCGAGGCCATCACGGTTTCATCGTCGGTGACGTGCTCCAGCTTCGTGCCGCGCAGATGCCGGGAAATCTCGCCCAGGTTGGCGCGCCACACCTTGTCCACTTCGGGAAGGGCGGTCGGCTTCTTCGCCAGGATGATCCGGCGGGTCACGTTCTCCACGTCCCAATCCCCCAGCATGATCTGCACCGGGAACCGCCCCATCAACCGCTGCAGGTTGGGCATCCCCGACAGCGCGGACTGGCCCGTGCCGACGAACAACAGCTTGCCGTTGAAGTGCTTGGACAGCGTTTCGGTCACTTCCTGCACCTGGAACGCCTTTTCGGCATCGGCACCGATGTACTGCTGCACCTCGTCCAGCACCACCAAGGTCAGCGGGAACTGGCCCTTGGTGGACAGCGCGGCGTCGATGGCCGCCACCATTTGTTCGCTGGTGATGTCGGTGACTTGGGGGAACTGTTCCTTGAGCAGCTTGCGCGCATCCTGTTCGGTATGGGCCAGATCCGGCCGGGCTTTGAGGAGCGCCTTCGCCAAGTGATTGGACACGTACATGTGCGGCAGCTCCTGCGCCAGGCTGCGGCCCGCCTGCTGAAGCTCGGTTTCGACGGCGGACAGCAAGCCTTCGTGCTGGAGCCACAGCACCAGTTGGGCTTGGTTGTACTGTTCCGGCAGCCGCTTCGATTTGAATATGACCCCCAGCAGGGCCAGCCGTACCTTGTCGCCGGCCCCCGCGCCCAGCTTGCCGGCAGCGGCATGGAGCGCGCCATGGCGCTTGCCATGCGTGCTGAGTTCCTTCAGTTGCTCGAACACTGCCGTCGGCAACTTGGCAATGCTCCGAGCAGCGGCCCCATCCGCGAAAACGTAGTCCGTCCACAGCGTGCGCAGCATCTTGGCCAGGTGCGACTTGCCGCTGCCGTAGAAGCCGGAAATCCAGACGCCTGGTTGCTCAGACTTGGAACCCAGGTTGAGCAGGAATTTGTCGAGGATGGTCTCGATGCCTTTTTCGTACTGCCCATCGCAGACGAAGGTTTCCAGCTCGTAGCGCAGGATGGCCTGTGCCGCCTCGGAGTGGTCTTCGGAGACCTCGGCCACGCCGTTGTTGACGAGGCGGTTTTCCTGCGGGGGTTTGTTGTAGATGTCCCTGTTCAGCATGGTGGTGTGCATTGATTTTGTGTATTGGTTTTAAAAGGTCAGTCTTTGGTCAGTAGCGGTACGGCCAGGTAGTTCCAGCCGTCGCGGGCGTCCAGCAAACGATAAGTGTGGTTCTCCGGGTGGTGTTCGCCGGGGAAGAAAACAAGCAGCCGCCCTTGCGCCGCATCCTTGATGCCTTCGATGACCGAAGACACCCGAGCCAACCCGAACAAGGTGCCCACGCCCATGAGCGCCACCACCGTGTCCGGCCCACCCTGCGCAGCCATCTGCACCTTCAACTGGGCAGTCAGCGACGCCACAAACTCCGTCAGCTCACCGGTTTGGTAGCCCGCGAGATCTTCGGGACACTCGAAGTAGGCATCGCGGTATTCCTGGGAGGCCATCCATTGCGGAAAGGCGTTGGTCAGGTCCACAAGGAGCCACTGCTTGCCGGCCTGCTGGGTCACCAAGGCAAATTCTTCGACGTTGGCACGCAGGCGCAATTCGTCCGACTTGTCGTAGACCGCAAAGATGACCCGCTGGATGGCGGCCAATCCCGCCTGCCAAGGCACAGTGAGGTGCTGGCGATAGGCTGCCAGCAGCTTGTTGACCTTAGATGACATGCGAAACCTCCTGTCGAATGTGTTCTTCCTCTGGGGTCAAGTAGCCAGGGAAGCGAATCTCCTTCACGCCCCCTGCGTTCATGAAGACAAGCAGCCCCCGATGAGACGCCGAGTTGGCCAGGGCATCCAGCGCATCAGGCGCACCACCGTGAAGATGGAGCCATTCGGATGAAAAAAGACGCTGCCCGGTGCGGCCTTCGAGATAACCGAGGAACAAGAGCAAGGTCATCACTTCGGGCCGAACGGCGGGAGCCGCCCTGGTCTTGCGCCTGTGGCCGATCAGAATTCCCGCCGCCGTCCACGTCCCTGCCACGTTCTGCGCGATCGACTGGATGGACGCGGGGCTGAACCGATTGGGATGTGTGCGGTTCAGAAAGGCTTCGACCGCTTCGCGTGTGACCAAAGCCCCTTGCGGATGCGCGAGGATGAAGTCCTGGGTACCACGCAGCAGCGGATCACGCGCCAGCGCCACCGCCAAAGCCAGCAGCGGCTGTGCCGATTCGTCCAGGGACCAGAGCCGCCTCAGCGCCCGAAAGACTGCGTTGAATGTGTCCAGACCGTACAGGGTGGCCAAGTGCCTGTACGCCAGTTCTCGTGCCTTCTTGGTGGACTTGCCCAAGACGTTGTCCACCACGATGGAATGGGCATAGTCCGCCCGGCTGGCATCTGTTGGTGTGTGGGCGAGCAAGGTTCGAAGGTCGTCGAGCATCATGGTTCGCGCTGCATGCGGACCATTGATGCCAAAGCGCCAGCCCAATTGGGCCAGCAGGGTTTCGCGTTGCAACGTCACTGGCGTCCACTCTTCTGGTCAATTCTTGGGTTCGTGTTGGACAGCGTCTCTTCAGGTACCCCGTCCAGCGGAAACCCTTGCGCTCGGCAATACGCCACCACCATGACCTCGACCATGTTGGCCAGGCTGCGCATCTCGCGGTCTGCCGCAGATTGCAGCGCGTTCTTGATGCGCGGCTCCACTCGGACGCTGACGACTTCGGATTTGCTGACGGCCATCGGATGGCTCCTGTGAATAGATCTGTTCGCTCTGTGAGTAGAACGCTAGCGTAATGCTACTTGCAAATTTTCGTGCAGCGCAGGATGCAAACCATCAGTTCATGCAGTATATTTCCTATCATGAACACCCAAACATGCACTGATTTGCTTGAAAACCACCTCGGTGGCCGATGGACCGCTGGCACGGGCACCGCAACGCCCCTGTTCGACCCCGTTCTGGGCACCGAACTCGTCCGCGTGGACGCCACCGGCCTGGACCTGCCCGGCGGCTTCGAACACGCCCGCCGCGTCGGTGGTGCCGCATTGCGCGCCCTGACCTACCGCGAACGCGCCGGGCTGCTCGGCGCCATCGTCAAGGTGCTGCAGGCGAACCGCGATGCCTATTACGCCATCGCCACCGCCAACAGCGGCACGGTCAAAAACGACTCCGCCGTGGACATCGACGGCGCGATCTACACCCTCGGCACCTACGCCAAGCTGGGTGACTCGCTGGGCGATCGGCGCACGCTGCTGGACGGTGAGGCGGCGGCGCTGGCCAAGGGCGGCGCGTTCGGCAGCCAGCATGTGCAGGTGCCGGTGCAGGGGCTGGCGCTGTTCATCAATGCGTTCAACTTCCCGTCGTGGGGCCTGTGGGAAAAGGCGGCGCCCGCGCTGCTGTCCGGCGTGCCGGTCGTGGTGA
>JAAFKB010000079.1 GCA_013299055.1 Sphaerotilus sp.
GGCTACCACATGCAGGAAGCGGGCGCGAACCAGGCGCTGGAACTCGCCTTCACGCTCGCCGACGGCAAGGAATACGTCAAGACCGCCATCGCCAAGGGCATGGACGTGGACGCCTTCGCCGGCCGCCTGTCGTTCTTCTGGGCGATCGGCATGAACTTCTATCTGGAGATCGCCAAGATGCGCGCCGCGCGTCTGCTGTGGTGCCGGATCATGAAGGGCTTCGACGCCAAGAACCCCAAGAGCCTGATGCTGCGCACGCACTGCCAGACCTCGGGCTGGTCGCTCACCGAACAAGACCCGTACAACAACATCGTCCGCACGACGGTCGAGGCGATGGCCGCGGTCTTCGGCGGCACGCAGTCGCTGCACACCAACGCGCTGGACGAGGCGATCGCGCTGCCGACCGCGTTCTCCTCGCGCATCGCCCGCAACACGCAGCTCATCATCCAGGAAGAGACCCACATCACCAGCGTGGTCGATCCGTGGGCGGGTTCCTACATGATGGAGTCGCTGACGCAGGAGATGGTGGACAAGGCGTGGGCCATCATCGAGGAAGTGGAAAGCATGGGCGGCATGACCAAGGCGGTGGATTCCGGCTGGGCCAAGCTGAAGATCGAGGCGAGCGCAGCCGAGAAGCAGGCGCGCATCGACTCCGGCAAGGACGTGATCGTCGGCGTCAACAAGTACAAGCTGGCCAAGGAAGACCCGATCGACATCCTCGACGTGGACAACGTCAAGGTGCGCGACGGCCAGATCGCCCGGCTGCAGCAGATCCGCGCCACCCGCGACACGGCCGCCGTGCAAGCCGCACTGACCGCGATGACCGACGCCGCCCGCGCCGGCACCGGCAACCTGCTCGATCTGGCGATCCAGGCGGTGCGGCTGCGTGCCACGGTGGGCGAGGTCAGCGATGCGCTGGAAGCCGTGTATGGCCGCCACCGCGCTGACATCCAGAAGGTGACGGGCGTGTATGCCGCCGCCTACGACTCGGCCGAAGGCTGGGAAAAACTGCAGACCGAGATCGCCGATTTCGCCGAGACCTACGGCCGCCGCCCCCGCGTGATGATCGCCAAGCTCGGCCAGGACGGCCATGACCGGGGCGCCAAGGTCGTTGCCACCGCCTACGCCGACCTCGGTTTCGACGTGGACATGGGGCCGCTGTTCCAGACCCCGGAGGAATGCGCCCGGCAGGCGATCGAGAACGATGTGCATGCCGTGGGCGTCTCGACGCTGGCGGCCGGGCACAAGACGCTGGTCCCCGCCATCATCGCCGCCCTGAAGGCGCAGGGCGCCGACGACATCATCGTGTTCGTCGGCGGGGTGATTCCGCAACAGGATTACGATGTTCTGTACGAAGCCGGCGTGAAGGGGATCTACGGTCCCGGCACGCCGATCCCGGCCTCGGCCAAGGATGTTCTGGAGCAGATACGCGCCCATGTGTCCGTGGCCTGAGGTTCTTCCTCAGCTCTACCGGACACCATGACCACCACGCCCGCTGCTCGACCGACCTTGCAACTCACGCCCGCTGGTGAAGGCGACTTCGAAGCCCTGCTGGCCCTGCGCATGGCCGCGATGCGCGAAAGCCTGACGCGGCTGGGGCGCTTCGATCCGCAGCGTGCCAGAGAGCGGCTGAGCCGGGGCTTCAACCCGGCGCACACCCGCCACATCCTGCGGGATGGTGATCTGGTGGGCTTCGTGGTGGTGATTCCCCGGCCGCATGACCTGCTGCTCGACCACCTTTACATCCACCCCAGCGCACAGGGCGAAGGCATCGGCGGCTGGGTGATGCGGCAGGTGCTGGCGGAAGCCGACGTGGGGGCGATGCCGATGTCGGTCACGGCGCTCAAGCACAGCGACGCGACCCGTTTCTACCAGCGCCACGGCTTCATCCTGGAAGCCGAGGGCGAATGGGATCTCTACTTCCGCCGCCCGGCCCACCCGCCGAGCGACACCGATTGACCGACCGAGGCTGACAGACCTTGCATGGCGCCGACTGAAGACCTTGAACATGGCGAAGACTTCGCCCGCCTGCCCGAGACCGAGCGTGCCTTGGCGGCGGGCATCGTCGGCGAGTCGCCCACCGTGCAGCGGCGTGCCATGGCCAAGGCGATCACGCTGCTGGAATCGACCCGGTCGGACCACCGCCTGCGCGCCGACGCGCTGCTGAACGCCCTGCTGCCGCACACCGGTCGCTCGTTCCGGCTTGGCATCTCGGGCGTGCCGGGCGTGGGCAAGTCCACCTTCATCGAGGCGCTGGGGCTGTTCCTGATCGCGCAGGGGCACCGGGTCGCGGTGCTGGCGGTCGATCCGTCGTCGAGTGTTTCCGGCGGCTCGATCCTCGGTGACAAGACGCGCATGGAACACCTCTCGGTCCACCCGAGCGCCTACATCCGCCCCAGTCCGGCGTCGGGCACGCTGGGCGGCGTGGCCGAGAAGACCCGCGAGGCGATGCTGATCGCCGAAGCGGCCGGCTACGACGTGGTCATCGTCGAGACGGTCGGCGTCGGCCAGAGCGAGACGGCGGTGTCGGGCATGACGGACCTGTTCTGCCTGCTGCAACTGCCCAACGCGGGCGACGACCTGCAGGCGATCAAGAAGGGCGTGATGGAGCTGGCCGACCTGGTGGTCATCAACAAGGCCGACCTCGACCCGAACGCCGCCACCCGTGCCCGCGCCCAGATCACCAGCGCGCTGCGGCTGCTCGGCATGCACCAGTACCACGGTGGCGGCCACGGCGCCCACGGCGATCCGCACGGCCACGGCGGCGACCTGCTGTGGCAACCCCAGGTGCTGCAGCTCAGTGCGCTCAAGGGCGCCGGGCTGCCGGAGTTCTGGGCGGCGGTCAGCCGCTTCCGTGAACTGCAGGCTGCCAGCGGCCGGCTCGACCAGCGCCGCCAGCAGCAGAGCCTGGCGTGGATGTGGGAGCGCATCGAAGCCGGTTTGCGCGCCCGGTTCCGCGACCACGCCGCCGTGCGCGGCCAGCTCGCCGAGACCACCGAGCAGGTGCGCGGCGGGCGGCTCGCGGCGTCGGTGGCGGCGCGGCGGCTGCTCGATCTGCTGAACTGAACACACCGTTTTTCTGAATCCCCCGAATCCCCTGAATCGACCCCGAGGAGACCCTCCATGCATGACATCCAACAGATGCTCGAAGCCCAGCGCGCCAAGGCCCGCCTCGGCGGTGGGCAAAAGCGCATCGACGCCCAGCACCGCAAGGGCAAGCTGACCGCCCGCGAGCGGCTCGAACTGCTGTTCGACGAAGGCACCTTCGAGGAATGGGACATGTTCGTCGAGCACCGCTGCTCGGACTTCGGCATGGCCGACAACAAGATCCCCGGCGACGGCGTCGTCACCGGCTACGGCATGATCAACGGCCGCCTCGCCTTCGCCTTCAGCCAGGACTTCACCGTCTTCGGCGGTGCGCTCTCGGAAGCCCACGCCGAGAAGATCTGCAAGGTGATGGACCAGGCGATGAAGGTCGGCGCCCCGGTGATCGGCCTGAACGACTCGGGCGGCGCGCGCATCCAGGAAGGGGTCGCCTCGCTCGGCGGCTACGCCGAGGTGTTCCAGCGCAACGTGATGGCCTCCGGCGTCGTGCCGCAGATCAGCATGATCATGGGGCCGTGCGCGGGTGGCGCGGTGTACTCGCCGTCGATGACCGACTTCATCTTCATGGTCAAGGACAGCTCGTACATGTTCGTGACCGGCCCGGAAGTCGTGAAGACCGTGACGCACGAGGAAGTCACCGCCGAGGAGCTGGGCGGCGCCATCACGCACACGGCCAAGTCGGGTGTGGCCGATCTGGCGTTCGAGAACGATGTCGAAGCCTTGCTGATGCTGCGGCGCTTCTTCAACTACCTGCCGCTGAACAACCGCGAGAAGCCGCCCGTGCGCCCGAGCGGCGACCCGGCCACGCGGCTGGACCACTCGCTCGACACGCTGGTGCCGGAGAACGCCAACAAGCCCTACGACATGAAGGAGCTGATCCTGAAGGTCGTGGACGACGGCGATTTCTTCGAGATCCAGCCCGACTACGCCAAGAACATCGTCATCGGCTTCGCCCGCATGGAAGGCCAGACCATCGGCCTTGTCGCCAACAACCCGCAGGTGCTGGCCGGCTGCCTCGACATCAAGTCGTCGATCAAGGCGGCGCGCTTCGTGCGATTCTGCGATGCGTTCAACATCCCGGTGGTGACCTTCGTGGACGTGCCGGGCTTCATGCCGGGCACCAGCCAGGAGTGGAGCGGCATCATCAAGCACGGCGCCAAGCTGCTCTACGCCTATGCCGAATGCACGGTGCCGAAAGTCACGGTCATCACCCGCAAGGCCTACGGCGGCGCGTATGACGTGATGTCGTCCAAGCACCTGCGCGGCGACGTGAACTTCTCGTGGCCGAACGCGGAGATCGCGGTGATGGGGGCCAAGGGCGCGGTGGAGATCATCTTCCGCGAGGACAAGGGCGATCCCGAGAAGCTGGCGGCCAAGGAAGCCGAGTACAAGGCCCGCTTCGCCAACCCCTTCGTCGCCGGCAGCCGGGGCTTCATCGACGACGTGATCCAGCCGCACGAGACCCGCAAGCGCATCTGCCGCTCGCTGGTGATGCTCAAGGACAAGAAGCTCGACAACCCGTGGCGCAAGCACGGGAACATCCCGCTGTGATCACCCCGCCATGACACGCACCGTCTCAGCGCCGCAGGCCCAGCACCACGGCCAGCGCCGCGTCCAGTGTCTCCTGCGCCTGCGGGTCCAGACGACCGATGTGTCCGCGCAGACGGGACTTGTCCACTGCCCGGACCTGCTCGGTGCGGGCGCGGGTACGGGTGTTGAAGGTGGGCAACTCCACCAGCAACGGCCATTGCGGCGGGGCGGGGGTCGTGGTCAGCGGCACCACCACCACGGTGCGGCGCACGGCGTTGAAGCGGCGATCCGAGACGATCACCGCCGGGCGTGTCTTGGCGATCTCGGAACCCTGCACCGGATCGAAGTCCGTCCAGTAGACCTCGCCCCGCTCGACGGGTCGGTTCATGGCGTGGACGGGCGGGGCAGCGTGCCTTGCGCCTGTGCCAGGGCTTGCGCCTCCGCGAAGCCGCGCTCGAATTCGTCGCGGTCGAAGTCCGGATCCCAGACATCCACCGGCTCCGTCAGTGGCGCATTGAGCCATTCATCGGCCTCGCGGACCAGTTCCGGATGCCGGGCTTCCAGCGCGTTCATGTACTCGGCGGCACGCACGAGTTCCTGGTCTTCCTGCGCCTGCCGTTCGGCCAGTGCCTTGGCCACGAGGTCCACGAGGAACTTGTTGCGCTGCCGGGGCGGGATGGCATGGGCCAACTGGGCGGCCAGATCGTCGGGCAAGCGCAGCAGCACTTGCTTGGGCGGGGGTGTGTGTGTGCGTGTGTTCAGCATGATTCAATGATATCAAGATAGCAATTCGTTGCCGAGGATTCCACCATGTTCACCAAGATCCTGATCGCCAACCGCGGCGAAATCGCCTGCCGCGTCATCCAGACCGCCCGCAAGATGGGCATCCAGACGGTGGCCGTCTACTCCGAGGCCGACAAGGACGCCCGCCACGTCGAACTCGCCGACGAAGCGGTTCTGCTCGGCCCGGCGCCGTCACGCGAGTCCTACCTTGTCGCCGACAAGATCATCGCCGCGTGCAAGGCCACGGGCGCGCAGGCCGTGCATCCGGGCTACGGCTTCCTGTCCGAGAACGAGGCGTTCTCTCGCCGGCTGGAAGAGGAGGGCATCGTCTTCATCGGCCCGAAGCACTACTCCATCGCGGCGATGGGCGACAAGATCGCGTCCAAGAAGCTCGCCAAGGAGGCCAACGTCAGCACCATCCCCGGCTGGAACGACGCGATCGAGTCGGCCGAGCGCGCCGTGGAGATCGCCCGCGACATCGGCTACCCGGTGATGATCAAGGCGTCGGCGGGCGGCGGCGGCAAGGGCCTGCGCGTCGCGTTCAACGACAAGGAGGCGTTCGAGGGCTTCTCGTCGTGCCGCAACGAGGCGCGCAACAGCTTCGGCGATGACCGCGTGTTCATCGAGAAGTACGTGCTGGAGCCGCGCCACATCGAGATCCAGATCCTGGCGGACGCGTTCGGCAACACGCTGTACCTGAACGAGCGCGAGTGCTCGATCCAGCGCCGCCACCAGAAGGTCATCGAGGAAGCGCCCAGCCCCTTCATCAGCGACGCCACCCGCAAGGCCATGGGCGAGCAGGCGGTGGCGCTGGCCAAGGCGGTGAAGTACCAGTCGGCGGGCACGGTCGAGTTCGTCGTCGGCAAGGACCAGGATTTCTACTTCCTGGAGATGAACACCCGGCTGCAGGTCGAGCACCCGGTCACCGAGTGCATCACCGGGCTGGACCTCGTCGAGCAGATGATCCGCGTGGCGGCGGGCGAGGCGCTGGCGCTGACGCAGGCCGACGTGAAGCGCGAGGGCTGGTCGATCGAGTGCCGGATCAACGCCGAAGACCCGTTCCGCAACTTCCTGCCCTCGACCGGGCGGCTCGTGAAGTACCAGCCGCCGGCCGCCGACCTCGTGCAGGGCCGCGAGACGCTGCAGGGCACGGCTTACGAATCAGGTCGCTTCGGCGGCGTGCGCGTGGACACCGGCGTCTATGAAGGCGGCGAGATCCCGATGTTCTACGACTCGATGATCGCCAAGCTCATCGTCCACGGCCGGGACCGCACGGAAGCGATTGCCAAGATGCGCGAGGCCCTGAACGGCTTCGTGATCCGGGGCATCAGCTCGAACATCCCCTTCCAGGCCGCACTGCTGGCCCACCCGAAGTTCGTCACGGGCGAGTTCAACACCGGCTTCATCAGCGAGCACTACAGCCACGGCTTCAAGGCCGAGGACGTGCCGCACGACGACCCGCTGTTCCTCGTGGCACTCGCCGCCTTCGTGCGCCGCAAGGCCCGCGAGCGGGCGGCGGGCATCAGCGGCCAGTTGCCGGGCCACGGCGCCAAGACCGCGCCGGATCTGGTCGTGGCCGTCCTCGGTGCGCTGGGCCAGCACGTCTACCACGAGGTCCAGGTCAGCGGCTACGACGCCAGCACGGCCACGGCGAACGTGCTGATCGGCGACCGGACCTACGCGATCCGCAGCCACACCAAGCTCGGCGAGCTGCTGATGACGGGGGTGTGCAACGGTGTGCCGTTCACCGCGCAGGTCGAGCGCGGCTCCAACAAGAACCCGCTCGCCATCCGCATCGCCCACAACGGCACGCAGATCGACACGCTCGTGCTGCGCCCGCGTGCGGCCGAGCTGATGAAGCTGATGCCCTACAAGGCGCCGCCCGACACCAGCAAGTCGCTGCTGTCGCCGATGCCGGGCCTGCTGGCGGACGTGCCGGTGGTGGTCGGGCAGAAGGTGCAGGCCGGGGAGAAGCTGGCGGTGATCGAGGCGATGAAGATGGAGAACATCCTTGTCGCCGCGCAGGACTGCGTGGTCGCCGAGATCCTCGCGAAGAAGGGCGAGAGCCTGAGCGTGGACCAGCCGATCCTGCGGTTCGAATGACAGCCGACAGCACAGGCGACACCATGAGCACACCCAAACCCTTCAAGATCCTCGGCCTCCAGCAGATCGCCATCGGCGGCCCCGACAAGCAGCGCCTGAAATCCCTCTGGGTGGACATCTTCGGCCTGTCGGTCAAGAGCACCTTCGTCAGCGCGCGCGAGAACGTGGACGAGGACATCTGCGCCCTCGGCGATGGCCCGACCGCGATCGAGGTGGACCTGATGCAGCCGCTGGACATCGACAAGAAGCCCGCCGTTCACGCCACGCCGCTGAACCACGTCGGCCTGTGGGTGGACAACCTGCCGCTGGCGGTGGAGTGGATGACCGCCAATGGCGTGCGCTTCGCCCCAGGCGGCATCCGCAAGGGCGCGGCCGGCTTCGACATCTGCTTCATCCACCCCAAGGCCAGCGACGAGTTCCCGATCGGCGGCGAGGGGGTGCTGATCGAGCTGGTGCAGGCGCCGGCCGAGGTCATCGCCGCGCTCGGCTGACGGTCGAGTCGCGTGGCCGGACAGGGGGTGACAGTCCCCTGTCAGTCGCATGATTTTGAATTAAGAATTCAGCAGACCCTGTACACGCTGCAGATCCCGGAGACAGCCCCCCATGACCGACTACGCCGCTTTCCACCGCCGCTCCATCGAAGACCGCGAAGGCTTCTGGGGCGAGCAGGCCGCCCTGATCGACTGGCACCAGCCGTTCACGCAGGTCTGCGACCACAGCAATCCGCCGTTCGCCCAGTGGTTCGCTGGTGGCCAGACCAACCTCTGCCACAACGCGATCGACCGGCACCTGAAGGACCGCGCCGACCAGAACGCGCTGATCTTCGTCTCGACCGAGACGAACACCGAGAAGACCTACAGCTTCCGCGAACTGCACGCCGAAGTGCAGCGCATGGCGGCGATCCTGCAGTCGCAGGGTGTCACCAAGGGCGACCGCGTGCTGATCTACATGCCGATGATCCCGGAGGCGGCGTTCGCGATGCTGGCCTGCGTGCGCATCGGGGCGATCCATTCCGTGGTGTTCGGCGGTTTCGCGAGCCACAGCCTCGCCAGCCGCATCGACGACGCCGCGCCGAAGGTCATCGTCAGCGCCGACGCTGGCATGCGCGGCGGCAAGGGCGTGCCGTACAAGCACCTGCTCGACGAGGCGATCAGCCTGGCCGCGAACAAGCCAGCCGCCGTCGTGATGGTCGATCGCGGCCTGGCGCCGTATGCCAGGGTCGAAGGCCGCGACGTGGACTACGCAACGCTGCGGGCCGCGCACCTGGACGCCGTCGTGCCGTGCGAGTGGGTGGAGTCGGACCACCCGTCCTACATCCTCTACACGTCGGGCACCACCGGCAAGCCCAAGGGCGTGCAGCGCGACACCGCCGGCTACACCGTGGCGCTCGCCGCCTCGATGAAGCACATCTACATGGGCGAGCCGGGCGAGACCTACTTCTCCACCAGCGACATCGGCTGGGTCGTCGGCCACAGCTACATCATCTACGGCCCGCTGATCGGTGGCATGGCGACGATCATGTACGAAGGGCTGCCGATCCGCCCGGACGCCGGGATCTGGTGGAGCCTGGTCGAGAAGTACAAGGTCACGGTCATGTTCTCGGCGCCGACCGCCGTGCGCGTGCTGAAGAAGCAGGATCCGGCCTTCCTGACGAAGTACGACCTGTCCAGCCTGAAGGCGCTGTTCCTGGCGGGTGAGCCGCTGGACGAGCCGACCGCGAAGTGGATCGCCGAGGCGCTGGGCAAGCCGATCGTGGACAACTACTGGCAGACCGAGACCGGCTGGCCGATCATGGCCATCTGCAACGGCGTCGAGGCGGCCCCGAGTCGCTTCGGCTCGCCGGGCAAGGCGGTCTACGGCTATGACGTGAAGCTGATCGACGAGGCGACCGGCGAGACGATCACCGAGCCGAACAAGAAGGGCGTCGTGGCGGTGGAAGGCCCGCTGCCGCCGGGCTGCCTGCAGACCGTGTGGGGCGACGACAAGCGGTTTGTCAGCACCTACTGGACCAGCATCCCCGGCCGGCAGATGTACAGCACCTTCGACTGGGGCGTGCGCGACGCGGACGGCTACTACTTCATCCTCGGCCGCACCGACGACGTGATCAACGTCGCCGGCCACCGCCTGGGCACCCGCGAGATCGAGGAGAGCATCTCCAGCCACCCGAACGTCGCCGAGGTGGCGGTGGTGGGCGTGGCGGATCAGCTCAAGGGTCAGGTCGCGATGGCCTTCGCCGTGGTCAAGGACGCCAGCCGCGTCACGACCGCCGAGGAGGAGCGCAAGCTGGAAGCCGAGATCTTCAAGGTCGTGGATGCGCAGCTCGGCGCCGTGGCGCGCCCGGCCCGCGTGCGCTTCGTGACCGTGCTGCCCAAGACGCGCTCGGGCAAGGTGCTGCGTCGCGCGATCCAGGCCGTGTGCGAAGGCCGGGATGCTGGCGACCTGACCACGATGGAAGACCCGGCCGCGCTGGCGCAGATCAAGGATCTCGTCACCGCCGTCTGATCCTTCCGCGCACCCCGCGCCACACCCGATGCCCCGCCCGACCCGCGGGGCATTTTTTTGTCCAAAATCCGCTTCAGAGACGCTTCAGGAAGGCAAGCCAAGAAATTCACGAAAAGTTACATAATCTTTTCATGCCGCGCATTCACATCATCGCAGGGCCTCCGGGCGCAGGAAAAACCACCTTTGCCAAGGAATATCTGCCGCAGGAAGCTGCCTGCAAGAATTTCATCGACGCCGACCTGATCGCGGCCGGGTTGTCGCCCTTTGCGCCGGAGCGCATGGCGATGCGGGCCGGCAAGCTGATGCAGATGACGATGCTGGACATGCTGCGGCTGCGAGAGACCTTCGGGTTCGAGACCTCGCTGCGCAGCCGGGACTACGCCAGCCTGATCCCGGACTGGCGCAGCAAGGGCTACGTGGTGCAGCTGGTGTTCCTGTCGCTGCCGTCGTGGGAGGTGTCGCAGCAGCGGGTCAATGAGCGCGTGCGTCAGGGTGGGCTGCGCATGGCCAGCGATGTCGTGCAGCGCCGCTTCGAGTCCGGGCTGCACAACTTCCACGCGGTCTACAAGGATCTGGTGGACCTGTGGGTGCATTTCGACAACGCGGGCCCCGTCCCGAAACTGGTGGATTGGAGCGGCGCATGAACAACGGACCCGTCACGCAGACCTACATCGCGCCCGAGGTGCTGGGCGCCTACGCCGCGCTCAAGCGATCGGCCGAGATCGCACGGCAGATCGCCTTCCTCACGGGCACGGACGTGGTCGTCGTCCAGGAGGGGCGCATCCTGCGCGAATCCGGCAGCGAGAGCTACGACCTGCGCAGCGAACGCCCGACCAGCAACGTGCGTCCGCTGACCCGGCCGCTGCGCTGAACGGCGCGGGCCTCAGCGCGGCAGTGCGTCCCGCAGGCACTGCACCTGGCGGGCGATCGGGGCGGGCAGCGGAGTCTGTCCGGCCAGCACGGCGCGGATGTGGGCCGCGGTGGTGGCTGCGTCGATGGCGGCCGGCAGCGCGGGCAGCGCGACCAGCACCCCCTCCTGCGGCGCCACCGAGCCTTGCGCGTCCAGCACGCCACCCCGGTAAACGTCCAGCCGCGGCTGCCGGCGCGCATCCGCCACCGGCTCGCCTTCCGTGCCGCGCATCAGCACGGCGTCGGCGCCACTGTCCCGCAGGTACTGCGACAGGCTCACCGCGTACTCCGGGTGCGTGTGGTTCACGACCCGCAGCGCGCCGGGCAGGGCGGGCAGCAGCTTGGCGATGGTGTGCCCGCTGTTGCGCAGCCCGAGCACGCGACGCAGCGCGAGCAACTGCGCGAGCGGACGGTTCAGGGTCTCGATGTCCATGAACACCGGCTCGCCGCGTGCCCATTGCGCAGCAGCCTCGGCGGCATTGGCGACGGGCGGCAAGTCCAGCGCCGTGAAGACGGCGGCGCTCGTGACCCGGCCGGGATCGTCGAGCGGGCCGTGGACCAGCACGGGGATGCCCTCGCGGGCGAGCAGCAGCGCCAGCAGCGGCGTGAAGTTCGGCAGCTTGCGCGCCCCGTTGTACGAGGGCAGCAGCGCGGCGGGCAGCGGCCCCGGCGCCACCAGCGGCAGCGTGTGCGCCATCGCCGCGTCGACAAACGCCGAGAGTTCCTCCGCCGACTCGCCCTTGATGCGCATCGCCAGCGCGAAGCCGCCGAGTTCGAGGTCGCTGATGTGGCCGGCGAAGAGGCGCGTCATCAGGTCCAGCGCCTGCTCGCGGGTCAGGGAGCGGGCGCCGTCCTTGCCGCGGCCGATGGTCTTGAGGTAAGGGGCAATGGTCATGCGGCGATTGTCGCGGCCTTCACCAAGCCCCGCACCGCCGGCAGGCACGACCCGCAATTCGTCCCGCACTGCAGCTCGCCCTGCAGCTGCACCATGCGTTCCTCGACACCGCCGCTGCAACGGCCGAGCACCTGCACGATCTGCGGCTCGGTGACGTTGAAGCAGGTGCAGACCTGCTTGCCCTTGTCCTGCACCGGCACCGGCGCGGTCGGGCTGCCGGCGAGCAGGGCGCGGCCATGCGCCTGCGCGGGCAGCTCGTCCTGCAGCAGCGTCCTGATCCACGACTCGGCCCGCGTGTCCCCGGCGAGCAGCACGCCGCGCAGCAGCCGGTCGACCCCTTGCGTCTGCATCTGCACCGCCCGGTACTGGCCGCGCTGGCGGTCGTGGTAGACCAGCGCGTCGCCGCCCGACAGGCCCAGCAGCGCCTCGACCTGCTTGACCAGCTCCTCCGGCATCGGCGCGGCGGCTGCAGCGCGCCAGACCAGCCCGGCCAGCCCGTCCGCGTGCGGTTCGCGCCCGAAGGGCAGCACCATCGCGTAACCGAACTGCGGCATCAGCGCCTTCAAGGCTTCGCGGGCCTTCAGCGCGTCCTCCTGTGGCAGCCACGCCAGTCCCAGCATCCTCCACGGCAGCTTGACCGGCTCGATCCGCACGGCGGTGTGCTTCAGCTCCGGCTGCTTGGAGGCCGGGCAGAACGTCGGCAAGGTCAGACCGTTGACACCGCGCCGCGCCACGCCCTTGTCGTCCGTGCCGCCGAGCACCTCCTCGCCCCAGTGCATCGGGATGGACGCCTGCGTCGGTGCCACCGACGCGCTGACCTGGATCGGCAGCACGACACTGCCCCGGCGCGAACGCACCTCGACCAGCTCGCCGTCCGTGAAGCCGCGCCGCGCCACGTCGGTCGGGTGCAGCGTGATGGCCGGCTCGGCGACGTGGCCGAACAGGCGGCCGAGCGTGCCGGTGCGGCTCATGCCGTGCCACTGGTCGCGCAGGCGGCCGGTGGTCAGTGAAAACGGGTAACGCGCGTCACGCGGCTCGGCCACCGGGCGGTAGTCGGCCGCACTGAAGCGGGCACGGTCATCCGGCGTGGCGAAGCGGCCGTCTTCATAGAGCCGCGCCTGGCCGCTGGTGGCGCCTTCGGGCATCGGCCACTGCTGCGGGCCGTCGCGCTCGATGCGGTCGTAGCTCAGGCCGGTGATGTCGAGGTCACGGCCGCGGGTGCTCTCGCGGTGTTCGTTCCACACCGATTCGGCGGTGTCGTAAGGGAACAGCGTGGCCCGGCCGTTCAGCTGCTCGGGCAGGTGCCTCTCCAGTCGGCGGGCGATGTCGACCGCGATCTGCCAGTCGTGGCGTGCGCTGCCCGGTGCCGGCACCGCAGGGCGCACGCGGCTGATGCGGCGCTCCGAGTTGGTGACGGTGCCGACCTTCTCGCCCCAGGTGGTCGCCGGCAGCAGCAGGTCGGCATACGTGGTGGTCGCGGTGGTCGAGAACGCTTCCTGGACGATGACGAACTCGGCCCGCTCCAGCGCCCGGCGCACCATCGCCTGGTCGGGGATGGACTGCGCGGGGTTGGTGCAGGCGATCCACAGTGCCTTGATCTCGCCGTCGGCGGCGGCCTGGAACATCTCGATGGCGCTCTTGCCCGGCTTCGACGGCACCTCGGCCACGCCCCACAGGCCGGCGACTTCCGCCCGGTGCTGCGCGTTGCCCAGGTCGCGGTGGCCGCTGAGCAGGTTGGACAGCCCGCCCACCTCGCGCCCGCCCATCGCATTGGGCTGGCCGGTGAGCGAGAACGGGCCGGCGCCGGGCGTGCCGATCTGGCCGGTCGCCAGGTGCAGGTTGATGAGCGTGGCGTTCTTGTCGGTACCGGCCGCGCTCTGGTTCAGGCCCATGCAGTACAGCGACAGGGTCCGCCCGCGCTCGCCCGGTGTGCGGCCATCGCCTTGCGCGAACCAGCGGGCCGCCTGGATCAGGTCGTTTTCCGCGATGCCGCAGACGCGGGCGGCATCCTTCGGCGTCCACGCCCGCACGGTGTCGCGCAGAGCGTCGAAGCCGCTGGTGTGCGCCGCGATCCAGGCCGGGTCGGTGAGCCCTTCCCATAGCATGACGTGCAGCATGCCGTGGAACAGCGCCACGTCCGTGCCGGGCTGGATCTGCAGGAACAGGTCCGCCATCTCCGCCGTCTCGGTGCGGCGCACGTCCACGACGATCCAGCGTTGACCGGGTTTCGCCTGGCGGGCGTCTTCCATGCGGCGGAACAGGATCGGATGCGCCCAGGCGGTGTTGCTGCCGGCGATGAAGACGGTGTCGGCCAGCGCCACGTCCTCGTAGCTGCACGGCGGCGAGTCGGCGCCGAGCGTGGCCTTGTAGCCGGCCACGGCGCTCGACATGCACAGCCGCGAGTTGGTATCGACGTTGTTGGTGCCGAGCAGGCCCTTGGCGAGCTTGTTGAAGACGTAGTAGTCCTCGGTCAGCAACTGACCGGACAGGTACAGGCCCACGGCGTCGGGTCCGTCGCGCCGCACGATCTCGCCCAGCCGGTCGGCGGCGAGGTCGAGCGCACTGCTCCAGTCGATCACTTCGGTGGTACTGCCGCGCTGTCGGCGCAGGCGCGGTTGCAGCAGCCGCGTGGCCATCGTCACGGGGGCGCTGGCGGTCAGGTGCAGCGTGCTGCCCTTGGTGCACAGGCGCCCGAAGTTGGCCGGGTGGTCCGGGTCGCCGCGCACGCCGGTGATCTGCGCGCCATCGGACTCGATGATCACGCCGCAGCCGACGCCGCAGTAGGGGCAGGTGGACTTGGTGTCGAACGTGGTCA
>JAAFKB010000008.1 GCA_013299055.1 Sphaerotilus sp.
CAGGCCGGTGGACTTCATGTACGCCTCGGCGCGCTTGGCCAGCGAACGCGGGTCGCGCTCGTAGGGCTTGCCGTCGGCCGGATCGATGACGTCGCACGTCAGGATCATCGTCGTCTCTTCGAAGAACGGGTCGATGTTGGCGGTGTTGGCGTCGGGCATGAGCTGCATGTCCGAGGCTTCGATGCCCTTCCAACCGGCGATGGACGAACCGTCGAAGGCGTGACCCGACGTGAACTTGTCTTCATCGAAGTGGGAAACGGGCACCGAGACGTGCTGTTCCTTGCCACGGGTGTCGGTGAAACGGAAGTCGACGAACTTGACTTCGTTCTCCTTCACCATCTTCATCACGTCGGCGACGGTCTTGGCCATCAGAAGGCTCCTAGCGGGTAGCGAGATCAGAAAAGGGGGGTGTTGGTCAGGCAATCAGCCGGGCTGAGAACCGCCGAGCAATGTAGCAGAATCCATGCCCACCCTCAGCACCGAGCGGCCGCTTTGCACACCGTCGTGCAGACAGCCCACCCAGCGGCCTCATCTGAAAATGCACAATCTTGGTGCAATCAACGCACCATTTCAGGGCCTGTCTCGATATGGGGCGCCTGCAAGCCCTCGCGCAGGGCGACGTAGGCCTGCAGCAGGTGCCCGCCCGGCTGGCCCTTGACACCGAGTTCGATGTGCCGGCCATGCACCGGGTGGTCCACGCTGGGCAGGCTGAAGACCTTGATGCCCTCGAAGCGGGCCTCGATGTCGATCATCAGCGGTGTCAGGCTGGCCTCCATCGAACCGTAGACGATGATGGAACGCTCTTCCTGGACCCCGCCGCCGTGCAGGTGCGCGTAGCGGGTGTCGAGCAGGGCCTCGATCATCGGGTGCGCCATCACGGGGAAGCCCGGCACGAAATGCACCTCGCCGACCGAGAAGCCGGGGATCTTGTTGTACGGGTTCGGGATGATCTGCGCACCGGCCGGGAAGACGCCCATGTTCGTGCGGTGGATGGTGTCGGGGTGGGTCGGATCGTCGCTCCAGCCCTTCTCGACGGCCATCTGGCGCACGCGCTCCATGATGAGTGCATACGCTTGCGGGTGCAGTGCGAGCGGCACACCCAGCGCGGCGGCGGCGCACTGGCGCGTGTGGTCGTCCGGGGTCGCACCGATGCCGCCGCAGGAGAACACCACGTCGCCGCTGGCAAACGCCGTGCGCAGCGTCTCGGTGATGCGTCGCGGGTCGTCGCCGACGTAGGTGGACCAGGCCAGCGACAGCCCGCGCGCGGACAGCAGTTCGATGACCTTGGCGAGGTGCTTGTCCTGGCGTTTGCCCGAGAGGATCTCGTCGCCGATGATGATGAGGCCGAAGTTCATGGGAGGGCGATGGGGGTGGAGGTGGGGTTTTGGACGGAGGGGGAATCGGGCGCGGCCGGCAGCGACACCGCCATGCCGCGCAGGTCTTCCAGCGCCGCCAGGCTGTAATGCGTGAACCACAGCGCTGCCAGCACGAACACCAGCGTGTAGAGCCACACGAACACCGGGATCAGCAGCGGCATCATCGGCAGCGCCAGCGCCCCCATCGCCCAGATCAGCGACGGCGCGGCCCCGAGGTAGCCCGAGACGATGCCGATCACCAGCAGCGGCGTGCGGTGGCGGCGCATCACGGCCAGCCGCTCGTCGTGGGTGGCGTGGTCGGCGAGCGCGTCGTAGACCATCACGCGGTAGGTCAGCCAGCCCCACACCAGCGGCGGCACCAGCAAGGCCAGCGGCGGGATCACCCACAGCGGCAGGCTGACGACCAGGATCGCCAGCGCCAGCACCGTCGAGCCCAGCGACCACCACAGCGCCTGCCACCAGCGCCCGCCGTGCTGGCGCGCCAGCGTCTCGAAGCGGCGGCGGGCGACGAGGTTGACCACCGTCGAGCCCATGAACACCGACACCAGCAGCAGCGACGCCACGATCATCACCGGCACCGCCAGCACCACCACGATCAGCGGCCCGATCACGCTGCGGAAGACCCCGCCGGTGAACTTGTCGATCCACTCGGTGACGGGGGCCAGCAGCGGCGTGTCGAGCATGAACTGCCGCACGCCCTCGATCGCCGGCTCCCAGAAGAACCACGCCAGCCCGAACGCGAGTCCGCCGAGCAACAGCACGGGCAGCAACGACAGCAGGATCACGCGCGGCAGCAGGCAGTAGCCCAGCGCGCGCCAGAAGGCATCAAGGACTTTGGACATGGGCGCCAGCATAGCGACTTGGCGCCGATCCGGCTCAGGCCCGCCCGACCAGCCTCAGCAATCCCAGCCGCTGCTGCGCCCAGAACCCGCGCCCGTAGTCGCGCCCACCTTCTTCGGGCAGCTGGTCGCGGATGCCGGTGGCGTGGTCGCCGGGGCGGCCATCGAAGCGGGCGGTGCCGAACAGCATGTCCCACACCGGCAGCAGGACCGAGAAGTTGTGGCCGCCCAGCGTGCCCTTGCCTTGCGACTCATGGCCGAGGCCGATGGCGTGGTGGATGCGGTGGAAGTGCGGGCTGACCAGCAGGCGACTGCCGAGCCCGCCGAAACCGAGCCGCACGTTGGCGTGCGAGAGGTTCTCCACCAGTTGCGACACCGCCACCGCCGCGACGAACTGCCCCGGCGCCACCCCGATCGCGTGGCCGAGCTGCACGATCAGCACATCGACGATCAGCGCGTCGAGCAGGTGGTTGCGGTTGTCGGTCCACATCGTCATCTGGCGCTGGCTGTGGTGGACGGCATGCAGCGCCCACCACCAGTCGAACTGGTGCTGCCCTCGGTGGATGAGGTAATTGGCCAGATCGAACACCACGAGGTAGGCGAAGAACGACACCAGCGCCGTGTCCGTCACACCCGGCCACAGCGGCGCGATCAGCGTGTCGAGCTGCCAGCCCGTGACACCTTGCACCGCGAGCCAGCCCCACAGCGCGTCCCACAGGGGATCGACCGCGAAGAACAGCGCCAGCCGGAACAGCCCGAGCTGGTGAACCAGCGTGTAGACCACGTCGGTGCGCACCGCCGCCCAGTCCGTCACCGGCTCGATCGGCCGCCAGCGTTGCAGCGCCCCGATCCCCAGGAGCATCACCGTGAGCTGCAGCAGGCCGACCAGCAGCCAGCCGGTCGCGTTGAACGCCTCCGCCAGGAGGGACGCGCCCCCCAGCCCGAACACCACCGGCTGCACGACCACCTCGAACAGCCACTGCTGCACCAGCCCGAACCCCTGGACGACGCTGTCGATCATGGGCGCACGGCGTCGCGGTAGACGGGGTGCTCGGCCAGCGTGGCAAAGCAGTGGCCGCGCTGCTTCAGGCCCGTGATCAGCGGCTCCAGCACCGCTGGCGCCCACGGATCCTGGCGCGACCAGATGCCCAGGTGCGCCAGCAGGATGTCGCCGGGGCGGATGTCGCGCAGCGCCTTCTTCAGCAGCGCGGCGTTGGGGAATGGCTCGCTCGACAATTCATCGCCGAGGAAGCCCGCCGGGCTCCACGGCACATGCGCCCAGCCGCAGCGCGCTGCCGCCGCCAGCAGCGCGGGCGAGGTCTTGCCCCCCGGCGCGCGGAACAGCGGGGCCATGCGCCGGCCGGTCATCTCGGTGAAGCGGGTGGCCGGGCGCTGCAGCTCCTGGCAGTAGGCGGCGGCGTCCATGCGCACGGTCCGGCTGGCCTGCGGGCCGAAGGTCGGGCGCATGTCGAAGCTGCCGTCGGCGCGGTCGGCGCGCCAGTAGACGTGGTCGAAGGTGTGCGAGCCGAACAGGTGGCCCTCCGCCGCCCGCGCCTTCCACCAGGGGGCCCACTGCGCGTCGAGGCTGCCGCCATCGGTCTGCGTGCGCTCGTTGGCGAGGAAGAACGTGGCCTTGACCTGGTGGCGTGCCAGCACTTCGGCCACCAGCGGTGCCACGCCCATGTGGCCCGTGTCAAAGGTCAGGAACAGCGGCTTGTCGCAGGCCGCCGCCGCCGCGCTGTCTCCTGTCCCCAGCGCCAGGGCCAGCGCCGCTGCCGTCACGGCAGCCGTCGATCGAGATCGCCACCCGGTCATCGCACCCTCCCCGCTCACAGCCGCCCGGCGTGCTCCAGCGTCCACACGCCGTGCGGCGAGCGGCCGACCTGGACCTGCTGGACGACCTTCTTCTGCTCGGTGTCGATCACCGTCAGCTTGCCCGCCCAGCGCGAGGCGACATAGATGAACTTGCGGTCGACCGACAGCTCGATGCAGTCCGGGCCGGCGGGGGCGGGGTAGGTGTCCACCACCGACAGCGTCTGGAGGTCGATGCGGTTGATGGTGTTGGCCACGCGGTTGCTGACGAGCACATGCCGCTTGTCGCCCCAGGCGCGGAAGGCGTGGGCGCCGGCACCGGTCGGGATGCGCTTGATCAGCTTCGGCGGGTGGACGCTCACGTCGTAGGCTTCGACCACCGCGTCGCCCGTCAGGCCCACCAGCAGCGTCTTGTCGTCGGCGCTCAGGAACACGTCGGCGGGCATCTTGCCGCAGGGGATGGTCCAGCGCGTGGTCTGGGTCGCCAGGTCGATCGCGGTGAGCTGGTTGTCGTCCTGGACGCTGGCGTAGACGACGGTGGACTTGCTGTCGATGAAGAGGTGGCTGGGCGTCTTGCCGGTCGGCAGGCGCTTGGCCAGGGCGAGTTCGAAGCCCCCCGCCGCCGGGTGCGTCACCCGGTAGAGATCGACGTGGTTGAGCCGGTTCGCGGCTGTCACGAACCAGCGCATGTCCGGGGAAAAGCGCAGGTGATAAGGGTCGATGATGTCGGGCAGCGTGCGCTGGATCTGGCCCGTGCGCGGGTCGACCAGCGTGATGGTGTTGCCGACCGCGTTGGCGATCAGCAGGGACTTTTCGTCTGGCGAGAGGTAGAGGTGGTGCGGCTCCTTGCCGGTGGGCAGGCGGCGCAGCTCGGTCATGCTCACGGGGTCGATCACGCTGACGGTGGCGTCGAGCGAGTTGAGCACGAAGATCGGGGGACGGGCGGCGCCAGCCGTGGCCGCAGAAGCCGGTGGGGCGGCAGCGGTCGATACCGCTGCAGACGCGGCCGGTGCGGCAGTCGAAGCAGCCGCCGGCGCGGCCACAGCGGACGCTGCCCCTGCCGGCACACGGGCATCACAGGCGGCCACGAGCAGCGCGGCAGCGGGAGAGAGCAGGAAACGGCGGCGCGAGGTCATGCAGCGGAAGGTCCATCAGGAATCGGTGCGGCAGTGTACTGGCGGCACCTGAAGCCCATTGCCCTACCCGCCCCGGCGCGCAGTTCAGGCCACGCCGTTGGCCTTGAACCACGTCACGCAGCGCGCCCAGCCATCCTGCGCGGCGGCGGGGCGGAAGCTCGGGCGGTAGTCGGCGTGGAAGGCGTGCGGCGCGTCCGGGTAGACGACGAACTCGGAACGCTTTGCCGCCGCGCTGCCCGTGGCGAGCGCCGCCTTCATCTTCTCCACCGTGTCCAGCGGGATGCCGGTGTCCTTCTCGCCATACAGGCCGAGCACCGCGCCCTTGAGATCGCCCGCCGCCTCGACCGGGTGGCGCGGGGTCAGCGCCGTGGCGTTGCCCACCAGCCGGCCGTACCAGGCCACGCCCGCCTTGACCTGCGGGTTGTGCGCGGCGTAGAGCCAGGTGATGCGCCCGCCCCAGCAGAAGCCGGTGATGCCCAGCCGCGTGGTGTCGCCGCCGTTGGCCGCCGCCCAGGCGACGGTGGCGTCCAGGTCGCCCATGACCTGCGCGTCGGGCACCTTGCCGATGACCTCGCTCATGAGCTTGGCGACCTCGCCGTAGCTGCCGGCATCCCCCTGGCGCACGAACATCTCGGGCGCGATGGCCAGGTAGCCCAGCCGCGCGAACCGCTTGGCGACATCGGCGATGTGTTCGTGGACACCGAAGATCTCGCTGATCACCAGCACGACCGGCAGGTTCTTGCCATGGGCGGGCGCGGCGCGGTAGGCGGGCATCTTGAAGCCGTTCACGTCGATCGTCACTTCGCCGACCGTCAGGCCGTCGGCGGGCGTGTTGATGACGTTCTGCGC
Source organism: Sphaerotilus sp. (assembly GCA_013299055.1). Taxonomy (GTDB): domain Bacteria; phylum Pseudomonadota; class Gammaproteobacteria; order Burkholderiales; family Burkholderiaceae_C; genus Sphaerotilus. The sequence goes on from JAAFKB010000008.1 coordinate 6,013, forward strand.
CATGACCGGCAGCACCGCGGCCGCGAAGCCGCTGCCGATGGCGGTCTGCACGAAGCTGCGGCGGGTGAAGTCCTGGGTGGGGGTGAGGCTGTCGAAATCCGCCTGGTTGACGGGTTGGTTGACGGCGTGGGTCATGGGAGTCTCCTGGGCGTGATGAGCGATTGGTCGGGCGAGCCGGCATTCTAGGAACGCCACCGCTGCGGTGGTTTGTCACATGCCCGCGGCGCAGGCATGGACAATGGTGACATGCTCGCCCAGACTCTCCCCCCTGCCGTCGGCCCGTCGTGGCGTGGCGTGCTCGCGTCGATCGACATCGGCTCCAACAGCTTCCGGCTCGAAATCGGCCAGACCACCCGTGGGGGCCGCTACCGCCGGCTCGACTACCTGAAGGAGACCGTGCGGCTAGGGGCAGGGCTGGACACCGAGGGCCTGCTGAGCGAGGAAGCTGCCCTGCGCGGACTGGCCTGCCTGGGCCGCTTCCGCTCGCGGCTGGCGGGCATCCCGTCGGCGCAGCTGCGGGCCGTGGCCACGCAGACGCTGCGCGAGGCCACCAACCGCAACGCCTTCCTGCTCCGGGCGGGCGAGGCGCTGGGGCATCCGGTGGAGGTGATCTCCGGGCGCGAGGAGGCGCGGCTGATCTACAAGGGGGTGGCGCGGCTGCAGGCGTCCGAGCGTCCCCGGCTGGTCGTGGACATCGGGGGACGCTCGACCGAGATGATCCTCGGTGTCGGCGCCACGCCGCTGCAGGCGGAGTCCTTCGGCATCGGCAGCGTCAGCCTGTCGATGCAGTACTTCCCGGACGGCCGCTTCACCGCCGAACGCTTCCAGGCCGCCCAGGTCGCCGCCGGGGCCGAGCTGGAGGAGGCGCTGGTGCAGTTCTCGCACCAGAACTGGGTGGAGTGCCTCGGCTCGTCCGGCACGGCAGGCGCGGTGTCGCAGCTGCTGGCCGCCAACGGCATCACCGATGGCGCCATCACGCCCGACGGGCTGCGCTGGTGCATCGACGCCTGCCTGCGGGCGGGCCACCAGGATGCACTGGACCTGCCGGGGCTCAAGCCGGAGCGCCGGGCGGTGCTGGGCGGCGGGCTGGCGATCCTGCACACGCTGGCCACGCAGTTTGGCATCGACGCGGTCCTGCCGGCGCGCGGGGCCTTGCGCCAGGGGGTCATCTTCGACCTGGAGGAGCGTCTGGCCGCCGAGCGCAGCCCCGCCCACCACGACCTGCGCGACGACACGGTGAGCGACCTGCAGCAACGCTTCCGCGTCGACACCGGCCAGGCCCGCCGGGTGCAGGACGTGGCCGCCACGCTGCACCGCCAGCTCCAGCCGCAGGCCACGGTCGAGCAGCAGCGCGAACTCGGCTGGGCCGCCGCGCTGCACGAGATCGGCATGATGGTCTCGCACCACGACCACCACCGCCACAGCGCCTACCTGATCGGCCACGTCGACGCCCCCGGCTTCTCGCAGGACCAGCAGCGCCGGCTGGCCGATCTGGTGCTGGGCCACCGGGGCGGGCTGCGCAAGATCGACACCGCGCTGGCCGACCCGGTGCTGGCGCAGCAGGTGCTGGCGCTGCGGCTGGCGGTGCTGCTGTGCCATGCACGCACGGCGCCGGAACCGCCGCTGCCGGCGCTGCGCACCGAGGGCCGGCTGACCGTGCTGCGCCTGGGCAGCGCCTGGGCCCGCGCCCACCCGCGCACGCTGCACCTGCTGGGCGGCGAGGTCGACGCCTGGGCCAAGGTCGGCGCCAGCGCCGTGCGGCTGCAGACCGTGCAAACCGCCTGAGACCTGCGACACGGCGGCGCGGACGGCGTCACGAACCCGTCACGCAGGAGGCCTAGGATCGGGGGATGACAGAACTTGCCACGACTGCCTCCCTCCCGGTGGCACTGCTCAGCCGCGAGCGCGCCATCCTGGAGTTCAACCGCCGGGTGCTCGCCCAGGCGCGCCGGGCCGATGTGCCGCTGCTGGAGCGGCTGCGCTACATCTGCATCGTCTCGTCCAACATGGACGAGTTCTTCGAGGTGCGCTTCTCCGACGCGCTGGAGGCGGCCCGCCTGCCCGGCAGCGGCACCAGCCACTCCGACCTGGCCCTGGTCGCCTCCGATGCCCACGCGCTCATCGACGAGCAGTACCGCATCTTCAACGACGAGGTGATGCCCGCGCTGGCCGCCGAGCAGATCGTGATCGTCAACCACGCCGACCGCACCGCCGCCCAGCGCCAGTGGGTGTCACAGTTCTTTCACAGGGAAGTGCAGCCGCTGCTGGTGCCGGTCGGGCTGGATCCGGCCCATCCGTTCCCCCAGGTGGCCAACAAGTCGCTGAACTTCATCGCCGAGCTGAGCGGCATCGACGCCTTCGGCCGCGAGAACACCATCGCCATCGTCAAGGTGCCGCGCGTGCTGCCGCGGGTGATCCGCCTGCCGGGTCGACTGGCCGACGGACAGCAGGTGTTCGTGCTGCTGACCAGCGTGATCCGGGCCCACCTGGGCGAGCTGTTCCCGGAACGCGAGGTGACGGCGTTCTCGCAGTTCCGCGTCACGCGCGACTCGGACATGGACGTGGACGAGGACGACGTGACCAACCTGCGCCAGGCCCTGCGCAGCGAGCTGACGACACGCCACTACGGCCGCGCCGTGCGCATCGAGGTGGTCAACACCTGCCCGAGCCGGCTGTCGGACTTCCTGCTGACCCAGTTCGACCTGCCCGCCGCGGCGCTCTACCGCGTCAACGGTCCGGTCAACCTGGTGCGCATGAACACGCTGATCGACCGCGCCGACGCGCCCGCCCTGCGCTTCGCCCCCCACGAGCCGTCCTGGCCGGCCGACCAGCTCCCGCCAGGCCAGCGGGTCATGGACTGCATGGCCACGCGCGACATCCTCACCCACCAGCCCTTCCAGTCCTTCGACCCGGTGGTGCAGTTCCTGCGCGAGGCGGTGGAAGACCCGCAGGTGCTGGCCATCAAGCAGACCATCTACCGCACCGGCAGCGAGTCGGTGCTGATGGATCTGCTGATCGAGGCGGCGCGGCGCGGCAAGGAAGTGCTGGCGGTGGTCGAGCTGAAGGCGCGTTTCGACGAGGAGGCCAACATCGACTGGGCGGACCGGCTCGAAGCGGTGGGCGTGCAGGTGGTGTACGGCATCGTCGGGCTGAAGACCCACGCCAAGCTGCTGCTGGTCACGCGTAGGCAGGGGCGGCGCCTGGTGCGCTACGGCCACCTCTCGACCGGCAACTACAACGCCAAGACCGCACGGCTCTACACCGATGTCGGCTTCCTCACGACCGACCCGGAGATCACGGCCGACGCCGACGCCGTCTTCCTGCACCTGGCCAGCCTGAACACGCTGCGCCCGACGAAGCGGCTGCTGGTGGCGCCGTTCACGCTGCAGTCGACGATGGTGGCGCAGATCGGGCGGGTGGCGCAGGCCGCCCGGTCGGGCGCTCCGGCGCGCATCGTCTGCAAGTGCAACGCGCTGACGGATCCGGTGCTGATCCAGGCGCTGGTGGCGGCAGGACAGGCAGGCGCGGAGATCGACCTGATCGTGCGCGGTGCCTGCATCCTGCCGCCGGGTCTGCCGGGACAGACAGACCGGATCCGCGTGCGCTCGGTGGTCGGCCGTTTCCTCGAACACACGCGGGTGATCTACTTCCGCTGGGGGGCGCAGGACACGGACGAGGCGCTGTACTTCAGCAGCGCCGACTGGATGACGCGCAACATGCTGCGCCGCATCGAGATCGCCTGGCCGGTCCGCGATGCCACGCTGCGTCAGCGGGTGATCGACGAATGCCTGGTGCCGTATCTGCACGACGAGCGTGACGCCTGGACGCTGGATGGCACAGGCCGCTACACCCGCGTCGGTGCAACCGGCGTGAGCGCCCAGCAAGCCTTGTCGCGGCGATTCCAGCGGTGACTAGAATCAGGGCCGCCAAGGAGCCCCGATGGACCACCAGACCACTGCCGACAAGGAAATCGATACCCGCGGGCTGAACTGCCCCTTGCCCATCCTGAAAGCCAAGAAGGCGCTGGCCGAGCTGACCAGCGGACAGGTACTCAAGGTGCTGGCGACCGATCCGGGTTCACTGCGCGACTTCCAGGCGTTCGCGCGCCAGACAGGCCATGTGCTGCTCGGGCAGGAGACGCTGCCCGGCCAGGAATTTGTCCACCTGCTGCGCCGGCGCTGAGGCTGGCGCAGCAGACCGCACCACCTCAGAGTTCGAGATTCTGGAGGTAGGCGCGGAAGGAGTCGCCCAGCTCCGGGTGCTTCAGGGCCAGCTCGACGTTGGCCTCCAGGAAGCCTTCCTTGCTGCCGCAGTCGTAGCGCCGGCCTTCGTAGCGGTAGGCGAACACCTTCTCGCGGCGCAGCAGCGCGGCGATGCCGTCGGTGAGCTGGATCTCGCCGCCCACGCCACGCGGCTGCGCGGCGATCTCGTGGAACACGCCCGGCGTGAGGATGTAGCGGCCGGCAACACCCCAGCGTGACGGCGCAGTCTCCGGCGACGGCTTCTCGACGATCTTGCTCACATCCATCACGCGCTCGTTGACGAGGTTGCCGGCCACGATGCCGTAGCGCCTGGTGTGCTCGGCCGGCACTTCCTGCACCGCCAGGATCGACGCACGCCACTCCTTGTACTGCTCGACCATCTGCGCCAGCACCGGCGGCTCGCCCATCATCAGGTCATCGGCCAGCAGCACGGCGAAGGGCTCGTTGCCGATCAGCCGCTGGCCGCACAGCACCGCGTGACCCAGCCCCAGCGCCTGCGCCTGGCGGACGTAGATGCACTCCATGTCCTTGGGCTTGACGCTGCGCACGACGTTGAGCAGCTCGGTCTTGTTGGCGTTTTCCAGCGCCACCTCCAGCTCGAAGGTCATGTCGAAGTGGTCCTCGATCGGCCGCTTGTGGCGCCCCGTCACGAAGATCATCTCGCGCACGCCCGCGGCGTAGGCTTCCTCGACGGCGTACTGGATCAGCGGCTTGTCCACCACGGGCATCATTTCCTTGGGCTGCGCCTTGGTGGCGGGCAGGAAACGGGTGCCGAGACCGGCGACGGGGAAGATGGCTTTCTTGATCGACATGTGCAAAGAGTCCCTGAAAAGTTGAACCGCGAACCGTGGGAGGTGAACCGTGGGATGTGGAATGTGACTGGAATGGAGTTGAAGAAACCACTAAAGGGCGCTTAAACCGCGTCTTCTCCTTCAATTCTGGCATGGGAACGTGACGTTTCAGCGCACGATCAGGGGGGCCTAAGGCACGGCCCCTGTGATTACCATCGGACCCAGTTCATCTCTCACGAAATCATGGATCTGCTCGTTGCCGAACCACTGGAAGCCGAGGTGCTGCACTGGCTGCAGGCACGCCAGGACCTCCACTACGCTCCCCGTCTGGCCGACGACCGCAAGTGCCTGGCCGAGGCGATGGCGCAGGCACGGGCGGTGGTGCTGCCCGCGCAGGTGCCGGTCAACAGCCGGGTGCTGGCACGGGCGCCGTCGCTGCGGGCGATCGGGCGCATCGTCGGGGGGCCGGAGCACATCGACCTGGACGCCTGCGCCCGCGCCGGGGTGGCCGTGCTGCGCAGTCCGGAGGCGACCGCGCCGGCCGAAGCCGAGTTCATGCTGGGTGCGCTGCTGACCCTGCTGCGCCCGAATCCCCACGCCCCGCACCGCATCGTCGGCCGGGAACTGGCGCACTGCACGGTTGGCCTGGTCGGCATGGGACCAGGTGCCCGGCGGCTGGCCATGGTGCTGCAGACCCTGGGCACCCAGGTCCGCGGCTACGAGCCCGCGCTGCATGCCAGCGACGCGCAGTGGGCGCGCTGGGGCGTGCAGCCGCTGGGCTTGCGCGAGCTGTTCGAGCAGGCCGATGCGGTGTGCCTGCACCTGCCGATCTACAGCCGTTATGTCGGGTTGCTGGGGGAGCGGGTGCTGGGCGCGTGCAAGCCGGGGCAGGTGCTGGCCAGCGTCTCGCCGATCGAGCTGTTCGACGAGCGGGTGCTGGCCGATCTGCTCAACAGCGGCCGACTCGGCGCGGCGTGGCTGGACTGCGTCGGCCCGGACACCCTCGCCCCCGGCCAGCCGCTGCACGGTGCCACGGGGCTGCAGACCACTCCACGCCTGGGCAGCTACACCCGCGAAGCGCGCCTGCGCAGCGCCTGGGGCGTGGCGCGGCAGCTGCACGACCTGCTGCGCCGCACACCCTCGACGGTCCGGGAGGGTGCGCGGCATGCCACCACGTACCCGCCCCTGCTGCGCGAGCGGATCAGCCCAGCCGCGCCCGCTGCGACTGCAGCTTCACCAGCGTCTCGCTGAAGGCGGCGATCCGCGCCCGCTCCTGCTCGACCACCGCCGCCGGGGCGCGGGCCACGAAGCTCTCGTTGGACAGCTTGGCCGTCGCCTTGGCGATCTCGCCAGACAGGCGCGTGATCTCCTTGTCCAGCCGCCCCTGCTCGGCGGCCACGTCGATCTCCACTTTCAGCGCCAGCCGCGCTGCACCCTGCACCGCCACCGGCGCCATCTCGGTCGCCTTGGCAAACGCAGCTTCCTCGGCGATCACCTGCACCTCGCCAAGCTTGGCCAATGCCCGGATGACCGGCGCGGCCGAGGTGAGGAAGTCCGCATCGCCGAAGGTCAGCAGCGGCACCCGCTCGGCCGGCGACAGCCCCATCTCGCTGCGCAGCGCCCGCACGACGCCGACGAGATCCTTGAGCCGCGCCACCCAGGCATCCGCCGCCGGATCGACCTTGGCGAGCACCGCCACCGGATACGCCGCCGTCGCCACCGTCTCGGCCGAGTCCGCCGCCTTGCGCCCGGCGACCACCGCCACGGTGTTCCACAGCTCGGCCGTGATGAACGGCGCCACCGGATGCAGCAGCCGCAGCGTCGTCTCCAGCACCCGGATCAGCGTGCGCCGCGTGCCGCGGGCCGCCGCGTCGTCACCGGCATCCTTGGCGACCTGGAGCTGGACCTTGGCGATCTCCAGATACCAGTCGCAGTATTCGTCCCAGACGAACTGGTAGATGGCGTTGGCGACATTGTCGAGGCGGTAGTCCTGGAAGCCCTGCGCCACCGCCGCCTCGACGCGCTGCAGCTCGCCCGTGATCCAGAAATCGGCGCGGCTGAAGCTCAGGTAGCCGTGCGCGGGGCCGCCGAGGGCGCATTCGGCCTTGGTGTGCTCCAGCAGGCCGCAGTCCTGGCCCTCGGTGTTCATCAGCACGAAGCGCGTGGCGTTCCACAGCTTGTTGCAGAAATTACGGTAGCCCTCGCACCGCTTCGAGTCGAAGTTGACGCTCCGGCCCAGCGTCGCCATCGCCGCGAAGGTGAAGCGCAGCGCGTCGGCGCCATACGCAGGGATGCCGTCCGGGAATTCCTTCTCGGTGGCCTTGCGGACCTTGGGCGCGGTCTCGGGCTTGCGCAGGCCGGTGGTGCGCTTGTCGAGCAGCGGCGCCAGTTCGATGCCGTCGATCAGGTCCACCGGGTCGAGCACGTTGCCCTCGGACTTGGACATCTTCTTGCCCTGCGCGTCGAGCACGAGGCCGTGGATGTAGACGTGCTTGAACGGCACGCGGCCGGTGAAGTGCCTGGTCATCATGATCATCCGGGCGACCCAGAAGAAGATGATGTCGTAGCCGGTGACGAGCACCGAGGACGGCAGGAAGAGGTCTTGCTCTATGGTCTTCTCGGGCCAGCCGAGCGTGCTGAACGGCACCAGCGCCGACGAATACCACGTGTCGAGCACGTCCTCGTCGCGGGTCAGTACACCCGAATAACCGGCAGCCGTCGCCTTGGCGCGGGCCTCGTCCTCGCTGCGGGCGACGAAGAGCTGACCGTCGGTGCCGTACCACGCCGGGATCTGGTGGCCCCACCAGAGCTGGCGCGAGATGCACCAGTCCTGGATGTTCTTCATCCACTGGTTGTAGGTGTTGACCCACTGCTCGGGCACGAACTTCACGTCGCCGGACTCGACGGCCTCGATCGCCCCTTCGGCGATGGACTTGCCGGTGCTCGGGCTGGCCTTGGTCATCGCGACGAACCACTGGTCGGTCAGCATCGGCTCGATCACCTGCCCGGTGCGGGCGCAGCGCGGCACCATCAGCTTGTGCTTCTTCACCTCGACCAGCAGCCCCTCGGCCTCGAAGCGGGCCACGAGCTGCTTGCGGGCAGCGAAGCGGTCCACGCCGACGTACTCGGCGGGGATGTCGGTGGCCTCATGGGCGCTGACCTTGGCCTCCAGGTCGAAGATGGTCAGCATCGGCAGCTTGTGGCGCAGGCCGACCTGGTAGTCGTTCTGGTCGTGCGCGGGCGTGACCTTGACGACGCCGGTGCCGAAGGTCTTGTCCACGTAGTCGTCGGCGATCACCGGAACCAATCGGCCCGTGACCGGCAGGCGGACCTGTTTCCCGATCAGGTGCGTGTACCGCTCGTCCTCCGGGTGGACCATCACGGCCGTGTCGCCGAGCATGGTCTCGGGCCGCGTCGTCGCCACCACCAGCGATTCGTCCGAGCCATCGATCGGGTAGCGGATGTGCCACAGCGAGCCGTCCTCCTCCTCGCTCTCGACCTCCAGGTCCGACACAGCCGACTTCAGCACCGGATCCCAGCTCACCAGCCGCTTGCCCCGGTAGATCAGCCCCTCGTCAAAGAGCTTCACGAAGGTCTCGGTCACGACCTTCGACAGCTTGTCGTCCATCGTGAAGTATTCGTGGCCCCACGACACCGAGTCGCCCATGCGGCGCATCTGCTGCGTGATGGTGGCGCCGGACTGCTGCTTCCACTCCCAGACCTTGGCAACGAAATTCTTGCGGCCGAGGTCGTGGCGGCTGACGCCCTGCCCTTGCAACTGGCGCTCGACGACGATCTGCGTGGCGATGCCGGCGTGGTCGGTGCCGGGCACCCACAGCGTGTTGTCGCCCGACATGCGGTGGTAGCGCGTCAGCGAGTCCATGATGGTCTGGTTGAACGCATGGCCCATGTGCAGCGTGCCGGTCACGTTCGGCGGCGGCAACTGGACGCAGAAGCTCGGTTTTGCCGGGTCCAGCGTCGGCGCGTAGACACCGCTGGCCTCCCACTGCGGCGCCCACCGTCGTTCGATCGGAGCGGGCTCAAAGGACTTGGAGAGGGCGTTCAGGGCGTCGGTCATGGCTGTTGTGGTGGTCGCGCGGACAAGGGTGCCATTCTATGAACTGTGGCTGCGGCAGTCCGGACGCCCCAAGGCAAAATCCGGGTGGCACCACAACCCCGAAAAATCGGAGCACTCTCCACATGCACACCATCCACACCGTCGGCATCGTCGGCGCCGGCACCATGGGCAACGGCATCGCGCAGGTCTGCGCGCAGTCCGGCCTGCACGTCGTCATGGTCGACATCAGCGACGCGGCCGTGCACAAGGGCATGAGCACCCTCACCGCCAGCTTCGACCGCCTCATCAAGAAGGACAAGCTCACCGCAGACCAGAAGGCTGCCGCCCTCGCCCGCATCACTGCATCGACCGACTACGCCGCGCTGAACGCCGCCCAGTTCGTCATCGAGGCCGCCACCGAGAACGAGGCACTCAAGATCCGCATCCTCGGCCAGCTCGACGCGATGCTGGCGCCCGAGGTGATCGTCGCCACCAACACCAGCTCCATCTCGATCACGCAACTGGCGGCGACGACGAAGCGCCCGGACCGCTTCATCGGCATGCACTTCTTCAACCCGGTGCCGCTGATGGCGCTGGTCGAGATCATCCGCGGCCTGCAGACCTCGGACGCCACGCACGCCGCGGTCAAGGACTTGTCCGAGCGCCTGGGCAAGACGCCGATCACGGTGAAGAACGCGCCCGGCTTCGTCGTCAACCGCATCCTGGTGCCGATGATCAACGAGGCGTTCTTCGTGCTGTCGGAGGGGCTGGCCTCGGCCGAGGACATCGACGCCGGCATGAAGCTCGGCTGCAACCAGCCCATCGGCCCGCTGGCCCTGGCCGACATGGTGGGCCTGGACGTGTGCCTGGCGGTGATGGAGGTCTACCTGGCCCAGTTCGGCGACTCGAAGTACCGGCCCTGCCCGCTGCTCAAGGAATACGTCGCCGCCGGCTGGCTGGGGCGCAAGAGCGGGCGTGGTGTCTACACCTACTGACGGGATCCGGTGACGCCGTCCACCGCCGTGGCCCTGCTGAACCCGAACGCCGGCGGCGGCCGTGCGGCCGAGCTGCGCCGCCCGGTCGCGGCCTGGCTGTCGCGCCATGCGCCGGGGGTGTCGCTGCTGATGCCGGAGTCGGTGGACGCGGCGCGCGCGGTGCTGACCATCCTCGCGCCACGCACCCGCGTCATCCTCATCGGCGGGGACGGCACGGTCAACGCGCTGCTGCCGGCGTTGCTCCAGGGCGGCCTGAAGGTGGGCCTCGTGCCGGCGGGGCGCCACAACCTGCTGGCACACACGCTAGGACTGGACGAGCTGAGCTGGTCGCAGGCGCTGGTGTTTGCGCTGCGCTCGCCGACCGGGCCCATCGACCTGGGTCTGGTGGAGACCGAGCACACGACGCTGCACTTCGCCGCGCAGGTGCGGGTGGACCGCCCCGGCTGGCTAGGCCGCTACGGCGCAGCGGGCTGGTCGGTCTGGGTGGATGGCCAGCGGCTGGTCACGGGCACCGCGCGGCGCGTGCTGCTGTGCAACGCGCTGCCGCAGTGGAACACGCCGCAGGGGATGCCCATCGAACTCAACGACGGCTGGTTCGACACCGTGGTGGTGGGCGGGGCCGGCCGTTCGGCGCGCTGGCTGCGGCCGCTGCGCCCGCTCGGGCTGGCCTCGGCCGCCACGCCCGAGCCGCACCGCCGTGGCCGCACGCTGCTGGTGGAGAGCGAGCAGCCCCTGTCCGTGCGGCTGGACGGCGAGCCGCTGCAGCCCAGTCGGCGCGTGCAGGTGGACATCCTGCCCAGGGCACTCGACATGGCCGGCTCGCATGTGGCGATCCTGGATCCGCACCGTTTCGTCGACACCACGTGGTAGTCCGGGCCCCTGCACAGCCCGCATTGGCGCGACAATTCCGCTGCGCCCTGCCCCCCGCTCCTCCTCCCTGTACCACGGGCGCGGAGATTCCCATGCTGCAGTTCCCCACCGCCCCACGCCCCAGTGCTCGCCGCTGGTTCGTCCATGCCCTGCTGGCCGCTGCCGTGGTCGCCACCGGCTGCGCCAGCAGCACCCAGCCTGCCACGCAGTACGACAAACGTCCCGGCCAGCCGCTGCCGGTGTCGTCGCTGCGCGTGGTCTTCATCGAGACCGACTACAAGCTCACCGGCGAGCGCCCCTGGCTGACCGCCGCCCAGGTCAACGAGCAGCGCGCGATGCTGGGCACGGCCTTCCGCGCTGAATTCCCCCAGGCGATGAAGACGGCCGGCGTGACGGCCCATGTCCGCGCCTTCGGTGACAAGGTGGAGATGCAGTCGCCGGAGATGCGCCAGTGGCTCGGCAGCGCACCCGCCACCTCGCACCTGCTCTTCGTCCGGCCCTCGGGCGGCAAGGTGCACTGCACGGGCGGCCCCTGCAACTTCCGTTTCGGCGTCGAGATGCGGCTGTTCGCAGCCAGCAGCCCGCAGCCGGTGTGGTCCGCGACGCTGCAGCAGCCCGACCTCACCCCCAGCCTCACGATCGGGCAGGCAGCCGACTACGCGCACTTCAGCCGCGAGATGGCGCGGGTGCTGCTGCAGGACACCACGGCGCGGCCCCGCCCATGAGCCCGCCGGACCTGCTGCCTGCGCCTGACCGCCTGCGCGGGCTGCTCGCCACGCTGGAGGCTGGCCTGCTGGAGCGCGCCACCGAGGTGCGGCTGGCCTTGCTCGGGGCGCTGGCGGGTGAACACATCCTGCTCATCGGCCCGCCCGGCACCGCCAAGAGCGAACTCGCCCGCCGCCTGCACCGCGTCTTCGAGGGCGCGCCCTATTTCGAGCGCCTGCTGACCCGCTTTTCCACGCCCGAGGAGCTGTTCGGCCCCTTGTCGCTCAAGGCGCTGGAGGACGACCGCTACGAGCGCCTGACCACCGGCTTCCTGCCGACGGCCGGGATCGCCTTCCTCGACGAGGTGTTCAAGGCCAACTCCGCCATCCTCAATGCGCTGCTGACGTTGCTGCATGAACGCGAGTTCGACAACGGCACCGGCCGCACGCGCACGCCGCTGGTCAGCGTGATCGCCGCCAGCAACGAGGTGCCCGCGGACGAGGCACTGCAGGCGTTCCACGACCGCTTCCTCGTGCGCCTGCCGATCGCGCCGGTGAGCGACGCCAGCTTCGAGGCGCTGCTGCAGCTCACCCGCAGCGACGACTCCGGCGCACCGCCCGACGCCTTGACGCAAGCCGAGCGGGCCGCGATCGCCCAGGCCAGCGCCCGCGTGCGCCTGAGCGTGGAGGCGGTCGAGGCGCTGCGGGCCTTGCGCCGCTGGCTGGGTGCGCAGCAGACCACGCTGTCCGACCGCCGCTGGCGCCAGTGGGTCGGGTTGATGCGCTGCGCCGCCGCCACCGAAGGCCGGGCGCAGATCGACGCGCTCGACCTGTGGCTGGCGCCCTATGTGGCCAGCCCGACGCCGGAGCTGGTGCCGGCGCTGACGCAGTGGTTCGACACCGAGATCGCCCGCGCCGTGCCGCAGGACGCCCCCTGGCTCACCCGCGCCGTCGAAGCCTTCGAGCACCAGTGGGAGATCGAGCGCAGCGCCGAAGCCGAGGACGACGGGGGCACCGCCGGCAAGCTTGCGCTGGCCCGCGCCATCGGCGGCGGGCAGGACGACGGCGGCATGGCCCGGCTGATGACCGCGTCGCTCGAAGCCCACACGCGGCGCCGCTACAGCCCGGTCCACATCGCCGCCCGGCTGGCGCAGATCGACGAGATCACCGGCCCTGCCGCCGCGCACTGGAGCCGCGTCCACCAGGATGCCACTGGACTGGCCGACCGGCTGCGCGAGCGGGTGTGGACGCCGGCGCCGGTGCTGGAGCGCCTGCTCGGCGCACACACCCACACGCTGGCGACACTGGACGGCCTGCTCGCCCGGCTGGAGACGGTGCGCGCCGGGTTCGCTGCGCTGCCGGTCGAAGTCCCTGCGGGGGATGCGGCACCCGCCTGCGCGCCGGAACCGGTGGTCCTCTAGCGTGCAGTCGCCGCTGCCGTCGGCGGATGCGCCGTTCCACCACCTCGCCCCGCTGCCGCGCACGCTGTGGCTGCCGGCGCTGATCGCCAGCGTCGGCCACGCCGAAGCACGGCTGCTGGACACGCGCTGCTGGCAGCAGGCGCTGCTGGCCGGTGATCTGCCGCCCGACGGGGCCGATTTCGGGGATGCGGAGGCGACCGCGCCGCTGCGGGCCGCGGTGGGTGAACTCGGGCTGCCGGGCCTGAGCCGCAGCGCACCCGCCCTGGCCGAGCAGGTCTTGCGCACGCTGCTGTGGCACCTCGACCGTATCGCCGACCACCAGCCGCGCCTGGGCCGCGCCGCCGCCATCGCCCAGGTGGCGGCCGATTTCCGCGGTGCCTGGCAACTGGAGACGCAGGGCTGGGAAGAGCACCTGCGTCTGCTGCAGGGCCTGGGCGACCTGAGCGCGCTGCGCTGGGACGACCTGCGTGGCCATCTGCAGTCCCGCCCCTGGCAGGAAGCGCGCCGTGCCGCCGCGTGGCTGGAGAAGCTGCCACAGCTCGCCGAGCTGATCCGCCAGCTCGGCCGTGCCGAACGCCACGACACCCGCCCGCCCGCCCCGGCCGTCGACCCGGAAGTCACCCACCGTCCGGTCCACGGCCTGCGCGCCGTCGTCACGCGGCTGCCGGACATGCCGGGCGAGCTGACCGGCATCCACCTCTCCGGCCGCATCGAGCGGATGCTGGCCAGCGAGGCGGTGATGCTGCGCCACCCGGTGCTGCAGCGGCTGTGGCGGGCACGCCATGCCGAAGCGCGGCTGCTGAGCTGGGAGTCGCAGGCCGTGCTGACCGACTGGCGCCACGACCCCGCCGCCCCACCCCGCACCAGCGCCACGCCACCGCAGCCCGAACCCCGCGCCCGCGGCCCGTTCATCCTCTGCGTGGACACGTCCGGTTCGATGCGCGGCGCACCCGAGAACATCGCCAAGGCCGTCGTCATCGCCGCGCTGCGCGCCGCCCACGCCGAGCAGCGCGGCTGCGTGCTGATCGCCTTCGGGGGACCGGGCGAGGTGGTCGAGCGCGAACTGGACCTGCGCCCGGCCGGTCTGCAGGCGCTGATGGACCTGATGGGCCAGAGCTTCGACGGCGGCACCGACGTGCAGACCCCGATCGAACACGCCATCGAGCGCGTCCACCAGGCGCGCTGGCAGCAGGCTGACCTGCTCATCGTCAGCGACGGCGAGTTCGGCTGCGTGCCCGCCACGCTGCAGCGGCTGGATGACGCCCGCATGCGCTTCGGGCTGCGGGTGCAGGGCGTGCTGGTCGGCGACCGGGAAACGATGGGGCTGATGGAGGTGTGCGATCACCTGCACTGGGTACGCGACTGGCGTCGCTACGCCGAGACCGCCCGGGGCAGCGAGGGCCGCGGCTATTCGCCCGTCCACAGCAAGAGCCTGACGGCGCTGTATTTCCCCAATGCCCTGTCTCCGCGTGCAGCCCGGCACCGCGACCCCCACCAGATACCCTGACAGGTATATAGAATGGCGGCATGCACACCGCCGCCACCCCCACCACGACCCCTCCAGCCCGACTGCTGGTCGAGTCCTTCTTCGACGAGGCCACGTCCACCTTCAGCCACCTCGTGCTGGACCGCTCGACCGGACAGTGCGCGCTGGTGGACAGCGTGCTCGACTACGACCCCAAGTCCGGCCGCACCCGCACCACCGGCGCCGAGCGGCTGGTCGTCCGCGTGCGGGAACTCGGCGCGCAGGTGCAGTGGCTGCTCGAAACCCATGTCCACGCCGACCACCTCTCCGCCGCGCCGTGGCTGCAGGCGCAGCTCGGTGGCCGCATCGCCATCGGTGCGCAGATCACCACGGTGCAGAAGACCTTCGGTGCGCTGTTCCATGCCGAACCCGGTTTTGCCCGCGACGGCAGCCAGTTCGACCACCTCTTCCAGGACGGCGAGACCTTCGCCATCGGCAGCCTGAACGCCACCGCCCTGCACACGCCCGGCCACACCCCCGCCTGCATGACCTACCTCGTGGACGACAGCGCCCACGGCGGCGAACGCGCGGCCTTCGTCGGCGACACGCTGTTCATGCCCGACTACGGCACCGCCCGCTGTGACTTCCCCGGCGGCGATGCGGCCACGCTGTTCCGCTCGGTGCGCCGCGTGCTGGCGCTGCCCGAGGACACGCGGCTCTACCTGTGCCACGACTACCGCCCCGGTGGCCGCCCGCTGGCCCATGTCAGCACCGTGGCCGAGCAGCGCGCCGGCAACGTGCATGTCCACGACGGCATCGCCGAAGCCGACTTCGTCGCGATGCGGCGGGCACGCGACGCGACGCTGGGCATGCCCGTGCTCATCCTGCCCTCGGTGCAGGTCAACATGCGTGCCGGCCACCTGCCCCCGGCGGAGGACAACGGCGTGTCCTACCTGAAGATCCCGCTGAACGCACTCTGACACGCGCAGTGGCTGGGCGGCAGGCCGGCGGTGCAGCGACAATGGCCCATGCCACGCACCGTCCTCACCACCCAGAGCTTCACCGACGCCGACGCCGCGCTCGCGCACGCCAAGGCCATCTACGACTCGGGCATCGCCCACCTGCGGCAATCGCTGAAGGAGTTTGTCGGCGGGCAGGAAGGCATGGCCCATGTGCGCGCCTGCTACCCGTTCGTGCGGGTACGGGTGGACACGGTCGAACGGGCCGATTCGCGGCTGTCCTATGGCTTCGTGGCCGGGCCGGGGGTGTACGAGACGACGCTGACCCGCCCGGATCTCTTTCGCCATTACCTGCGCGAACAGTTCAAGCTGCTGCTGAAGAACCACGGTGTCGCACTGGAGGTCGGCCTGTCCAGCCAGCCGATTCCCGTGCATTTCAGCTTCGCCGAGCACGACCACATCGAAGGCACGATGCCGCCGGAACGCCGCTCGCGCCTGCGTGACCTGTTCGACCTGCCCGACCTCGCTGCCATGGACGACGGCATCGCCAACGGCAGCCACGGGCCGCACCCCGCCGCCGACGGCATCACGCGCCACCCGCTGGCGCTGTTCACCGCCCCGCGCATCGACTATTCGCTGCACCGCCTGCGCCACTACACCGGCACCGCACCCGAGCACTTCCAGAACTACGTGCTCTTCACGAACTACCAGTTCTACATCGACGAGTTCGTGCGGCTGGGCCATGAGCTGATGGCCGACGAGAACGGCGAATACACCGCCTTCGTCGAACCCGGCAACGTGCTGACCCGCCGCACCGGCCTGCCCGCCGAGCCGGGCGACGAGCTGGGCGCCCCGCCGCCGCGCCTGCCGCAGATGCCGGCCTACCACCTCAAGCGCCACGGCCACAGCGGCATCACGATGGTCAACATCGGCGTCGGCCCAAGCAACGCCAAGACCATCACCGACCACATCGCGGTGCTGCGCCCGCACGCCTGGCTGATGCTCGGCCACTGCGCCGGGCTGCGCAACACGCAGCAGCTCGGCGACTACGTGCTCGCCCACGGCTACGTGCGCGAGGACCATGTGCTCGACGAGGAACTGCCGCTGTGGGTGCCGATCCCGCCGCTGGCCGAGATCCAGGTCGCGCTCGAATCGGCGGTGGCCGAGGTGACGCAGCTCTCCGGCTACGAGCTGAAGAAGATCATGCGCACCGGCACGGTCGCCTCCACCGACAACCGCAACTGGGAGCTGCTGCCGCACCCGGGTCCGGAGCGCCGCTTCAGCCAGAGCCGCGCCGTGGCGTTGGACATGGAAAGCGCCACCATCGCCGCCAACGGTTTCCGTTTCCGGGTTCCATACGGTACCCTGCTATGCGTCTCCGACAAACCGCTCCACGGCGAAATCAAGCTCCCCGGCATGGCCAACCACTTCTACCGCGAACGGGTCGATCAGCACCTGCGCATCGGCATCCGTGCCATCGAGATCCTGCGCCACCAGGGGCTGGACCACCTCCACAGCCGCAAGCTGCGCAGCTTCGCCGAAGTCGCCTTCCAGTAGGCCGACGCCAGGACCGCGCGCATGGAGCTGGATGTCCGCACCCTGATGGTCGTGTTCACGGTCAACGTGATCGCAGTCGCCCTGGCCACGCCGGCCATCATGGGCTGGCGACTGGGTCCGGCGGCGCGGTGGGCGGTGCTGTCCATGGGGCTGCAGGCAGGCGGCTGGGTCTGCCTGGTGCTGTCCACGTTCTGGCGCAATGCCTGGCAGGACCAGGCCAGCTCCGTGCTCGCCATGGCGGGAATGTCGGCCAGTCTGGTGGCACTGCGGCATGCGGTCGGTCTGTGGAGCGGGCGGACCACGCCGCTGTGGCCGATGTGGGCGCTGACGCTGCTGATGACACTGGGCTATGGGCTCGGTTTCGCGCATTACCCTTGGCGTGTCGGCCTGGCCAACGGCGTGCTGGCGCTGCAGATGGTGCTGGTGGTCGTGGCGGTCGGTCAGCGCAGTCCCGAGACCGGCTGGCGCTGGCGGGCGCTGATCGGGCTGTGCATGGTGGCGATGGCCGTGGTGACCGCCTGGCGCGGAGTGCTCGGGGCGCTCTACACCGCGTCCTACCCTTACCTCACCGCGCCACACCCGGTCAACATGGTGGCGGCGCTGGTGAGCAACCTCTCGCTGGTGCTGACGACGGTGGCGCTGCTGCTGGCCTACCGCGAGGAGGCAGAACGGGCCTTGCGCGCGCAGGCCCTCACCGACGACCTCACAGGACTGCTCAACCGCCGTGCCTGGACCGAGCGGGCCGACGCCCTGCTCGCCCATGCCCGCCGGCATGGCCAGCCGCTGGTGGTGGCCATGCTCGACATCGACCATTTCAAGCGCATCAACGACGAACGCGGTCACGCCCAGGGGGATGTGGCGCTGCGGCTGCTGGCTCGGCTGCTGCGCGAGGAGCTGCGCAGCGGCGACCTGGCCGGGCGCTACGGCGGCGAGGAGTTCTGCGTCCTGCTGCCGCACACGCGCGAAGGCCAGGCACTCTCGCTCGACCAGCGGCTGCGGCACTGCCTGCGGCTGCAGTCGGTGCAGGAGCTGGGCTACACGCTCGAATACAGCGCCGGCGTGGCCGCGCTCGGCCAGCACGACCACACGCTCGACGACCTGCTGCGCCGCGCCGACGAGGCGCTCTACGAGGCCAAGCGTGCCGGGCGCGGACAGGTGGTGCTGGCGCCACGCGAGCCCCTGTCTGCCTCGCCCGCGCCACACCGCCCCCAGGCCCGCGCCGTCCCCACCCCCGTGCTCCCCACCACGCCATGACCCACGCCCCACGCCCGCGCCCCAGCCTGACCCAGCTCCTCGGCACCACGTTGCCGATCCTGCAGGCGCCGATGGCTGGCGTGCAAGGCAGCGCGCTGACCGTGGCCGTGTCGAACGCGGGCGGACTGGGCGCCCTGCCCTGCGCCATGCTCGGGCCGGACGCGCTGCGACAGGAACTCGCCGCCATCCAGGCACAGACCGACCGACCGTTCAACGTCAACTTCTTCTGCCACACTCCGCCCGCGCCGGACAGCGCGCGCGAGGCCGCCTGGCGCACCCAGCTCGCCCCCGCCTACACCGAGTTCGGCATTGACCCGGCGGCCATCCCGGCGGGGCCCGGCAGACGGCCGTTCGACGCGGAAAGCGCCGACCTCCTGGCCGCCTTCGCCCCGCCGGTCGTGAGTTTCCATTTCGGCCTGCCGTCGCCCGCGCTGCTGGCCCGCGTGCGGGGCTGGGGCGCCAAGGTGCTGTCGTCGGCCACCACGGTCGAGGAAGCGCGCTGGCTGGTGGCGCACGGGGTGGATGCCGTCATCGCCCAGGGCCTCGAAGCCGGCGGCCACCGCGGCCACTTCCTCTCGGACGACCTGACGCGCCAGATGGGCACCTTCGCGCTCGTGCCGCAGATCGTGGCGGCGGTGGACGTGCCGGTCATCGCTGCGGGGGGCATCGCGGACGCGGCCGGCGTGGCGGCAGCACTGGCGCTGGGCGCGGCGGGGGTGCAGGTGGGCACGGCCTACCTGCTGTGCCCGGAGGCGACTGTCAGCGCCGTCCACCGACGCGCCCTGCAGAGCGCCGCGGCACGGCACACGGCGCTCACCAACCTGTTCACCGGTCGTCCGGCGCGGGGCATCGTCAACCGCTTCATGCACGAACACGGCCCGATCAGCCCCGCCGCCCCGCCGTTTCCGCTGGCCACCGCTGCCGTCGCCCCCCTGCGGGCCGCCGCCGAGGCCGCGGACAGCGGTGCCTTTTCACCCCTGTGGGCGGGACAGCACGCCCACGCCTGTCGTCCCCTGCCAGCCGCGGAGATCACCCGCGCACTGGCCCGCCACTGGACCCCACCATGCACGTCATCGTCTTCCGCAACCGCCTGAAACCCGACGCCCTGGCCGAGTACACCGACTGGGCCGAGCGCATGAGCGCACTGGCGCGGACCATGCCCGGCTACGTCTCGCACAAGGGCTTCACCGCCGCCGATGGCGAGCGGGTCACGATCGTCGAATTCGCGACCGAAGAAGGCCTGCGGGCCTGGGCCACCCACCCGGAGCACGTCGCCGCCAAGCAGCACGGGCGCGCCGGGTTCTACGCGGAATACTCGCTGCAGGTCTGCACCGAGCAGCGCGTGTCCCGGTTCACTGCTGCGTCCTGAACGGCTCAGAAATACCCGGGTGGGCGGTAGCCACGCGACAGGAGTTCGTCCTGCACCGTGGTGGCGGGCGCCGCCGGAGCGTCCAGCGCGTGTCCGGCACCCAGACCCTCGCCGGCACTGAGCGTGCCGTCGGCATTGGCGTCGAACACGGTGGTCGTGGACGTGCAGGCATTCGTCGGCGCATGGGCCAGCCGGCTGGTGGTGGCGACGAACGTGGTGGCAGCGCCCGTGCGGGTGGCAGTCTGCGACTGGAACCGGGGGATGGTCGGGCTGGACGGCACTGCACCCGGCCCGGCCGTGTTGCAGACCAGCCCGAGCAGGCGGCCCTCCGTGCTGGCCAGGGGCGTGGTGTGGGCGAAATGGGCGGCCACGGTGTGGCGGTCGGCGACGGTATCGAGGTGGCTGTGGGCGGCCAATGCGCGGGCGTGTGCATCGCCCGGGCTGGCCTGCCAGACGGCAAGGAACTGGCCCGTGCCAGTGGCACGGTCGTACTGGGCACCGAAGCGGTCGAAGTCGCTGCGCCAGCCGTGGGCCACGGCAGGGAGGGCCGCGGCCGGATCGAGTTCTCCCGCGGGGGTGAAGGCCGCCACCTGGGCGGCATGGTCCGCGTCGGCAAGATCCGCCGGGGCACCGCAGTACTGGCCTGAGCGGGCGCCGACCTCGATCTGGTCGCCCTGCCGGCGGTAGCGCAGCGTGGTGACGCGGGCGCGCTGGTAGCGACCGCTGGTCATGCGGTCGCTGCAGCCGGTGGTCGCGTCGGTGCCCAGGTCGAAGCTGGCCACGCGCAGCACGCCATCGTGGGCGGCAGCGGTGGTGCCAGGGCGGTGCTGGAGCACGAGTTCAGCACTGCGGCGGGCCAAGGTGTCGGCGTCGCGGTGGAGGCTCACCCGGTAGGTGTAGGTGGTGCCCCCCGCGTCCAGCGCCACCGTGGCCGCCTGCACGCGCAGACCCGACAGCGCTGGCAGTTGCGCCAGCACGGCCGCGAAGGGCTGGCGCACATCGGTGCGGCCTCCGGCGGCAGGTGCCGCCAGCGTGTCGCCGCTGGCATGCAGCGTGGCACGCAAGGCAGCCAGCAGCAGCAGCGCCTGGCGGGTGCCCTGCTGCAGCCCGGCGGTGCGGGCACCGAGCTGCGCCACCGCGCAAGGCTGGCCAGTGGTCGCATCGGTCTCGTTCCACAGGCCCAGTGCACCACGCGGCAGCAGCCCCGCCTCGGTCCCGCTGCCATCCTCGTGGTTGGCGTAGAGCATGACCGGGCCGAAACAGCCAGCGTCCGCCCCAGTGGCCCACAGCGGAGCAAAGTCCAGCAGCCCCGCCAGCGCCATCCCAGTGCCATCCGCCAGCACCGCTTCCACGGGATCGACCACGCCGGTCGCTGCATTGCGCCCAGTCAAACCAGCGGGAGCCGCCACGGTGATCCCGGTGGGGAAACTCTCGGCCAAGGAACGCGCGGTGGTGGCGACCGTGGCGGTGGGGCTGGACGTGGTGTCCTCCCCGCCGCCACAGGCCGCCAGCAACGCGCAGACCGCCAGCGCAGCACGGCGCGGGACACACAGCAGAGCAGAAAACGGCGACGACAGCGACATGCAGGCACTCCAGGCAGGACGAACGGCCGATCATCTGAGCAGCCCATGGCCGCACTGTCGCCCTTCATCCTGGGGGCCGCTGGTCGAAAAACCGCCTCCGATGCGTCCAATTGCGCAAGCGACACCGACACCGTCCACGGCGGAAATCCGGTGATCGTTCCTTTCGCCGCGTCCGGGTACCCCCCGATACTCTCCCCCACCATGCGCCTGCTCTTTGTCCACCAGAATTTCCCTGGCCAGTACGTCCACCTCGCCCCAGCCCTCGCGCGCGCAGGGCACGAGGTCCGGGCCCTGATGCTGGAACCCACCGCCCGCGACCTGCCCGGCGTCACCGGCACCCGCTACAAGGTCTTGCGTGGCAGCACGCCCAACATCCACCCCTGGGCGAGCGAATTCGAGACCAAGATCCTGCGGGGCGAGGGCGTTGCCAAGGCGGCCCTGGCCATGCGCCAGCAGGGCTTCACCCCCGATGTCATCTGCGCCCACCCCGGCTGGGGCGAGGCACTGTTCCTGCGCGACATCTGGCCGGGCGCCCGGCAGCTGCACTTCGTCGAGTGGTACTACGGCTGGGACGGGCACGATGTCACCTTCGACCCCGAATTCCCGCCACGCAGCCTGGACGCCCGGCTGCGCATCCGCACCAAGAACACCCACCTGCTGCACGGCCTG
Source organism: Sphaerotilus sp. (assembly GCA_013299055.1). GTDB lineage: Bacteria > Pseudomonadota > Gammaproteobacteria > Burkholderiales > Burkholderiaceae_C > Sphaerotilus. The sequence goes on from JAAFKB010000008.1 coordinate 27,969, forward strand.
ATGGAGATGGACGCCGGCATCTCGCCCACCGCGTGGCAGCGGTCGACCGTGCCCGCGCTGTTCCAGCCCAAGGTCGAGGTGGTCCACGACGGCGTGGACACGCTGCAGATCCGGCCCGATGCGGACGCCGTGTTCGAGTGCGACCTGCCCGGCTCGGCCACCCGGCTGCGGCTGACGCGCCAGGACCAGGTGATCAGCTTCATCAACCGCAACTTCGAACCGAACCGTGGCTACCACGCCTTCCTGCGCGCCCTGCCGGCACTGCTGGCGCGCTGCACGCAGGCGCAGGTGGTGCTGGTGGGCGGCGATGGCGTCTCCTATGGCGCGAAGTCGGAGGATGGCCGCTCCTGGCGGGACCGTTTCCTCGACGAGATCCGCCCGCAGCTCACAGCCGAACAGCTCACCCGGCTGCACTTCGTCGGCCGGCTGCCGCATGCCCAGCTGATCCAGCTCTACCAGGTCACGCGGGCGCATGTCTACCTGACCTACCCCTTCGTGCTGTCCTGGTCGATGCTGGAGGCGATGTCGGCGGGTGCGCTGGTGATCGGCTCGCGCACGGCACCAGTCGAGGAGGTGATCGAGCACGGACACAACGGCTGGCTGGTGGACTTCTTCGACCGCGAGGGGCTGGCGCGGGCCATGTGCGACGCACTGCTCGCCCCACCCGACACCCACGACACCCTGCGCAGCAACGCCCGCGACACCATCGTCAGCCGCTATGACCTGCAGCGCGTCTGCCTGCCCCGGCAGATGGCGCTGGTGGAGCGGCTTGCGCTGAACTGAACGTTCTGGCAATCCCCAATCTGCCAAAGATCCCCGATCTGCGGGGAGTGGGCACGCTGACGCTTGCCTGCGCTGTCCCAAAGTCTGGGCCGCATGTCACCACTTGTGACGAGCATGCAGCACACCCCACCCATCCCCGGAAGAATCCCCATGCGCCACACCCCGTCCCCCCGCCGACTGCTGCCCACCCTGCTCTGCACCCTGCTGATGGCAGGGGGGACGCTGGTGGCCACCACCGCCGCCGCCGGCATGGTCAAGGATGGCCACGGCAACGTCGGCTACGACACTGCGGCCGAATGCGACGCCGCCGTCAAGGCGGGCACCGCCACGTTCTACAAGTCGTTCACCTTCAAGCCAGCCCTCAAGCGCAAGGGTGAAACCAGCGTCAAGGTCATGCCGCTGCGCACGCTGAACGTCCAGGACTACCGCGCCGGCGCCTGCGACATCGGGGCGGCCCGATCGGCTGGCCGCGATGGCGTGGCCAAGGAGCTGCAGGGCAAGTACGTGCCCTACAGCCCCGACATGCTGGTCAACGTCTACTACAACCGCAGCGGCGAACCCGTGCGGGCCATGATGAAGCAGTGCGACAACTGGTTCGGCGACCGCTTCCCGCGTCCCATCCCCGCCACGGTCGCCGCGCAGGCCCCGGCCCCGGCGCCCAAGCCAGCCCCGACGCTGACCCCCACCCCGGCCCCCACGGCAGCGCCGATGGCCCAGCCCGTCACCCCGGTGGCCACCGCACCCGTGCCTGCTCCCGTCGTGCCTCAGACGCCCGTTGTCCCGGTGGGCGCTCGCCAGGCCGCCGCCGCCGCGTTCGGTGGCCTCACCTCGCCGACCGTGCTGGGCGTGGCGGGGGCCGTGGCCATCGGGGCGCTCCTGCTGAGCCAGAACAACGACGACACCGGCACCACCGGCACCACGGGCACGACCGGGACGACCGGCACCACCGGCACCCGTTGAGTGGCATGCACTGGCGGTTGCTGGTCGCCCTGACCTGCCTGGGCACTGGGGGAATGCTGACCGCTTGCAGCCAGTCCACACTGGCGGGCTGGCAGACGGTGGCACAAGCCTGGCGCTCCCCTGCGGCACCCGAACTCGCCGAGGTGCCGCTGAACCCGGCACTGCGCTACCTGCGGGTACGGGTCGGGTCGAAGGTGGGGCTGATGGTGCAGGCGGGTGGCCCCGGTGGCCCCTGGTATGGCGCCGATGGCGTCGTGCTGCGTCTGCGCGAGGGGCGGCTCGTGGAGTTTGCCGATGCGCGCCGGAGCTGGACCGAGGTGAGCCACAGCGGCTGGCCGGACCTGCAGCCCCCCACACCCGATGACCATCCCCCTCACCGGGGGCACCTGGTCGCCGACCTCCAGCCCGGCCACCGCCACGGCCTGCGCCAGTCCCACACCTGGGTCCACCGGCCTGACGCCCCGCCCGGACACGACTGGCAAGGCGACACCCAGGGCCTGCGCTGGGTGGTGGGCCGCCCGGACGCGCCTGACGCCCCCGCCACCTGGTACGCGATCGACACGCAACGCCAACCTGTCGAAGTGGTCTACGGGCGTCAGTGCCTGAGCCTGGACCTGGACCCGACCGCTCCCCCGACCTGCATCACCTGGCAACGCTGGCCGCGATGACCCCACCCTCTCCCGTGTGTGCTCCCTTGCCATCCCCTTTGTGTCGCCGACGGTGGATCGCCCTGGCGGCCATGGCCACCGCAGGGGCCCCTGTCGGCGCCGAGACCCTGCTGGCGCCGGTGCGGCTGAGCGACTGGATCGTCGCCACGTCCACCGCCTCGTCCTACGCGCCGGGCGTGGTGTGGCGCTCGCTCCGTGAACGGCCAGCCCAGCACGCACTGGTCGCGCAGTTGCATGCGGACATCGCGGCACGAACGGCCGATGGAGAAGACCTCGCTGCGGCCTCGGCACAGCGGCTGCGCGCCTGGCTGGCGGGGCGCCCCGTGACCGGTCGGGTGCTGCTGGTGCCTCCGATGGCGGCACACGCCCGCCAGCTGCAGCCCCACGCCGACCCGGTCATTCCGGCAGGCGACGACCTGGAACTGCCCGACCGGCCCGCCACGGTCACGGTGCTGCGCGACGACGGCACCCGCTGCGACCTGCGCTTCCGCGCCACGCACCGGGCCGCCGACTACCTGCGCCGCTGCAGGCTGGCCGACGAGACCAGCCCGCCACCGGTCGATCAGGTCCACGTCGTCCAGCCCGGCGGACAGGTGCAGCGCGTCGGCGTGGCGGCCTGGAACGCCGACGCACAGGATGCACCCGCCCCAGGCGCATGGCTCTGGGCACCTGCGCGCGCCAGTCGGTGGCCTGACGCCGCCAGCGACCGCATGGCCACCTTCCTCGCCACGCAGGGACCGGCGGATGCAGGACACCACACTCCCCTCCAGCCGACGCAGCCGCCCAGCGCCCCGGCAGAGACCCCCACCCTGCCCCGTGACCTGCCGCTGTCAGCCAGCGACTGGGGCATGACCGGCCTGCTGCAAACCCCCACCGCCCGGACCCGATCCGCCGGACACGTGGGGCTGACCGTGCATCGGGCGTGGCCCTACACACAATCCACCGTGGTGCTGAGTCCGTTCGACCGCCTGGAGATCGGCGTGCGCTACACCAGCGTCAGCCACCAGCTCTACGGCCCGGACATCGCCGGAGACCAGTCCTACAAGGACAAGTCCTCCGAGATCCGCTGGCGGCTGTGGGAGGAAAACGCCTGGCGGCCGGCGCTGGCCATGGGCCTGCGCGACCCCGGCGGCACCGGGCTGTTCGCCGGGGAATACCTCGTCGGCAACAAGCGCATCGGCGACCTCGACCTGAGCCTCGGGCTGGGCTGGGGGTATCTGGGTGCACGCGGTTCGATGGGCAATCCGCTGGCACGGCTGGGCCTGCGCTCGGCGCAACGTGTGCAAGGCGCGGTCGGGGCCGGGGGCACCGCGCACCTGTCCTCGCTCTTCACCGGGCGCACCGCGCTGTTCGGCGGCCTGCAGTGGCACACGCCCTGGGCACCGCTGCAGGTCAAGCTCGAATGGGATGGCAACGACTACCGCCACGAGCCGTTCGGCCACGACCTCCAGGCACGCTCGCCCCTCAACCTCGGTCTGCACTGGCAGAACGGGCCGCTGCACCTGAACGTCTCGGTGGAGCGCGGTCGGCAATGGGCCGCCGGAGTGTCGTTCGAGACCCCGCTGGAGCGCATCGGCGTGACCCGCACCGACAGCCGACCGCGCACCCCGGTGGCACCGACCGCCCCGGCCGCACCACCCGCCCCCGGCACGGCGCTGCTGGACGCCCTCAGCCAGGACACCGGCTGGACCGCCACGCGCCTGCAGACCGGCAGCGAATGGGTGGTCGAATTCGACCCGGCCCACGGCGTGCAAGTGCAGCCCCGGATCGAACGGGCCATCGCCCGGCTGCACCAGGTGGCCCCGGCGTCGGTCCAGCGGTTCCGTCTGGTGCGCAGCAGCCACGAACAGCCGATGGTGCAGACCGTGGTCGATCGGGCGGCCTGGGTCGAGGAGCGCACCCAGTGGCTGCCCCCAACACAGCGTCGTCACACCCTCGTGACGGCCGAAGCGGACAGCGGCACCGAGCCGGACGCATCCTCCGACCGGGTGGCACCGCTGCCGACGCCCACCCGCCACAGTGTCCACCTCGGCTACCAGCAGCACCTGGGCGGGCCGGATGGCTACCTGTACGCCCTGACCCTGCGCGCCAGTGCCCAGGCCCGGCTGTGGCCCGGCGGCTGGGTACAGGGTTCGGTGTCGGCGCGGCTGAGCGACAACTACGACCGCTTCGCCTACACCGCCCCGAGCGGCCTGCCCCGGGTGCGCACCCACCTGCGCGAGTACCTCACCACCGCCCGCGTCACCGTGCCCAACCTGCAGCTCACCCACCTGCACAGGCTGGGCGACTCGGTGTTCGGGCTGGCCTACGCCGGGCTGCTGGAATCCATGTTCGCCGGGGCCGGCGCCGAAGTGCTGTGGCGCCCGCTGGACAGTCGGTGGGCGGTGGGGGTGGACCTGAACCGCGTCCAGCCACGCGGGTTCGACCAGCGTCTGGGCCTGCGCGGTGCCGCCCTCACCACGGGCCACCTCAGCCTGCACTGGGACACCGGCTGGCATGGCGTGCAAGCCAGCACCGCGGTCGGCCAGTACCTCGCTGGCGACCGGGGCGCCACGCTCGACCTGTCGCGGGTGTTCGACAACGGCACCCGCATCGGCGCCTGGCTGACCCGCACCAACGTCTCCGCCGCGCAGTTCGGCGAGGGCAGCTTCGACAAGGGCCTCTACATCGCCATCCCGTTCGACGCCTTCGTCAGCGCCTGGTCGGGCCAGAGCGCCGTGCTGGCGTGGCAGCCGCTCATCCGCGACGGTGGCGCCCGGCTGCAGCGCCAGCACACGCTGTGGGGGCTGACCCAGGCACGTGACCGCCAGGCACTGCGCTACCGATCGGCCGTGGTCGACGACTGAGGCAACGGACGGTGCGGGCTATGCTCGGTGGATGGAACGCCCCGACCAGCAGGACACGCCACCACTGACCGTCGCCGTCCGCGCCCTGTGCGCGTTCACCGCCAAGGCGGGTGACCTCGACGTGCGCTTCACCCCGGCGCCGACTGCGCTCGAAGGCATCGAGGGCCACGCGGTCGTGGCATCCCGTCGTGGCACGGGCTACCAGAAGGAGGTCAGCCTGTCGGGACGACATGGCGCGTTGCTGGTGCGCGGCCGCGCCGACGGCGTCGACCCCGACAAAGGCCGGCTGGAGGAGATCAAGACCCACCGCGGCGCCGGTGCCCTCGCCCGCCAGCCCGCCAACCACCGGGCGCTGCACTGGGCGCAGGCGATGGTCTACGGCTGGCTGCTGTGCGAACGCGACGGTCTCGAACAGCTCGAACTCGCACTCGTCTACTACGACATCGGCAGCCGCCAGGAAACCGTGTTCACGCAGACGCTGGATGCCAAGGCGCTGCGCCTGCACTTCGTCCAGCGTTGCGACGCCTACCTCGCCTGGGCTCGGCTCGAACGGGCGCACCGCCGCGCCCGCGACGCCGCGCTGACCACGCTGCGCTTCCCCCACAGCGATTTCCGCACCGGCCAGCGCCCGCTCGCCGAGGCGGTCTTCAAGGTTGCCCGCGCCGGCCGCCCGCTGATGGCGCAGGCGCCCACTGGCATCGGCAAGACCATCGGCACGGTGTTCCCGCTGCTGCGCGCCATGCCAGGTCAGCAGATCGACCGCGTGTTCTTCCTGACCGCGAAGACCTCCGGCCGGGCCTTGGCGCTGGATGCCGTGGCGACGCTGCGCCGGGCGGAGCCGGACCTGCCGCTGCGGGCGCTGGAGCTGGTCGCCCGCGAGAAAGCCTGCGAACACCCGGACAAGGCGTGCCACGGCGAGTCGTGCCCGCTGGCGGAAGGCTTCTACGACCGCCTGCCCGCTGCACGCGAGACGGCGCTGGCGGTTCCGGTCTGGCACCGCGACGGGGTGCGCGGCGTGGCGCTGGCGCACAACGTCTGTCCGTACTACCTCGGGCAAGAGCTGGCGCACTGGGCGGACCTCGTCATCGGCGACTACAACCATTTCTTCGACCTGTCCGCCATGCTGCACGCGCTGACGCAGCTCCACGGCTGGCGTGTCGCGCTGCTGCTGGACGAGGCGCACAACCTCGTGGACCGCGCTCGGCTGATGCACACGGGCGAACTCGACCAGCTCAGCGTGCGCGGCCTGCGCCACACGGTCCCGAAGGCGCTGCAGCGTCCGCTCGACAAGCTCGACCGCGTCTGGAAGGCGCTGAACGCCTGCGAGTCGAACGACGGCGAGGACAACGCCTACCGCGTGCTGTCGTCACTGCCGGACGAGCTGATGACCGCGATCCAGCAGGCCGCCACCGCCGTCCTCGATCACCTCGCCGAGCACCCGACCACCGTGGACGCGGCCTTGCAGGGGTTCCTGTTCGACGCGCTGCACCTGGCGAAGCTGGTCGAGTCCTTCGGGCCGCATTCGCTGTGCGATCTGACGCCGTCGCGGGATGGGCGGACCTCGGCGCTGTGCCTGCGCAACGTCGTGCCGGCGCCGTTCCTCGGGCCGCGCTGGGCGGTGGCGCACACGGCGACGCTGTTCTCGGCCACGCTGCAGCCGCCGGCTTTCCACCGCGAGCTGCTCGGCCTGCCGGCGCAGACGGCGTGGATCGACGTGGATTCACCCTTCGAGCGCACGCAGCTGGAGATCCACATCGCCCGCGACATCTCGACCCGCTGGCAGCACCGGGACGCCTCGGTCGCGCCCATCGTTGCCCTGATCGCCGCGCAGTACGCCGAGCGGCCGGGCAACTACCTCGCCTTCTTCAGCAGCTTCGACTACCTCGACCGGGTGGCCGTGGCGTTCGAAGCGGCGCACCCGGACGTGCCGGTGTGGCGGCAGTCGCGGCGCATGAGCGAGCCGGAGCAGGCCGCCTTCCTCGCCCGGTTCGCGGCTGGGGGGCACGGCGTGGGCTTCGCGGTGCTGGGCGGCGCGTTCGCGGAAGGCATCGACCTGCCCGGCGACCGGCTGATCGGCGCCTTCATCGCCACCCTCGGCCTGCCGCAGGTCAACCCGGTCAACGAGCAGATCCGCCGCCGGCTGGAGGCGCTGGTCAGCCGCGACACGGGCAGCGGGTTCGACTGTGCGTACCTGTTCCCCGGCGTGCAGAAGGTGGTGCAGGCGGCCGGCCGGGTGATCCGCACGCCGCAGGACCGCGGCGTGGTGCATCTGATCGACGACCGGTTCGCGGGGGCGCAGGTGCAGGGGCTGATGCCGCGCTGGTGGGGGCTGGGTGGCTCAGACTGAAGCGGCAGTGCCGTGGTGGACCAGCACATGCCAGAGCTGCTTGAGGTGCTGCCGCGTTTCGGTCTGGTCGGGATGCTGGGGAAGCGATCGATCGGCCGTGCCGATCACCGCCGCGTCCAGCACGCCATCCGGCCCCGCGATGCGCCGTGCAAGCTCAGGCATTGCCGGTCCCCGGAAATCCGCCGGAACGGCCGACGCCGCGAGCCGAAAGCCGCCGTGCCGTCGCCGAACCAGGCCATGCTGCTGGCAGAGTGCGTCCAGCAGCGCCCCGGTCGGGATGGCATCGAAGGCCGGGTCGGTCACCAGAACCTCGACATCGCGGCCCAGCAGGATCGGGCCGTGGACCTGGGCCTCGATGCCGCTGTCGAGCACGCGACCCGGCGCGGATGGCCTCGGGCGATCGGCCCGACGTGACAGCCGCGCCACCAGCCCCGCCACGGACAGCCCGGGAACCCCCAGCGTCGGCGCATGCCACGGTGGCCAGGGAACACGGGTGCCTTCGCCTCGGGCGATCTCGTCGAGCAGCGCGGCCATCACGCTGTCGAGCACCGCCAGATCGCCGACCCGCTCGGCCGCCTGCGCCTGCTCGCTGCCGGCGAAGGTGAACGTGGTGCGTTGCAGCACCTGCGGTCGCAGCACGAGGTAGCACGAACCGAAACGCGGCGCCGGGCCATCCGGGTGGTCGATCAGTGCCAGTGCGCCATAGCAGGGACGCTCGGCGGCGGACACGCCAGGGGCGTGGTAGGCACCGCCGAACAAGACGCGCTCCCATTCGTCGCGCTCGCCGCCTGGGTGGGCCGTGCGGCTGCCACTCGACAGACCCGTCTCGAACTGGCTGCGGTACTTCCCGTCCGCCAGCAGCCCTTGCGCCACCAGGCGGCCTTGTCGGTCCAGCCGGTCGGGGTGGAAATGGACGCAGACCCGGGCATGACCGCGTTCACCCAGGTGGTGCATCGCGTCGTCCCACTGCTGGATCGAGCACCCTGCGGGGTACAGCTGCGCCTCGATGCGGGCCCGCGCACGGGCTTGCTGCGCCAACGCTTGCCTGCGGACGTGCGCCAGCGCGGCCTGCTGCGCGCTGGACAGCGCGACCGGCCGCATCCAGGTCAGCCCACCAGCACCTGCACGGCGTCGGCGATGACCCCACCGAGCCGCGCATGGGCCGCTGCGTCGAGGTGGATGCCCTCCTCGGCGCTGACGGCGATGTGCTCGCCCGCGTCGAGAAAGGCCACGCCGCGCTGCACCGCCACCGCCCGCATCGCCGCCGCCAGTCCCCGCGCCTTGGCAGCGCCACCGCTGAACATGTCGGCCAGCACGCCGTGCTCCTCGATCGGCGGCGGGCAGACCAGCAGCACCTGCACCCGCGAGGCGCCCGGTCGTGTGTTTTCAAGAACGGTGTCGATCAAGGCGTGGGCGCCCTCGGCGATCTGCTGCGCACTGGCGCCGAAGCGAGCCTTGAGGTCGTTGGTGCCGAGCAGGAACACCACCACGTCGAGCGGCCAGTGCGCCTGCAGGCTGGCCGGCAGGGTGCGCAGCGCGTTGCGGTCGGCGCCTTCGACCGGGTCGTCGCGGCCGATCGTGCGACCGGGCAGGCCGTCTTCGATGACATGCCAGTCCGGGTCGAGCGCGGCTTGCAGCACGCCGGGCCAGCGTTCGCCACGGCCGAGGCGGCGTGCGTCGTCGCGGGAGCGCATCGGCTGGGTGCCGTGGGTGTTGGAGTCGCCGAAGCAGAGCAGTGTGCGGGGGGTGTTCGTGCGGTTCATTTCAGGTGCTGCGCCAGTTCAGCCGCTTGCCACACGGTGATGCCGTGCTGCTGGACAAAGGGCCGCGTGTTGTCGGTGAACTCGCCCAGGGCGATGCACAGCGCCTTCTGTGCCTCGGCCGCCTCCCGCGCCGCCTGCAATTCGCGCAGCGGCTCCAGCCCGGTGCGGGCGGCTTTCCAGCGGCGCGCACTCACCAGCGTGGTGACGCCCTGGCGCTCCAGCACGAAGTCCACCCCTGGCACCGTGCCACGCTGCACCTGGTGGCCGTCGCGCTGGAACGCGGCTTCGAGTGCGCTGGCGAAGGCAGGCCACGGCATGGCGCTCACTTCCTGCTGTGTCCGGGCGACTTGGGCGGCGCTGGGCTGACCCCACTGGCGGCGGGCAGCCATCGCGCCGATGACGAAGAACGGGAACCCCGACAAGGCACCCGCCACGCGGAAATCCTGCGGCAGTGCGGCAGCGGCCACCAGCCCGACCGTGGCACCGATCGCCAGACTCACCCACCAGGGCGAACGCAGCAGGACCGCGAACAGCGACTTCTCAGCCATCTTCAGTTTCAAGCGATATCTCCAGACAGAACCAGACAGAACCAAGCCGATCGGCGGTGCAGTCTACGGGTTCACCAGCCGCTGTCCCATCCAGCGCAGCGCCGGGCCGATGGCGGGGCGTGTGCTGACCTGCGCGGCGGGAACGGAGCCAACCGCGTGGAGCGGCCCCAGGTCGAAGTTGAAGACATAGTCAGGTTCCTGACCCATGCGCAGATCGGTGATGCGGAGCTGGCCGTCGGGGGTAGCGGCCAGCTTCACGAAGCCGTGCGCGAAGGCAGTCAGTTGCGCCACTGGCCCCGCCTGTCCGTGCTGCGCCATCAAGGCGGCACCGCGTTCATGCCGAGTCCATTCCACCGGGCGCACACCGTCGAAGACCGAGACGACGGCCTCGCGGAAGTGCGGATCGGCTGGATCATCAGGCAGCGCCACCACACGCCACAGCAGAGTCTGCAGCGGCATCGGCGTGACCAGCAGGCGCTGTGCGACCACACCTTGCGTCTGCAGGGACACGCGGGCCGTCTGCTCAACGTGTTGTTGTGCGAGCACGCCCCAGCCCAGGTAGGCGGTGGACAGCACCAGCCCCGCCACGTTCCAGCGCAGGCCACGCGTCCCATCCCGCATCCGCAGCGCCGCGAGCACGCCCACGATCAGTGGAAGGGTGTAGGCGAGGTCGATGATGAACACGCTGCCGACGCCGAACGGGTGGCGAGTGAAGGGCAGCAGCAGTTGCGTGCCGTAGACCGTCATCGCGTCCAGCAGCGGATGCGTCACCAGCACCAGCCACAGCGCCAGCCACCAGCGCCGGAACAGCCCCGCCTCCCCATGCAGGCGCGCGACCCCCCAGGCCAGCAGCGGCGCGAACAGCGTGAGGTAGAACAGCGAGTGGCTCTCCGCGCGGTGCAGCACCATGTCGAGCAAGGCGTCACCGTGCTCGATCAGGACATCCAGGTCGGGCAGCGTGCCGGCCACCGCGCCCCAGGCCGCCGCCTTGCGCACCGCCGTGTGCCGTCCCATGACGCCGACGGCCACGGCCGAGCCGAGGGCGATCTGTGTGAGTGAGTCCATGGCCCGAAGCCTACCCGTTCTGGGTCGGATTGGCGGAATGGGCAGGATGGGCGAGGTGAACGTGTCGGCGTGGACAATCCCGCCCATGCTGCGCTACCACACCCACCCCGTCACCGCCTTCGCCCAGAACTGCTCGATCGTCTGGGACGACGAGACGAAGCAGGCCGCCGTCATCGACCCCGGTGGCGACCTGCCCGCCCTGCTCGCCGAGATCGACCGCCGCGGCCTGACGCTCGAACAGATCTGGCTCACGCACGCCCACATCGACCACGCCGGCGGCACCGGCCAGCTCGCCCGCGAACTGGGTCTGTCCATCATCGGCCCGCACCCTGGCGACCAGTTCTGGATCGACGGCCTCGCGCAGCAGAGCCGCATGTTCGGCTTCCCGCCTGCCGAGCCGTTCACGCCGACGCGCTGGCTGCACGACGGCGACACCGTGACCCTCGGCGCCCACACGCTGAACGTGCGCCACTGCCCCGGCCACACGCCCGGCCACGTCGTCTTCCACAGCCCGGAGATCCAGCGCGCCTTCGTCGGCGACGTGCTCTTCGCCGGCAGCATCGGCCGCACCGACTTCCCCGGCGGCCACCACCAGACGCTGATCGACTCGATCACCCAGCGCCTGTGGCCCATGGGCGACGACACCGTGTTCATCCCCGGCCACGGCCCGGAAAGCAGCTTCGGCGAAGAGCGCCAGACGAACCAGTACGTCGGCGGCACCTGAGCACCACGGCGCCCGTCCGACCACACACGCGGTAACGCTTGTAACCACTCCAGCGGCAATACTTCACGCTGCAGAGGTGAAAAAACCAGCCGCTCAGTGACCGATGGCGCGATAACGTCGATGTGTCGGCTCTGGTGCGTTCGGGGGGATGCGCAGGGACGATCAGGAGGATCGACGATGCTGAACGCTTCCCTTCCCGCTGGCCGCGAGCGCATCGACTGGCCCGGCGCCGACCCCGAAGCCACCCCGTCGACCCACAGCGCGCACTGGTTGCTGCACATGCTGACCGGCGCACTCGACGAGCTGGACTACGGCCTGCTGATCGTCGATGGCCACGGACACCTCGTGCAGGCCAACCAGATGGGCCACCACCACTGCACCACGGCGCACGGCTCCTGTGTGCTGCAAGGCCAGCAATTGCACACCCGCTGCGGCACCGAAGACGCCGTGCTGCAGCGCGCGCTTGCCTTGGCCGCCGCCGGTCGCCGCAGCCTGATCAAGCTCGGCGAAGGAGCACACACGGAAACGGTGGCGGTCGTGCCGCTGGGCAGTCCGCAGGGCGGGCGGGCGGACGGGGCGATCCTGCTGGTGTTCGGCAAACGCCAGGTCTGCGAGGCACTGAGCGTCGAGCACTTCGCCCGCGTCCACAACCTCACCCACGCCGAAGGCATGGTGCTCACCGCGCTGTGCCACGGCGACGAACCCAGCGCCATCGCCCGCCAGTTCGGCGTGGCGGTCTCGACCGTGCGCACCCAGATCGCCAGCGTGCGCCAGAAGACCCAGGCCACCAGCATCCGCGATCTCGTGCGGCAGGTGGCGCTGCTGCCGCCCATCGTCTCGGTACTGGGCCACGAGGCAGCGCATTGACCGGCTCCGTGGTCCCAGACACCCGCACGCTTGCGGTTGTCGAGGGCTTGTCCTATCGTGAAGGACGATGCCGCGATCGCACAGCCCACTTCCCGCCACCGATCCGCCTCTGGACACCCTGAACCTCTCCCCCGCCTTGGCGGCGCTGGTGAGGCGGGCGGTGCCGCGCCGCTACCGCAAGGGTGTCCTGCTGATCCAGGAGGGCGAGTTCGGCGACACGCTGTACGTGGTGCTGTCGGGCCGGGTGAAGGTCTTCTCCCTCGGCCCGAACGACCGCGAGATCACCTTCGGGTTGTACGGCGTGGGCGAGTTCGTCGGCGAGATGAGCCTGGACGGCGGCCCGCGTGCCGCCAGCGTGATCACGGTGGAGCCGACCACCTGCGTCGTCATCACCCGCACGACCCTGCTGGACCACATCGCCCTGCACCCGGAATTTGCCTTCGAGCTGCTGTCCAAGGTCATCGCCCGCGCCCGCACCGCCACGCGCGACGCCCGCAACATGGCGCTGATGGACAGCTATGGCCGGCTGGTCGCCTTGATCGACGCGATGGCCGTGGAGCAGGACGACGGCACCCGCCGCATCACCCACCGCACCACCCACGCCGAGATCGCCAGCCGCATCGGCTGTTCGCGCGAGATGGTCAGCCGGCTGCTCAAGGATCTGGAGCGCGGCGGCTACACGGCCACGATCGGCCGTGGTCTTCACATCCTCAAGCCGCTGCCCACGCGCTGGTGAGGCGCCCCGTCCACTGACTCAACTGCCATTGCCCCGCAGCGCCGGCGGGCCGAACTGGCGCGGCGGGCGGGCGGCGCGGGCGTAAAGCGGCGTGACCTTGGGCAGGTTGGCCTCGATGTCCTGGATGCGCGAGCCACTGGAGGGGTGGGTGGAGAGGAACTGCGGCGGCGCGCCCTTGCTCGCCTCGGCCATCTTCTGCCACAGCGTCACGCCCGCCTGCGGGTTGTAGCCGGCCCGCGCCGCCAGCTCCATGCCGACCAGATCCGCCTCCGACTCGTCCTGGCGTCCGAACTTCAGCGTCAGCAGCTGCCCGCCGATGTCCGCCGCCGAACGCGCCAGTCCGCCCAGCCCGAAGACTGCCGCCCCCAGCTCGATCAGCCCGCTGGTGGCCGCCTGCTTGCCCATGCGCTCGCGGGCGTGTTCGCGCAGGGCGTGTGCCATCTCGTGGCCCATGATCATCGCCACCTCGTCGTCGGTGAGCTGCAGCAGCTGCAGGATGCCCACATAGAACGCGATCTTGCCGCCCGGCATGCAGAAGGCGTTCACCTCCTTGGACCCGATCAGGCTGACCTCCCACCTCCAGTCCCTGGCACGGGCGTTCCACTCGTGGGTGTAGGGGATCAGGCGGTCGGCAATGAACTGCAGGCGCCGCTGCTGCGGGTGGTTGGCAGGGGCCAGCGCGCCCTTGCCGTTGGCTTCCTGCCGGAGCTGCAGGTACTGCTGCCGGGCCGCAGCCTCGACCTGCTCGGCCGACACCAGCTTGGTGAACTTGGAGTTGCCGCCGACCTCCACACCCTCGCGGGCCAGCGCCGGGAAGGTCGCCGTGGCGGCTGCGCCCGCCAGCAGTCCGGTGAACAGGCGCCGGGCATGGAGCGGACAGCCGCAGCGACCACCGTGCAGGTCCACGCGGGTGGTGATGCGGGCGTCTTCGACAAAGGGTGCGTTCATGGCAGTGCGGCTCGCTTGTCTGGGAGAAAGGAAATCCAGTCGCTCAAGGCAGGTGCGGTCGTCAATCGTCAAGGGGCGCACTGGCAGGATCGACCTCCAGCGCCTGGACGGTGGCGCGCAACCGCCACAGCATCCACAACGCCGGCAGCGCCGCGACAGTGGACACGATGAAGAACGTCGGCCAGCCGATGGACTCCGCCAGCACCCCCGCCAGCGGCCCGACCCAGACCCGCCCGACCGACGCGAACGCCGACAGCAGCGCGTACTGCGTGGCCGAGAACCGCTGGCTGGTCAGGCTCATCAGGAAGGCCACGAACGCCGCCGTGCCCATGCCGCCCGAGAGATTCTCGAAGGCGATCACCATCAGCAAGCCGCCATCCACGGGCGTCGCCTGGGCCAACCGCAGGAAGCCCCAATCGAAGGCTGGCACCAGCAACCCCGGCAGGGCGCCCTTGCCGTTGACTGCCAGCCACCAGAAGCCCAGGTTGCTCGCCATCTGCAGCACGCCGAACAGCAGCAGCGAGCGCCACAGCCCCAGCCGCATCATCAGCGCCCCGCCCAGCAGCGCCCCGCCGATCGTCAGCCACAGCCCGATCACCTTGTTGACCACGCCGACCTCGGCCGATCCATAGGCCATCGCCTTCAGCAGGAACGGCGTCATCAGCGAGCCGGCGAACGCATCGCCCAGCTTGTAGAGCACGATGAAGCCGAGGAACGCCCACGCCCCCGGCTGGCTGAAATAGCTTTGCAAGCCACCCAGCAGCGTGTCGAAGCGGGCCGCGCGCGCTGCCCACGCCGCCAGCGGCAAGGTCACGGCGATCCCGAGCACAAGGCCCAGCAGATCGACCCAGCGTTGCCGCAGCGGCGCCGGCAGCGTGGTGTGCTCCAGCAGCGGCTGCAGCACCGCGCTCGCCACCGACCCGAGCACCTTGTCCGTCAGCACATAGCCCGCCGCCACCGCCGCCAGCACCGCCACGAAGCCGACCAGGTCGTTGCGCGCCACGCTGTCGGGCTTCACCGTCGTCTTCAGCCGCGGCATCGCCAGCGCCGACACCACGGCCGCGCCCACCATCAGCGCCGCCATCAGCCGGTAGACCTCCGGCCACGTCCAGCCCGCGCCGCTGCCCACCGCCGCGCCCGCCGCCACGTTGGCCGGATCGGTCCAGATCAGCGCCACGCCACCCGACAGGATCATCGCCAGCCGGTAGCCCAGCACCGCCAGCGACGACCCCAGCCCGCGCTCGGCAGCCGGCAGCACGTCGGTGCGGTAGGCGTCGATCACGACATCCTGCGACGCCGACAGGAACGCCACCGCCACCGCCAGCAACGCAAACGCCTGCATCGAGGTCTTCGGTGACGTGTCCGCCATCAGCACCAGCACGCCCGCCAGCGCGAGCTGCGTCAGCACCAGCCAGCCCTTGCGCCGGCCGAGGAAGGGCGGATCGAACCGGTCCATCAGCGGCGCCCACAGGAACTTGAAGGTGTACGGCAGGCCGACCAGGCTCAGGAAGCCGATCGTCGCCACGTCCACCCCCTCCAGACTCAGCCACGCCTGCATCGCCTGCCCGGTGAGCGCCAGCGGCAGCCCCGAGGCGAAGCCCAGCACCAGCACCGCCGCCAGCCGCCACCAGCGCAGCAGCCACGCCGTGGCGGTGGACGGGCGGCCCGGCGGAGGACCGGACAGCGGGGAAGCGATGGAGGACGGAGATTGGGCCATGCACCGATTCTAGAAGCCGGGATTGCCGCCCCGGCGCCTCGGCACTGCGGGTATTCGCGGACAATCGGCCCATGCACGCCACCCCCTTCACCCGGCAGGACTTCCGCTCGGCACTCGGTCTGTTCGCCACCGGCGTCACCATCGTCACCGCCCGCGCCGCCGACGGCACCCCGGTGGGTCTGACCGCCAACTCCTTCAACTCGGTGTCGATGTCGCCGCCGCTGGTGCTGTGGAGCCTGTCGCTGCAAGCCGGGTCGATGGCGGCGTTTGCCAACGGCTCGCACTACGCCATCCACATCCTGGCCGCCGAACAGCGTACCCTGGCCGAACGCTTCGCCACCCGTGGCGCGGACCGCTTCGCCGGGCTGGACTGGCGCGAAGGCGCGGGGGGCGTGCCGATCATCGACGGGGCGGCGGCGGTGCTCGAATGCCAGAACCGCAGCCGCTACGAGGAAGGCGACCACGTCATCTTCGTCGGCGAGGTCGAGCAGTGCCGCTACCGGCCGGGCGCCTCGCCGCTGATCTTCCACGGCGGGCGTTTCTACACCGAGCTGCCCATGTAGCCTTGAAAGCCGCCGGGGCGGCGCCAAGTGTCGTTGCATACCATCCACCGTATGCAACGACACGCAAGAAAGAGGCTCCTCGATGCACATCGCCTGCCCCCACTGCCTGGCCGTCAACCGCGTCCCTGACGAGCGCCTGCGCGACGATCCCACCTGCGGTCGCTGCGGCCAGCCTGTGCTGGCGGGCGCACCGGTCGAGCTGAGCGACCAGACGCTGACCTCCTTCGCCACCCGGACCGAGCTGCCGGTCGTGGTCGATTTCTGGGCGCCGTGGTGCGGACCGTGCCGGCAGATGGCACCACAATTCCAGGCGGCAGCCGGGCAGCTGAAAGGCCGCGTGGTCTTCGCCAAGGTCAACAGCGACGACAGCCCGGCCGCCTCCAGCCAGCACGCCATCCGCAGCATCCCGACGATGGTGCTGCTGCGCGGCGGGCGCGAGGTGGCGCGCCAGAGTGGCGCGATGGGAGCCGGGCAGATCGTGCAGTGGGTCCAGTCCCACGGCGTCTGAACCAGCACCACGCGGTACCGGGTGTGCCAACAGTTGCCGGATTTATCAGATTACAGTTTTGGCACTATTCACGCCCCTGATTTGAGGGCGCTAGGATGCGGGCTGGATAGCGGTTATTGCCTTGACAGATGGCAATAACCCGCTTTGACCCACCCAGGGCGGTTGAATTATTCACGCCTATTACAACAATAAATTCATGTCACGCAAGCCAACCCCCCTCAAATGCGGGGGTGATACTCCGATGCTGCCGCCAGTGGCCGTGCGGCGCAAACTCGGCAAGGTGCCGCCGAAGGCGCCCAGCCTGCTGGGTAGCCGCTCAGTGACGTGCAGCCTGTGCCAGCGTGGCGTGTTCGCCAACCTGCTGCTGGCGCACAAGCAGGAAGCCCACGGCGACGCCATCTACAGCCGCACCACCACCGGGCGGCCGCGGAACATCTGGTTCGGCCCACCGCCAGTGGCGCAGGCGCCGATCTGGCGGCGGCCGGCGGCGTTGCGGCCAGTGTTCAGTCGGTAGACGACACGACGGTCTGGGGGCGGAGTCAAGTCTGAAGTGCAACGTTCTTGCCAGCAGCTCCCCAAGGCTTCCAGGTATTGACCAGCAAATAAATGCCAACCAGTGTCCCGACGGGGAAACCAAAGAGCATCAAGACGGACAGCGCAATCGACGCCTTTCCCCCCAGGGCTTGTCGTTCTTGCACGCCACCCAGTCTAGACATCTAGACACCACCCCCACCAACTGCCCACCACGTCACGCCATCACGCCATAAACGAAAAATTGCGTGAATTTTTCATACAATTCGAGAATACGACCCCGCACAGCCCAGCACGACGCATCCGGCACCCTTCTGAGGGGTCCAGCCGCCCACTTCAGCGACAGCCACACGGAAAACGACCGGAATCGGGCATGCCCCAGAAACGTGCATGGGTACCACGTCAGGTCTCCCGTATCCTTGCCGGCTGTTTTTCCATGGATGCGCGTATTTCGCTTTGAAGATGGCTGCTGCCACCCCCCGTCCGTCCGCCAGACCCCCCGCCTCCACCACGCCCCTGCGGTCAGCTCCGCCGTGGACGGCGCAGGTGGCGTGCGCGGTGCTGCTGGCGGTGCTGGTCGGGCTGGGGGTGGGCAGTCCTGCGTCGGTGCAAGTGCCGTCGCAG
This sequence comes from Sphaerotilus sp., assembly GCA_013299055.1. Classification (GTDB taxonomy): domain Bacteria; phylum Pseudomonadota; class Gammaproteobacteria; order Burkholderiales; family Burkholderiaceae_C; genus Sphaerotilus. The sequence goes on from JAAFKB010000008.1 coordinate 46,167, forward strand.
GGGCTGTGGCCGGCGACGGGGATCGCGCTGGGTCTGCTGCTGCTGTGGCGGCAGTGGGCCTGGCCGGCACTCGCGCTGGGCTGGCTGGCGGGACACGCGGTGTGGCTGGGGCAGCAGGAGGTGTCCGTGCAGGCCCTGGCGCCGACGCTGGCCGAGCCGGTGGTGTGGGCGCTGGGGGCGGTGATGCTGAGCAGCGTGGCCGCCGTGCAGACGATGGCCAGCGCGCAGCTGCTGCGCGGTCTGCGTCGGCGCGTGCGCGAACAGCCGGGCTGGCAGCCGCTGCGCTTCGCGGCGGTGGCGCTGCTGACTTGCGCGGCAGGCAGCGCACTGCTGGTGGAGGTGTGGCGCCAGCTTGGGCTGGTCAGCGCACCGGAAGGCCACACCACAGCACTCGTGCGGCTGTGGCGGGACATGGGACTGGCGCAGCTGGTGGGCATGCTGCTGTTCACGCCGCTGATGCTGCTGGTACCACTGGTGCAGGGCGGGCGCTCGTCGGGGCGGGTGTGGCTGGCGACGCTGACGTTCCCGGTGCAATGCCTGGGGCTGGGACTGACGCTGCTGGCGGTGTCGCTGGCGGGCAGCATGGCGGTGCAGACCCGCACGGAAGCGTTCCACGGCGAGGCGCGCGCGCTGACCATGGCGCTGCAGAACCACATCGACATGGCGGTGAGCGATGTGGAGCGGCTGCGCGATTTCCACTACCGGCGCGAACTCGCCAAGGAGGAGTTCGACACCGTGGCCGGGCCGATGGCGGCGCGCAGCCCGTGGGTGCTGCATTTCGGCTGGCTCCAGCGGGTGTCGGACGAGACGCGGGTGGTGTTCGAGGACAGTCCGATGGGGCTGGACGGCCAGTACATCCGCGAGATGGACGCGGACGGAGCCCTGGTGCGGGCGGGCGAGCGGCCGCTGTACTACCCGCTGCGCTGGGCCACGCCGTCGGATGGCAACGAGGCGCTGGTCTGCGTCGATGAAACGGGCGACACCGAGCGGCATGGCGCGGTCCGCGAGGCGGTGGCCTTCGGCGGCGTGCGGGCGACGGCGCCGTATGTGTCGCTGGCCCGCGCCGCCAGCGACGTGAGCGCGGTGACGCTGTACGCCCCGGTGCTCACCGGCAGCATGGACGTGGACGGCCGCCACGACGCCAGCCGTGTCCACGGGCTGGTGTCGGCGGTACTGGACCTCGGGCGCATGGTCGAGCGCACGCAGGCGCAGATGGCGGGCGGGCGGCTCGACCTGCTGCTGCACGAGGATGCCAGCGGCGACAGCGCCGGCATCTATTCGCACCACGACCCGGCCCGCCACGCCCGCCCGGTCGAGCCGTGGCTGCCGCACGCCGCGCCACAGGTCCAGCACCTGTTCGCGCAGGGCCTGCATGTGCAGACGCAGGTGCGCTTCGCCGACCGGCGCTGGACGCTGCTGATGCGGCCGGGCTGGCTGGACGAGCCGCCATGGCCGAGCACGCTGCAGGCCGGCATCCTCGGCTGCGGGCTGGTGTTCACCGCCCTGCTGACCGGTCTGGTGCTGGCGCGGCAGCGGCATGACCGGGCGCTGCAGGCGGTGCTGGACGGGCTGGAGGACCAGGTCGCCCACCGCACGCAGGAGCTGGCGCACAGCAACGCCCAGCTCAGCGCCGAGGTCGAGGAACGCCGCCGCCTGGAGGTCGACCTGCGCCACGCCAGCGAGCAGGCACACCAGGCGAGTCAGGCCAAGACGCTGTTCCTGGCCAACATGAGCCACGAGATCCGCACGCCGCTGAACGCGGTGATCGGCTATGCGCAGATCCTGCTGGAAGAGCCGCAGCACGACAGCACCACCCGCACCCGGCTGCGCACCGTGCTGCAGGCAGGTCAGCGGCTGCTGCGGCTGGTCAACGACGTGCTGGACCTCTCGAAGATCGAGGCCGGCGGGCTGCAGCTGCACCGCCAGCACTTCGACCTGCGCCAGGAGCTGGAGGAAGCCGCGCAGATGGTGGCGCCACGGGCAGCAGCGCGCGGGCTGGAGCTGGTGGTGGCGCTGTCGCCGGGGCTGGCGGCGGCCGAGCCGGTCCACGCCGACCGGACCAAGGTAGGACAGATGGTGCTCAACCTGCTGAGCAACGCCATCAAGTTCACCGAGCACGGCCAGGTCCGCCTGACGGTGCAGCGCGAGGGCGACACCGTCCACCTGACCATCGCCGACACCGGACCGGGCATGGCCGCCGAGGAACTCGCGCAGCTCTTCGCCCCCTTCCGCCAGGGCCAGGCCGGGCTGGACAAGGGTGGCACCGGACTCGGGCTGGTGCTGTCGCGGCACATGGCGCGCTCGATGGGCGGCGATCTGGTGCTGGACAGCCGCCCCGGCCACGGCACGCAGGCGCGGCTGACCCTGCCCCTGCCGCGCAGCGCCGAGGGCAGTGCCGCCCTGCCCCGCCACAGCGGCCCGCAGCGGCTGTGCCACGACACGCCGGTGCGCGCCCTGGTGGTCGAGGACGACGCCCACAGCCGCGACATCCTGGTCGAGCTGCTGCGGCGGGTCGGCTGCGCGGTGGAGATGGCGGAGAACGGGCTGGACGGCCTGCGCGCGGCCAGCCGCGGCGGGCATGACATCGTCTTCACCGACATCCGCATGCCCGTGCTGGACGGGATGCAGATGCTGCAGCGCCTGCGCGAGCAGCCGGGCGCCGCGCCGCTGCCGGTGGTGGCCGTCTCGGCGTCCAGCCTGGAGCACGAGCGGCGGCACTACATCGACCTCGGTTTCAGCGATTTCGTGGGCAAGCCCTATGCCTTCGAGGAAATCCTGCGCATGCTGGCGCTCCACGCCGGGGCGCGCTTCGAGCCGATCGACCACGCGGCCACGGCACCGGCGACCGATCCGCCCACCACCGACGCCGCCCCGCCGCCGCGCATCGGCCCCGCCTGCGCGGCACTGCTGGCCACGCTGTGCGAGGCCGCCGACCAAGGCGCGCTCAAGCCCATCCGGCAGGCGCTGGCGCAGCTGTCGGCACAGGCCGGCACGCCGGACGCGCTGCCGCCCGACGCACTCGATGCCCTGCACGCTGCCGCCGCCGGCTACGACTTCGACCGCCTACAACAACAAGCCCGCGCCCTGAGCGCCGAGGAGATGTCCCTGTGAGCCACCCCCTGCCCCGCCTGCTCATCGTCGATGACACGCCGCAGAACCTCGATGTGCTGCAGGCCATCCTGTCGGAGCTCGACGCCGACCTGCTCATCGCCACCCATGGCGCCCGTGCCCTGGACCTCGCGCAGCGGCTGCAGCCGGACCTGATCCTGCTCGACGTGATGATGCCGGGCATGGACGGCTTCGAGGTCTGCACCCGGCTCAAGGCCGATCCGCGCACGGCGGACATCCCCGTCATCTTCTGCACCGCGCGCGTGGACGACGTGGCCCGCGGGTTTGCCGTCGGCGGCACGGACTACCTCACCAAGCCGGTCCAGCCCGACGAGGTACGCGCCCGTGTCCACCACCAGCTGGAGCGGCGCGCCCTGCTGCGCGAGCTGCGCCACCTCAACCGCGCCCTCGAAGACAAGGTCCGCGAGCGCACCGCCGAGCTGACCCTGGCCAACCAGCAGCTGCGCCACGAGATCCACGAGCGCCGCTACATGCAGGACCGGCTGGCCTACCTCGCCAGCCACGACTTCGTGACCCGGCTGCACAACCGTGGCGCGCTGGACGCCCACGTCTCGCAGCTGCTCGCCCGCCTGCAGCGCCAGCCGGAGCCGGCTGGCCCGGCGGTGATGCTGCTGATCGACATCGACCAGTTCCGCCTCGTCAACGAGAGCTGCGGCTGCATCGCCGGCGACGAGCTGCTGCGCCAGTTCGCCGACCTGCTGGGCGGACTGCTGCGGCGAGGCGACTTCCTGGCGCGGCTCGGCGGCGACCAGTTCGCCGTCGTCAGCGAAGAAGCGGACCTGGGCGCAGGGCTGGCGCGGCAGCTGCTGGCCATGCTGCAGGACTGGTCCTTCGTCTGGCAGGAGCGCCGCTTCACGCTGGCGGCCACCATCGCCATCGTGCCGCTGGACCGCGATCTGGTGTCCTTCGACCAGCTCATGCAGATGGCCGACGAGACCGTGTTCCTGGCCAAGCGCGATGGCCGGGGGCATGTGCGCCAGTACACGGCCAGCCACGTCGGCGAACCGTCCCAGCGCGAGACCACCAACTGGGCGCTGGTGCTGCTCGACGCGCTGCGCCACCAGCGCCTGCGCATCTACTTCCAGCGCCTGCAGTCGCTCGAACAGGGCGGACCGCTGCGGGTGGAGGCGCTGGTGCGGCTGTGGGACGCCCAGCGCGGCGAGCTGATCGCCCCGACGCAGTTCATCGCGCTGGCCGAACGCTTCCACCTCGTCGGCGAGATCGACCGCTGGATGCTGGGTGAGGTGCTGACGCTGATCGGCCGCCACCCCGAACTCCAGCAGCAGCTCGGCCAGGTGACGCTCAACCTCTCGGCCGTCTCCATGCGCCAGCCGGGTCTGGCGCAGCAGATGCTGACGATGATCGCGCAGCACGGCGTGCGGGCCGACCTGCTGTGCTTCGAGATCACCGAGACGCAGGCGATCGGCAACCTCGCCCAGGCGCGCGAGTTCATGCAGACGCTGCACGACGCGGGCTGCCACTTCTCGCTGGACGACTTCGGTTCGGGCTATGCCTCGTTCGCCTACCTGCGCGAGCTGCCCTTCGACACGCTCAAGATAGACGGTCTGTTCGTGCGCGACATGCACACCGAGCCGGCGCACCGGGCCATGGTGCGCTCGATGGTGGACATGGCGCGGCTGCTGGACAAGCCGGTGGTGGCGGAGTTCGTGGAGACCGCGGCGGTGGCGCAGCTGCTGGCGGAGCTGGGCGTGCAATGGGGCCAGGGCTACTACTTCCACCAGCCTGAGCCGCTCACCTTCGACGCACTGCAGCAGCAAGTCCGGCAGGCACGACAGCCCCGCCCCGTGGTCTGGCACTGACACCCGCACCGCCGAGATTGACCCGCATCAAGCCCGACAGACACCGCGTCGGTGCATGATCGGACCATATGTCTTTGACCCGCAGCCCCATCTGGATGCAGCTGGCCCCCAGCGGCCTGCCCCACACACCACCGCCGCCGCCGCTCTGGATCGGCGAGCCGGAACTGGTGAACAAGGTGGTCCAGGCACTGCGCGGCGTCCACGAAACCCAGGGCGGCCCGGACATCATCCGCAGCGGCCGGGTGCGCTCGCTGGAGATCACGCCGGACGAGGCGGTGCTGACCCTGCACCTCGGCGGCGGTCATTGCGGCAGTGCGCAGGTACTGGCCGAACTGGCCTTCGACGTGCTGCGGGCGCAGCTACCCGACACCGACCTCTATCTGCGCCACGAGCACTCGGGGGGCTGTCCGGGCAGCTGAGCCGAGACGACGCCGGTTCAGCCGCGCCCGACGTAGGGCATCGTCGTGGCCATCACCGTCATGGTGAGCACATTGGCCGACAGCGGCAGGTTCGCCATGTGCAGCACCGCGTCGGCTGCGTGCTGCACGTCCATCACCGGCTCGGTGCGCAGCTCGCCGTCGGCCTGCAGCGTGCCGGCGCGCATCTTCACGGTCATGTCGGAGGCGGCATTGCCAATGTCGAGCTGGCCGACGGCGATGTTCCAGCGGCGGCCGTCGAGCGAAGCCGCCTTGGTCAGGCCAGTGATCGCGTGCTTGGTGGCCGTGTAGCCGATCGCCCAGGGACGGGGGACGTGGGCCGAGATCGAGCCGTTGTTGATGATGCGCCCGCCCTGCGGCGACTGCGACTTCATCAGGCGGAACGCTGCGCGGGTGCACAGGAAGGCGCCGGTCAGGTTGGTGTTGACCGAGAGGTTCCAGTTCTCCAGCGTCACGTCCTCGACCGGCGCGGCCGGGGTGAACAGGCCGGCGTTGTTGAACAGCATGTCCAGGCGGCCGAAGCGCGTGCGCACCGCCTCGAACAGCGCGGTGACGGAAGCCTCGTCGGTCACGTCGGCGGCGATGGCCAGCGTGCGGACGGCGAGGTCATCGCCCGGCTGCGCGGCCTGCGCTTCGGCGATCACGCCGTTCAGGCGGTCGAGGCGGCGGCCCGTCAGCACCACGCACCAGCCGGCGCGCAGCAGGGTCAGGGTGGTGGCGCGGCCGATGCCGCTGCCGGCGCCGGTGACCAGCGCGATGCGGGAAGGAAGTTCGCTCATGGGGTTGTCTCCTCGGTCAGATGATCGGTGATCAGTCCGCCAGTGCAGGACTGCAGGCCGGTCAGCATACCCAGATCAGGGCCGCGACCGCGCCACCGCACCGCGCACCTCGAACCGCACCGTCTCCACCCGCCCCCCGCCCAGCCGCAGCTCCAGCACATGCCGCCCCGGCCACGGCGCCCAACTGACGCGCGCGCCCTGCCCGATGCGCTGGCCGTCGAGCCACCACTGGCCCGGTTCGCCCTCGAAGACGATGCGCTGGACCTTGGGCGGGATGTCCGGGTCGATCGCGTAGAGCGCACCCTGCTGCGGGCGGGCGATGCCGTGGTACTGCCTGGAGGCCTGCGTGTGGTCGCCACGGCGGATTTCGGCCTGCTCGGTGCCGGCGAGGAAATGCTCGACCCTGGCCGGCTGCGCATCGCCCGCGACACGCTGGCGCACGAGACCGCCGGGCATCGGCGGCTCGCGTGATGGTTCACCTTCGTGCAGCGCCTGCACCAGCGTGCGCCAGACCGGGGCCGCGCCGGTCGTGCCGCTGACCGCCTGCATCGGCATGCCGCTGGCGTTGCCCACCCAGACGCCGACCGTGTAGCGGTCTGTCCAGCCGACGCACCAGTTGTCGCGCAAGTCCTTGCTGGTGCCGGTCTTCACCGCCGCGAAGCCGCGCGTGACCAGCGGACTGTCGAGGCCGAAGGTGATGGCGCGGGCTGCGTTGTCCGAGAGGATGTCGCCGACCAGCCAGGCGGCGGCCGGCGTGCCGACCTGCCGACCATTCGCGGTGCGCCCCCCGTTGGCGAGTGCGCGGTAGGCGTGGGTCAGCGCGAACAGCGTCACCTCGGCGCTGCCGAGCGCGAGCGCGGCGCCGTGGAAACCGCCACTGTGGCGGATCGCCAGCCCGTAAGCGTTCAGGCGGTCGAACAGTGCATCAGGCGTCAGCATCACGCCCAGGCGCACGGCGGGGATGTTGAGGCTGGCGGCCAGCGCGTTGCGGGCGCTGACCCAGCCGTGGTAGGCGTGGTCGTAGTTCTGCGGGGCGTAGACGCCGCTGCCCGCCATGAGCTGCGCGGGCGCGTCTTCGAGCAGGCTGGCGGGCGTGATGAGCCGGCGCTCGAAGGCCATCGCGTAGACGAAGGGCTTGAGCGTCGAGCCGGGCTGGCGGCGGGTGAGCACCATGTCCACGGCGGCCGCGTCCGACAGCGCCGCGCCCGACGAGCCGACCCAGGCGCGCACCTCGCCCGTCGCGTTGTCGAGCACGAGCACGGCGCCGTCCTCGACGTGGCGCAGGCTGAGTTCGGCGAGCTGCTGGCGCAGGGCCTGCACGGCGAGACGCTGCAGGCCGGCGTCGAGCGTCGTCGTCAGCGTGGCGGGGAACGGCGGTTTCAGCGAGCGAAGAAGCTGGCGGCCGTAGTGCGGCGCGTCGTTCGGCGGCGCGGGCTGCACGGCGCGGGCCGACGCACCCGGTACCAGCGCCCGCGACGCGACCGGCTCCAGCGCGGCGCAGTCCAGCCGCTGCTGCTGCAGCAACGCGCAGGCGCGGCGCACCACCACGTCCCGCGCCGCATTCGGCCCCCGCACCAGCGCAGCCAGCAGCGCCGACTCGGCCGCATCCAGCCCGCTCGGGTGCTTGCCCAGCAGCACCCGCGACGCCGCCGGAATCCCGACCAGCTCGCCGCGCATCGGCACGCGGTTCAGATACGCCTCCAGCAGCTGCGCCTTGCTCCAGCGCGCTTCCAGCTCGCGAGCAGCGGCGATCTGCCCAAGTTTTCCGACGACGCTGCGGCCCTGCGCCGGGCGGGCGTGGTCGGCGTCGATCAGGCCGGCGAGCTGCATCGTGATGGTGGACGCGCCCTGCTTCGCGCCGTCGCCCGCGAGGTTGGCCCAGGTGCTGCGCGCCAGACCCGACCAGTCCACGCCGGTGTGGGCGTGGAAGCGGTGGTCCTCGGCGAGCACGACCGCGGTGCGCAGCGCGGGGGAGAAATCGGCGAGCGCGACCCAGGGCAGGCGGCGGGCGGTGGGGTCGGTGCGGAGCGACTGGAGCGGGGTGCCGTGGCGGTCGAGGAGGGTGAGGTCAGAGGGGCGGTGGGCGGCGCGCAGGCCCGAGAAATCCGACAGGCCCGCTTGAGCTGGCAACACCATTTGTGTCGCCGCCAGCACGAAGGCCCATCTTGAAATTCTCACTCGATCAAGAACCCCCATGACCACGGAATAATTGATCAAGCAACCTCAATTCAAGGACAATATTTTCGCTGCACTCATTAGGAAAAATATGATCCCGCATCACCATCCACTTCAACATCTCGACACCCTTCAATGCACGAATCAAGCACTCCTTAATGACAGGATAAAATTCATTGGGAATCGCGCCACCCTGCCCATGGGAAACAATATCATGCAATCCACTCAACAAGTCATTTAATTCCTCAACCAGAGGCACCCTAATTTCATTAGGGACATGAGGTCGGTTCAGCCAATCTGATATTTCAACTGACCGCCCCACATGCTTCTGAAAATTTATTTCATCACCACCAAAAAACGCAATGCTGCTTATTAATCCATTTTGGATAATTCCGAGGCCAGAAGAAAAAATACCAGGACTGTTGCCGAAAATTATTTTCTGGGGAAAAGGGTACACACCAGACCTCCAAGCCCAGATATCCGGCGAATATCGAGCGACTTGCGCGATGCTGACCTCGTTCAGCCAGATCACCAGCCGTGCCCGCACCGATGCCGATAGCCGCTCGCGCAAGAGGTTGAACGATTCCCAGCGTGTCGCGTCCATCCAGATACTGGCGTCAAGGAGGTGAATCACTTGGTGCTCGGCAGCTAAATCAACCAGTCTCGCCTCAAGCGCCTGGACATTACTCAGGTCGTCATTCAGTGCCAGTTCGACGCCGCGCAAACCAGCCTGCTGTTGAACCTGCGCCAAGGCCAACAGCACCTTCGCCCGCAGTCGCTCGTCGCGACAATCCACGATCAGCAACTGAAACTGCGGCCCGTGGATCAACGACTTGGCCAGCCGCTGGAACTCGACAAAATGCGCCGGCTGCAAATGCGCCGCAGCCGCCAGCCGGGCCTGTTCCGCGTCGAATGTCGGGGCCGGGGCGTTCATGGCGCCACCGGCGGCGCGTCCCTCAGCGCCCGCTGGTAACCCTCCAGTCGCCGCACCACCGGATGACTGCGCCGCCAGCTGCCGTCGTTGTATTGCAGCAGCGCCAGCCGATAAAGCAATTGCCTCGTGCGCTCGTCATTGCCAGCGTGGATCTCGTTGTGGTCGAGTTGCACCAGCAGCGTGTAATCGTCCGGCTCCAGAAAATACCGGTAATCCGCCGCCAACTGCGACAGCGCCCGCTCGACAGTTGCCGCATCAATCAGGTCATCCGCATATTCGCAGCAGAGTTTCAGCAACCGCAGCAACTCACGCGGATGCCCGCCGCTGTGCTCGACAAGGCGGGTGATTTCCGCGTCACTTGCAAACAGTTTCCGAGCGATGCGCCGCAACAGCAGGTCACGCAGCGCCGTCCACCCGGCTTCGCAGCGGCTGCCATCCCGCTCCTGGAGCTTGATCATCGGCAGCACCAGATCAGCGTCGAGTTTGCCGGCAAGCTGCCCGCCATATTTCAGGTGCAGCGGCGCGGTATAGATGACAAACGCCTGGATCGACAGCAACTGTTCGGCGTCCTGCACGAAGAACCGCTGCGTGTCATCGCCACGCAGTTTGTCGATGCCATCGAGCAGAAACACCAGCCGCTCGGCGCGCCCCGCCTTGTGCAGTGCCGCTTCGGCCTGCCGGATCAGGTGATTGAAGGCGCCGGCCAGTGCCGTGAAATGGTTGCTGACCTCGCGGCGCCACTCGGTCTTGTTCGAGGCATTGGTCTTGGCCGCCGCCGTGAAGGTCGCCAGCAACTTGAACAGACCCAACAAGCTCGCGCCCGCCTCGGCGGTGGTCTTGAGTTCCGCGCTGACTTCGCGGCCGTCGATGCGCGTCGTCACCACCCGCGCCACCGCCTGGTGCAGCGGCGCCAGGTCCGCTTCGTCGATCCGGTAGCCGCTTTGGTTGAGGTACTTCACCAGCGTCTCGGCCATCGCCATCAGCGCGTCGGTGTACTGGAGGTTGTTCACGTCGAGCTTGTCCACCGCATCGACCTCGACGACACAGAACCGCTTCGAGTCGTTCAGGCGCTGCGCGTACTGGCGCAACTCGGTGGTCTTGCCGCTGCCAACATGGCCGAAGAACAGCACATGGCTCTGGCTGGGCGGAAAGAACTGGTTCGACGCCGGATCCCAGCCGATCTTCTTGGCCAACCGGGAAAACGTGCGCTCGCTGCCGCGGGCCGTCTGCGTCTCCACATAACGCGGGTCACCGGCCGGCAGCGCCTCCTCGTACTGGATCTTCTGCAGGACTTCGAGCAGGTGTTGCGGGGGCTGGTAGGACATCGCGGGCTCTCCGGGGGCGTAGGTCCATTGTAGGAACAGCCCACCCCGTCTCGTCAGCTCATGGCCGTCTCGCCGCCTCCAGCATCCGCACCATCTCGCCATATCCCCGCGCCCGCGCCAGCTTCAGCAGCGTGCAGGCCGGCATAGGCAGCGTCGTGCTGCGCGGCACGCTGGCTGAGCAGGCGGTGGGCAATGCGGGCGTCGGTGTCGAAGGCGTCGCGCAGCCGGGTCAGCTCGGCCGTCGCCAACGCCAGCCCGGTGCAGGCCGACAGCAGCACCCAGACCAGGGCACCAGCCATCCGGAAGCGTGTACGCGGAGTCATGCCGCGATGATGGACCCAAAATAAAAGGGCCTGTCGCTGTGACAGGCCCTCCCTGGGTACATGAATCGTCGATGAAGCGATAAAAGGATCGGATACCGCGCCCGGGTGTTGACGGCCCGTGTCGCGTTGAACGAAAGATACGTTCAAGTACCGGCCCTGCCCATCCCCGACTTCAGGGGCAAGACCTCAGGCCGTGATCTTCATCACATCTTGCGCTGCCCCTGTCCGGTCCAGCTCGGCGGGCAGAGGGCTGACATGGCGCGCCTGCCACCACTGCTGCAGACCATCCGCAGCCATGGGACGCCCCAGCCAGTACCCCTGCATCTCGTCGCACCCGATGGCACCGAGGAAGGCCGCCTGCTCCGCCGTCTCCACCCCTTCGGCCACCACGCGCAGCTGCAGGCTGTGGCCAAGCGCCACCACCGCCCGCGCAATGGCGCTGTCCTCCGCATCGGCCGGGGTATCGCGCACGAAGGAGCGGTCGATCTTGAGCGTGTCCACGCTGAACCGCTTGAGGTAGCTCAGCGAGGAGTGCCCGGTACCAAAGTCGTCGATGGCCACCCGCACCCCCATGGCGCCCAGGCTGGCGAGCGTGGCCAGACTCGCTTCGCTGTCTTCCATCACCATGCTCTCGGTCAGTTCGATCTCCAGGCTGCGCGCCGGCATGCCAGCGTCCTGCAGTGCGCCACGGATCACCTCGGTCAGGTCGGGCTGGCGAAACTGCCGCGCCGAGAGATTGACCGCCAGGTTCATCCACGGCAGCCCCGCCTGCGCCCAGGCCGCCACTTGCGCGCACGCCGTGCGGATCACCCAGGCCCCGACCGGCTCGATCAGGCCCGTGTCTTCCAGCACGCCGATGAACTGGTCGGGCCACACCATCGGGCCCTCGGCAGGCTGCCAGCGCAGCAGGGCCTCGACCCCCGTGATGGCGCCTGTGCGCAGATCGGCCTTGGGCTGGTAGTGCAGCACGAACTCGCCCCGCTCCAGGGCGTGGCGCAACCGTTGCTCCAGGGACAGGCGGGCGCTGATCTCGGCGCTCAGATCCTGGCTGTAGAAGCTGAACGTCCCGCGGCCGAGCGCCTTGGACCGGTACATCGCCATGTCGGTGTGGCGGATCAGGCCGTCGAGGTCCGTGTCGCCGTGGCCGTCGTCGTGCGGGTACAGCGAAATGCCGATCGAGGTGGACGGGTAGATCTCCTCGCGCCCGACGACAAAGGGCTGGCGCATCGCCTCCAGGATGCGCCGCGCGATGTAGACCGCGTCCTGCGGGCCAGACAGCCCTTCGACGATGACGGTGAATTCGTCGCCGCCGAGGCGGGACACCGTGGCGTCGGGCGTGGTGCTGCGCTCCACGGTGTCGTCGCGGCGCAGGCTGTGCGTGAGCACCTGGGCGACATGGCACAGCAGGGCATCCCCCACTGCATGCCCCAGGCTGTCATTGACCACCTTGAAGCGGTCCAGGTCCAGGAACATCAGCGCCATGACCCGCCCCTGCGTGCGGGACCGCGCCATCGCCTGGCCCAACCGCTCGCGGAACAGCACGCGGTTGGGCAGACCGGTGAGGCTGTCGAAATTGGCCAGATAGCGCAGGCGATCCTGTGCAGCACGGCGCTCGGTGATGTCGCTGAGGGTGGCCATGTACTGCAAGGCACCGCTCAGGCGCACCTCGCTGACCGTCAGCTCCACCGGAACCCCGGTGCCGTCCAGCCGCTGCACGCGGGTTTCGCATTGCCCGACCGCAAAGGGCTGCGCGGTACCGTCAGGATGTGGCGCTGGCGATACCCAGTCCGCCAGCGATCGGCCGATCAGCACCTGCGGACTGGCCCCCAGGAGCTGGCAAGCCGCCGGGTTGCACGACAGCAGCCGCCCGTCCTGGGCCAAGGTGACGATGCCCTCGATGGAATGCTCGAAGACGATGCGCAGGCGCTGCTCGACCTCTTCGCGCGCCCGACCCTCCTCGCGGTGCAGGGCCGCCAGCGTGCGCCGCAGGGCCCGCAGAGGCAGCACGCGCAGCGTGCCGAACAGCGCCAGCCCGAACACGGTCGACACCAGTGCCACCAAGGCCGTGCGCAGCACCAGCGGGCGCAGCGAGCGCTGCACATGCACCTGGGCCACCGGGCCCTCGCGTCCGGCCACCAGCGCCATGCGGTGCAGGACCGGCGTGGGCAAGGTCGGCCCCACCGCGTCCACGACACGTCCATCCAGGGCCATGAGCGTGCGGGCCTCCGGCAACGCGGAAGGGCTGAGATCTGCACCGATCAAGCCCGCCACGTCCGCCGACCAGTCCGTGCCCATGTCCGCCGCACTGATCACCTGGGCCACGAAGGCGGCATGCAAGCGGGCGGCCACCCCGGCCTCCTTGAGTTCCGCCTCGCGGGACAGCCAGAAATAGCCCGCTGGCACCACCAGCGCCACCAGCAGCGCGAACCCCGCCGCCAGCCAGGTGAGCTGGTAGGCCAGGCGGACATCGCTTTGCCAGGTGGAGGCGCTCGGTTCGGAGGGGGCCATGCAGATCCGCTCACTTGCCGATCACGCGCACGCTGGCATCGACCTGCGTCGCCAGCACGTAGCCGATGGCGTTGCGGTTGGTGGCCACCAGGCGCTTCATTTCCGCGTCGGGTGAGGCAACCTTGGGTGGCAAGCCCTTGCCGGCGAAGATGTTCTGCGACCAGATGGCCTTCATCGCGGCGGCGCTCTTGCCGACGATCTGGGTGTAGAACTGCCTGCGGGCCGGCGTGTCCTCCATCTGGTCGAGGGCGAACACGGGGGTGCCGTCGGGCCAGCCCTTGAGCGTGCCGGTGTAGATCTGGGCCACATAGGCCGCGTCGATCTGGCTGGTGTTGTCCTTGTGGACGATGACCACCACGTCGTCGGCGTGCGCAGCAGCCCCCAGCACCATCCCCAGACACAGAAGCAAGCCGCGCACGGCACCTTGCAGACATTGTTGTTGCATGACTCCCCCCCGATCAGAACACCGCATTGAGACTGAGCACCGCGGACGACCACCGAGCCCGCAGATGCCCGCCACCGCCCCCGTGCTCCTGGGCGGCCAGCAGCGGCAAGGCATGGCCACGGTGGCGCTGCCACTCCAGCCGCACTCCGACCACCGGCGTCACCGCCCAGGCCACGCCGAGCACCAGCCGACGCTGGTCGTTGCCATCCTGGCGGGACTGGGTGCGGTCAGACTGCACGCGCTCGACGCGCAAGGCCGCCTCCACGGTATCGCTCAGCGGGTGGGCGGCGGACAGGTGGAACGTCTGCAGCGCCCGCTCGTCGATCCGGCCGCGGGCCCATTCGGTCTGCAGCGTCCAGCGGGCGGGCTGCCAGCGGGCGGACAGGGCCCAGGCGTGCTTGCCGCTGCGGGGCTCGCCGGCCTCCGGGGCGACGCGGGCGCGGTAGCCCGACAGGGACAGACTCAGGCCCGGCACCGCCGTCTCCACCCGCAGCCGCCCGCCGAGCACCGGCCCCGGCAGCGGTGCATCCACATCCGGCACCAGCGCCAGCCCTGCGAATGCGGTCCAGGTCGCCGGACGCCCGGCCAGCGTGGTCTCGTGCTCGACGGCCACCCCGCGCACGGCCTCGTCGGCCAGACCGAGGTCTTCGTCGTAGAGGAACGGCCGGCTGGCGGTGGGGCGCAATGCCTCGATGTCGCGCAATTCGTTGTCCAGCCCGAACGGCAAGCGGACCTGCCCGAGGTGCAGGGAAGTCCGTGCATCCAGCTGGCGGTCGAACATCGCCCAGTCCACCCGCGGCCCGGCCAGCTCGCGGTTCACGGCCACCTGCAGCCAGAGCTTGTCACGGTCGGTGAGGCGCCAGGTGCCCAGCAGAGACACGTCGTAGTGCGAGTCCTGCTCGCCGCCGCCCTGCCCGCCCGGGGCCACGCCAGAACGCACCGCGGTGAGGTTGCCGTAGCCGTGCAGGCTCAGGCGCTCTCCGAGTTCCAGTGCCGAGGCGCCAGAAGACACCGCGAGCCCGAGCCCAAGCATCCAGGCCATCCTGCCCGCCCGCCATCGCACACGCTGCTCCACACCACCACGGTCCATGCCACGCCTCCCGCAGGCTGAAACCCATGCTTCAGCACTGCCTTGGATGTCGGTCCCGCAATGGGGGACTTGAGACGTACCGGGCCGCTGCGGCGGTTCAGCGTACCTCCAGCACGCCCACGGGCACCTCGCCGAAGTTCTCCGGCGCGTACATCGCCTCGACCCGGCTCGGCGGCAGGGTGTAGCGACCGGCCGTGTTCAGGCGCAGCGTGTACTCGACCGTGTGCGTGCCGCGCGGCAGCCAGGCGTAGTAGGCCCGCCAGGCCTCCGGCAGGCGCTCCTCGTACACGCGCCAAGCGGCGCCGCTGGACTGCTCGCCGCGGGTGGCGATCTGTGCATCCCGGCCCAGCCCGTTGCCCAGCAGCGCCCCACCCGGCGGCACCGGGTCGCTGATCACCACCCAGCCGAGGTCGGCCATCGCCGTCACCTTGAGTTGCACGCGCAGCACGTCGCCGCGGGTCCACTGGCCAGCGGTCTTCTGCTCGACGCCGGTGACGCTGCGCTCGATGCGGTAGCCGGCGCTGAACGGCTGTTTCAGCGGCACGGCGGCGAGGCTTTGCAGGGCAACCCATGGCTTGCCAGTGCCCTGCTGCGTGACCGTCAGCGCGGCGGGTGTCGCAGAGACTGCAGCCGGCATCGCCCACGGCAGGCTCATCGCGCCGCCGCCGGCCTGCTTCGCCCAATCGAGTTCGCGTGTCGTCGTCCCGAGCGCGGCGCGGCTGCGGCCCGTGACCGGCGTGGACTCATGCACCTTCGAGAAACGGTCCAGCGCCAGCGTGGTCCAGACGTTGGCTGTGGTCGTCCCGAAAGCACCGCTGCGCTGGGCGTCGAGACGGGCCATCAGGCCAGTGACGAGGCGCGGCAGGTCTTCGTGCCAGCCCGCGCCGTCGTCCACTGCGGTGAGCAGCAGCCGCGCCGCGTTGGCGTCCGCGCCGGTCATCAGCCACCACCACGCGTCGCCCGCCTCGTCGGCGAACTTCAGCGTCGTGCCGCCCGCGACCAGCCGGGCGCGCAGCAGGTTGCGCGCTTCGTCCACCCGCTGCGCCTGCTGCGGAATGCCTTCGACCCGGCGCAGGATCGCCAGCCAGTCGAGCAGCGCCCCGGTCGGCCATTGCGTCGGTGCGATCTCCAGCGAGCCGAGCAGCCGCGCCGTCGCCCGGCCATGCCGCGACAGCGCCTCGATCGCGGCGAGCTTGCGCACGTCGCGCTCCAGCGCATCGCCACGCGGCGACGGCAGGCGCCGCTCCAGCCGGCCTTCGACAAACGCGGTCAGCCCCGCCAGCATCGCCTCACGCGGTGCGTCCGGAATCTTCCAACCCGCCGCCTGCGAGGCCGCCAGCACATACGCCGTCAGCGCATCGCTGCCCCCGCCCACACTGTCCGACGAGGGCGGGAAGTAGTGCGCCAGACCGTCGCGGTCGAGGTAGGTCGGCAGCTCGCCCACCAGCGTGGTCCACGCCGCCGTGTCGTGCAAGCCGATCGCCCGCGAGGTCTTCTGCTCCAGGCAGCGGTACGGGTACAGCTCGAAGTAGCGCCGGATGCCCGACAGCGCCCCGGCCAGCGTCGGCTTGAGCGTCACCTGCACGCCGCCCAGTCCTGGCAGCGCGTCCGCCGGCGGCGCCACCGGCCAGCTCACCGTGCCGTCGAGCTGGCGGATCGTCGCCTGCTGCACACGCACCGGGACAGACGGCTGCACCTGCTGCACGACCTTGATGCGGTCACGCGCCGGCTGGCCACCCGCGGCAACGCCGACCTCCTCGACGCCGCCTTCCCAGGTCAGCGTCGTCACGTCCTGCGGCACCATGACCTTCCAGCGCACTTCCGTGGCTGCACCCGCCGCGATCGACACCTGCTGCTCGGGCTGGCCGGTCAGCGTCGCCTTGACCTTCATCGCCCGCGCCGTCGTGTTGCGCAGCGTGTAGAGCGCCTCGAACTGGTCGCCGCCGCGCACCAGCGTCGGCAGGCCGGCGAGCATCTGCAGATCCTGGCTGACGCGGATCGACGCGCTGCCCGTGCCGAACTGGTCCACGCCGCTGGAGCCGCCACCCGTCACACCATCGGCGATCGCCACCAAGCGGAAGCTCGTCAGCGA
>JAAFKB010000080.1 GCA_013299055.1 Sphaerotilus sp.
AACGCGCTGAGCCTGACGATCAACGTCGGCGAGCTGCGCTGCATCATCGGCCCGAACGGCGCCGGCAAGACGACCATGATGGACGTGATCACCGGCAAGACCCGGCCCGACGCGGGCAAGGCGTCGCTCGGCTCGACCATCGACCTGCTGCGCCTGCGCGAGAACGACATCGCCCAGATCGGCATCGGCCGCAAGTTCCAGAAGCCCACCGTCTACGAGCAGCTCAGCGTGTTCGAGAACCTGGAGCTGGCGCTGAAGGCCGACCGCCGCGCCCGCGCCAGCCTGTTCCACCGCCTCACCGGCACCCAGCTCGACCGCATCGGCGAGATCCTGGCGCTCATCCACCTCAAGGACGACGCGCAGCGCACCGCCGGACTGCTCTCGCACGGGCAGAAGCAGTGGCTGGAGATCGGCATGCTGCTGATGCAAGACCCGAAGCTGCTGCTGCTTGATGAACCCGTGGCCGGCATGACCGACGAGGAAACCGAGCGCACTGCGGAGCTGTTCCTGTCGCTGGAAGGCCAGCACTCGCTGGTGGTGGTCGAGCACGACATGAAGTTCGTCGATCAGCTCACCGAGGGGCGCAAGACCGTCACTGTGCTGCACGAAGGCAGCGTGCTGGCGGAGGGGAAGCTGTCCGAGGTGCAGGCGAATGAAAAGGTCGTCGAGGTCTACCTTGGCCGCTGAACGTGGACATTGAACAGGAACCCGCAACATGCTCAAGGTCCAAGGTCTGAACCAGTATTACGGCGGCTCGCACATCCTGCGCGGGCTGGATTTCGAGGCCAAGCTCGGCGAGGTGACGGTCATCCTCGGGCGCAACGGCGTGGGCAAGACGACGCTGCTGAAGAGCCTGATGGGCGTGGTGCCGATCAAGACCGGCTCGGTCACGCTCGACGGCGCGGACATCTCGAAGGACACGCCCTATGACCGCGTGCGCAAGGGTGTTGGCTACGTGCCGCAGGGCCGCGAAATCTTCGGGCGGCTCACGGTCGAGGACAACCTGCTGATGGGGCTGGCGTACAAGAAGGCCAGCGAGCCGATCCCCGCCGAGCTGTTCGAGCTGTTTCCGGTGTTGAAGCAGATGATCCACCGCCGCGGCGGCGACCTGTCGGGCGGGCAGCAGCAGCAGTTGGCGATCGCCCGCGCGCTGGCGGCGGGGCCGAAGCTGCTGATCCTCGACGAGCCGACCGAAGGGATCCAGCCGAGCATCATCAAGGACATCGGCCGCGTGATCCGCATGCTCGCCGACCGGGGGAACATGGCCATCGTGCTGGTGGAACAGTTCTACGACTTCGCCGCCGAGCTGGCGGACCAGTACCTCGTGATGGAGCGGGGGGAGGTCATCCAGCGCGGGCGCGGCAAGGACATGGAGGCCGAGGGGGTTCGGCGGTTGATGTCGATCTGAGTCCGCCGTACCGCTAGCATGTCGAGATGCTGACCGTTCACCATCTCGAAAACTCCCGCTCGCAGCGGGTGCTGTGGCTGCTGGAAGAGCTGGGCCTGCCGTACGAGGTCCGGCACCACGCCCGCGATCCCCGGACGATGCTGGCGCCGCCCGCCCTGCTGCAGATCCACCCGCTGGGCAAGTCCCCGGTCCTCACCGATGACGCGGCGGGCCTGACCGTGGCCGAGACGGGTGCGATCGTCGAGTACCTGCTCGATGCGTGTCCTGGCACGCCGCTGCGGCCCGCACCGGGCACACCGGACTTCCTGCGCTACCGCTACTGGCTGCACTTCGCCGAAGGCTCGGCCATGCCGCCGCTGCTGCTCAAGCTGGTCTTCGACAAGGTGGCGTCGGCGCCCATGCCGTTCTTCGTGCGGCCGGTCGCGCGCGGGATCGCGGCCAAGGTGCTGGACAGCTTCGTCCTGCCCAACCTTGCGCGCCAGCTCGCTTTCATGGAAGCCGAACTGGCGAGCCGCCCCTGGTTCACCGGCGAACACTTCACCGCGGCGGACGTGATGATGAGCTTCCCGCTGGAGGCATCGGCCCAGCGTGCCGGACTCACGGCGACTTCGCATCCGGCGCTCCACCAGTGGCTGCAGACCCTCCACGCCCGACCGGCCTGGCAGCGGGCGCTGGCGCGGGGTGGGCCGTACGCCTTCGCCTGAGCGGCGGGCCGTGGCGTCATTCGCGCCACACGTCGTTCGCCAGCGTGCCCTGACTCAACTCCGCCCGCAGCGACGCCCACGCTGGCAGCACCCGGTCCAGCAGCGCCCGGAAGCGGTCGTCATGCCGCCGCTCGACGAGGTGCGCGAGTTCATGCACGACGACGTACTCGATGCACGCTGGCCGGTGCCGCGCCAGGTCGAGGTTCAGCCAGATGCGGCCGGTCGTGGGGTTGCAGCTTCCCCATTTCGTCTTCATCCGCTTCACGCCCCAGGCGCCGACCGTGACGCCCAGCACCGGTGCCCAGCGCGCCAGCAGCTCGGGCACCAGCCGCTTCATCTCGGCGCGGGTCCACTCCTGCAGCACCCGCGCACGCCGGTCCCGGTCTGTGCCGGGGCGCACCTGCAGCCGCAGCGTCGTCAGCCCGACGCGCTCGACCTTGGGCGGCGCGTCCACCTCGACCACGCGCAGGCGCCGCCGCTGGCCGAACACCTGGTGGCTCTCGCCGCTGACCATCTCGCGCCGTGATTCGCGTGGCTGCGCCGCAAACCGCGCCTGTTGCCGGCGGATCCAGCCCAGCCGCTGCACGACCGCGAGCCGCACGGCTTCATCGTCTACCGCCAGCGGCGCCGCCACGCGCACGCGCCCGTCCGGCGGGTAGACGCCGAGGTGCAGGTGCTTGATGCGCTGGCGGGCGATCTCGACGCGCAGGCCGCTGATGTCGAGGTGGTGGGTCTGCGACGGAGAAGAGGGCGAGGGCGACGGCGACGGCATCAGTGGTCAGTATTCGGGCTGGTTCCGGACCAGCTCAAGGATACGGTCCGCCCGCGCATCCAGGTTTTCCTGCGCGCCGCGACTCTCCGCCGCGATCAGCACGCCCGGCGCAGCCAAGGCCAGCTTGATCGCCGTGCGCAGCTTGCGTGTCTTCATCTTCGCGTTGACCGTGCGCCAGTCGTCCTCGCGGTGCGTCACCACGGCGTGGTGGACGCTGAGCGCGAGCGGCTGGTCCCGGTCGAGGTTGTCGAACAGCGCCTGTTTGCCGGGGGTGTCGATGGCGCGCGGGTAGGCCGTGCCGGAGGAGAGCGACTGCACCTGCCGCGCCAGCACGCTGGCCTGCTGGAGAAACTCGGCGTAGTCGATCGCCTGTTCCCGCCGCTGCGCAATCAGCGCGTCCAGCAACGCCGACATGCGCTCGTAGTACTTCGGGTTGACCGGCGACTCGTCGATGATGACCCGGCGCACGTTGTTCTCGATCGTCTCGGCTACCGACTCGTTGCTGGTGCGCAGTCCGTCCGGCAGCGCCTCGACCGCTTCGGGACCGCGCGTGGCGAGCATCTGCACCAGCGTCAGGTCGTCGAAGGCCGAGAGCTTCTCGCTGTCGCCCGCCTGCACGTAGGTGTCGATCAGGTGGCGCATCGCCGGCTCGTAAGCCTTCAGGTCGATGTAGTCGCCGCTGCGGATCTTCACCGCGCTGCGCACCGCTTCGAACTGTGTCACCTCGGCCTTCAGCGCCTTCGCTTCGTCGGGCGTGATGCCGGCTTCCGCGAAATCGCCCGCGAGGTTCGCGTAGGCGCGCACCAGCGCCGCGGTCAGCTTGTAGAGCGCCAGCCGCTGGCCTTCCCGTGCCTTGAGTTCCGCCGCGTCGCCCGCCGTCGTGCCGCAGAAGAAGCGCAGGTAGGTCTCCATCGTGCGCGGCGTCTCGACCGGCTCGCACAGCGCCCGCACTGATTCGAGCACCTCGTCCAGCCGCTCGCGGGCCTTGTCGATGCGGCTGGTGATGAGGCCGGCGATGTCGCTGGCGTCGTAGCCGTCGAGTGCGCCGCGGGTGTAGTCCTGGATCGCGCCCTCGACGCGCTCGAACAGGTGTTTGTAGTCGACGATGCAGCCGACCTCCTTGTCGTCGCCGTCCAGCCGGTTGACGCGGCAGATCGCCTGGAACAGGCCGTGGTCGCGCATCGGCTTGTCGATGTAGAGGTAGGTCGCGGGCGGCGCGTCGAAGCCGGTCAGCAGCTTGTCCACGACGATCAGCAGTTGCATCTGTGCCGGCGCGTCGATGAAGCGCTGTTTCACCTCGGTCTCGAAGTCGTCGATGCGCTGCACCGCTTCGTCGGGTGGCAGCTTGAACCAGTCTGCCAGCATCCGGCGGTAGGTCTCGACTTTCTGCAGCGCGTCTGTCACGCCTTCGCCGGTGGCCTCGCCCTTCAGGTCCGCCACCTTCGGCACATAGGAGCTGACCACCGCGCAGCGCCCGGCCAGCGGCGTGCGCGCAAACAGGTCGTAATAGCGGCACGCCTCGTACACGCTGCCCGCCACCAGCATCGCGTTGCCGCGCCCGCTCTTCAGGCGGTCGCGGGTGGCCATGTCGAGCAGGATGTCGGCCACGATCTGCTCCAGCCGGCTGCGGCTCGACAGCAGCGTCTGCATCGTGCCCCAGCGCGCCTTGAGCTGCGCCTTGGCGAGGTCGGTCAGCGCGGCGGTGTGGGCCTCGAACCAGTCGTCGATCTTGCGCTGCGAGGTGATGCGCTGGTCGATGTCACGCGCCTCGTAGCGCAGGTCGAGCACCACGCGGTCGCGCACCGCCTCGTTGAACTTGTAGGTGTGGAGGTAGCCACCGAAGACCTCGATGCTGCGCTGCTTGTCGCTCTTGAGCAGCGGCGTGCCGGTGAAGCCGATGAAGACCGCGTCGGGCAGGATGGCCTTCATCGCGTCGTGCAGCAGGCCGGACTGGGTGCGGTGGCATTCGTCCACGAAGACGTGGAGCCGGCCCCGCGCCTGGAAGCCTGGGGGCAGCGCCTTGCGGATCGCTTCGACAAACCCGGCCACGTCGCCCGCCTCGCCGCCGTCGTTTTCGTCGCGCGCGGTTTTCCGGCTGACGCCGCCGAACTTGTGGACCAGCGAGCCGATCAGCCACGGCCGGTCGTCGCCCAGCACACGCACGAGGTCGGCGCCGTCGCGGGTGCGGTGGAGCTGTTCCTGCACGCCGTGGAAGACCTTCTCGATCTGGGCGTCGAGTTCGGTGCGGTCGGTGATGATGAGGACGCGGGCGTCGGCGATGTGTTCGCGGATCCATTTGGCCAGCCAGACCATCGTCAGGCTCTTGCCGGACCCTTGCGTGTGCCAGAGGATGCCGCCCTCGCGCCGCTGCAGGTGGGTCTGGGCGGCGCGCACGCCGAAATACTGGTTGTGGCGACAGAGTTTCTTGCGCCCGCTGTCGAACACCACGAAGTCGTGGACCAGCTCCAGCAGCCGCGCCTTGGTGCAGAGCCAGCCGAGGTGCTGGTCGAGCGGGCTGCGCGGGTCGTCGGCGAGGTCGGCGCCGTCTTCGCGCCAGGTCAGGTAATGGCGTTCGGGCGTGCCGATGGTGCCGTAGCGCAGGCCCTCGGTGTCGCTGCCGGCCATGACGAACTGCAGCGTCGAGAAGAAGCCTTCGATGAATTCGGGTTTCTG
The DNA here is from genome assembly GCA_013299055.1 of Sphaerotilus sp. Taxonomy (GTDB): domain Bacteria; phylum Pseudomonadota; class Gammaproteobacteria; order Burkholderiales; family Burkholderiaceae_C; genus Sphaerotilus. The sequence goes on from JAAFKB010000080.1 coordinate 5,558, forward strand.
GTTGTCGAGGTTCTGGCGGATGCCTTCGGACACCGAGACGGTGGAGCGTTTCAGCTCGATCACGGCGAGGGCGATGCCGTTGACGTAGAGCACGAGGTCGGGGCGCTTGGTGTGGGCGCGCGGGTCGTGCGGCTTGACGGTGACTTCCTCGGCGATGCCGAAGTGGTTGCGCTCGGGGTGTTTCCAGTCGATCAGCCAGACATCGCGGGTCTGCTCGCCCGCGTCGGGGCGCACCTTGACGCCGTAGCGCAGCAACTCGTACACGGCGCGGTTGCGGTCGTGCAGGCGCTGGACGCGGTCGTTGGCGGTTTGTTCCAGCTGGAATATCGCGCGGCTGGCGAGTGCGGCGTCCACGCCTTGCGCCAAGAGAAAAGCCCGCAGCAGGGCGGGCTCGATGTTGCGGTTGTCGGGGCGGTCGGACCAGTGGCCGAGGTAGGTGTAGCCGAGAGACTCGGTGAAGAGGCGGACGACGCGGGTCTGGGTGGCGGATTCTTTTTGGTCGATGGTTGGCATGTTCTTGGCTCCCTGGGTCGCTGCGCCCGTGGAAGCGTAGTCGAGAGCGTGTGTGATCCTCTGGTGCAACGCGCCAATCGTGATTTGTTTCACGGAATTTTTTGGCGCGGTGTAACAGGTGTGAACATGTGATGGGTGCGCGGGAAAAATGTCTATGCTCGGCCGCTATTTATTTGATTGAGGCGGGGTGCGTGTGATTAATTGCTTTGTTGTTCGGGTCGCTATTATTTCTCCGATACTGATGTTTTATGGCTGTGCGACGCAGCAGCAGCAATGTCAGCCAAAAATAACGATGGCCAAGTCGGAGGCTGAAAAAGAATGGGCGGCAGATGCCAAGAAGACGGGGAATGTGGTGGACGGCGTGGTGACTACTGCCTGCACCGTCGGGAGTTTCTTGACCCCGCTGCGCGGATCAATCGCTTCTGGTGTTTGTCGGGTGGGTGGTAAGGCAGCGGGCGCCGCCGTGATGCCTGCTGCAATTCCCGCCGAGGAGCTGTCTCGCCGTGCGAAAGAGAAAGTTGAGCCTGCGTGCAGGTCTTATCTTTGATGTGGTCTCTTCACCGGCCGCGCTCTAGATCTTCGGACAAGTGACGAACTATGGATAAAAAAAGTTCGTCGCGTGGAAATGACCTTTTGCTAGTTATGCTGCGTATAAGTGGATTTCTGCTGGCAGCGAGCGGCATGGCTAGATCCCAGTGATCAGAGCGTATTTCAGCCAGCAGAGTGCTGCCTGGCAGAATCGCATCACTTGCGATGATTTGGCCATCGTTGCGGGGGTCAATCATGGAAAGCAAATCATAAAATGGTAGCAAGGCTGGGGCTATTAGTTCTCGCTGAGCATGTGCAACCAACGAATACATTGCCACGCCAGTCGGCAGGGGTGTCGAGGTCAGCCACCGGCTTCGAAAGGCGCGGGTAATGCTATTGAAGTCAGATCCCTGAGATCCGTGGCAATTTTCGATATCGATCAAGCCTTGCAGTGCGCTATATATTTGGGCGTACCGGTCTGCAATCGGTGATCCCATCACGGCACCTGCCACACTGGCCAATGCGATTGGCTTCTTCGGTATTCTGTCATCGTGTGCGAGTTGTGCTAAAGCATGCAAAGTATCAGCACTGCCTTTGGAATAGGCCACGATGATGATCGACTGCACTGCATTGTTCCTTTGAAGTTCGGTCAATGCCTTCGCAATATGTGCGCCATTGGTTTCTGAACTTCCTCGTCCGGCCAACCTTACTGCAGCAACTGAGTATGCACCTAACTGAATTTTTAGATTTTCGTAGGCGGTTATGTAGGCTTGTGTACGATCTCTGTGTTTTCCATCAGTGAACGGAAGAGCTTGATTATCTACACATTCCCCAAACAGCCCTGGAATCACTAGGACGGCTGTGGCAATCAAGTTTGGCTGCGTTTTGGTTCGGCGAGTTTTACCTGCCAGATCGGCTGGCGGGTGAATGAACTCCTCCGTATTCTGGGTGTTTGTTTTGGACAATTCGTCTGTGAATCTTGCGAAGAATTCGGATCGACCGTCAATGATTCCGGATAACTTTAAAGGTAAATTGGCTGTTGGCGGCGCTTTTGAGTCATAGGTCATGGAAGGTGAAATTGCGCAGCCGGAAATCGCCATCATAAAGGGGAGCAGGAGTCTGAGGCTCCATGGTCTGCACAAGATGGTGAGGTCGAATCCGAAGATCATTTCACCTCCTCGACTGCCAGTGCCGTATTGATGGCGCTAATTCTAGATTTGATCCCGGTTGCGTAATCTGCTTGGCTGGTCTGAGTTTTTTCGGGTAATGCAGAAAAACTGGCAAGTTCATCGATGGCTGTCCGAAGAGCGGATTTCAAACGAAGTATTCGCTGCGTCGAGCCAGCTTGCGCGCCTTCTTCCAGTGCCTTTTGCAGACCAGTCATGAACGAACATGTTGAATGAAGGGTGATTACGTCGCGCAAAGCCTCGTGCATTGGATAAACTGAAATGTCCTGCCTGAGCGAGGTATAGATCAGTTGCATGCGATTGTCCCTCATCTCCACGATTTTCCGATCGACGGCCGTGATCAGCATCTGTTTGTATACAGTCTCGTTGATCAGTGACCGCTCGGAGTTGCTGAACAGTGCGAGTGCTGCAAGAAGCGACTTGCTCTTCTCAGCCGTTGCGATGGCGGCTGCTCCCGCGAATAGATTGGTCAAGGTGCCTAAACCGACATTCCAACTGGCTTCGTTGCCATAAATGGTCTTGCGGTGATTCACGCAGAGTTCGTCTGATCCGACCACGAGTGCCGCAACCGCTTGATTGCGTTCAGCCGTGCAGGCGGATGCCTGTGCCGTGTCTGATGTAGCACTGAAACAGATGGGACGCACCAGTGGCGGTCCTCTCCCGTCAGCACCTTGACCTGATTGCAGTGCTTGGGTCAGGGCCATGTAACTTGTCGATGCGCCAAGACTCAACGATTTGGCTGCGTAGTCTTTGTACAGCCAATCCTGTGCTGTGCTTGCACAACCTTGCAACAGAAACACTGATCCGACCAGCGATAGGAAGTGAGCGTGGTTCATGGTGCTCTCCAGGAATAGTGGATTGTTCCGTGATTGGATGGCGCATCAGCGATTGGTATTCATGCGTGTCCACGGTGCTCCGACGCGTATTCCTGCTCCGAGGATTAATCCCTTCGACAAAGATCCGGTGCTGTTCACCGCATGATCAGTACCGCCAGATATAAAGAATGTAAAGTAGCCGGAAAATCCTGTATCGGCACGCAAACCGAAAGAAGCCTTTCTCACGTTGCCCCCAGAGGATGGGTATGTCAGCCATCTCGCATACGCACCAAGTGAAAATTCTGTTTCAGGTACTGAGGCAGATAAACGAAGCAGGGGCCCATTCCCGCGAAATCCATTTTCATGGTAATGGGTGTAGCCAAAGGATGGGACAATCTCGACTCCGTCCAGCCATTCGCCAGAAAATTTACTTGCATCCCACACCAAGCCAACAGTGGATCCTTCTATGCTGACCATGCTGCGCTGATGGGCTGATCTGTTTACGTGAGATTCGCGCTGCAGACTCAAGCTGAAAATAGGCGACCGCGTTCGCGGCTCATAGAATTGGTCTTTGCAACCGCCAAACGAGCAAGGTGTAAATCTGATTGGAAAGTACTTGGCTGACTGATCTGCTTCTTCGCGCTTCAGGAGCGCGGTGTATTTGCTGTCATCCAATGTGGCTGGTATGCTTTTATTGGTATGTTTGAAATCGTACGAGCCAAAATTGGTATGAGCTGTCGGAAGGCCTTCGTCCATGCTAAAGGAGAAATGGAATTTTCTCAGACTGTTGGTCCCTTCCAGTACGTCCAGTATCGAGGCGACTTGTACGACCAGCATCAGCGTGCGCTGTCTTGCTTGTGAGTCTTCCTTGAGTTGGTCATCGCCACGTAATAATATTGGGCGGCCATTTTTTAGCGCAATGGCATCTGCCTTCAAGTCGTCAATTCGTATGTTGATACTGCGTCCTTGTACATTGAGCAGGGCTTCTATTTCTTGACTTGGGGCGCATTGTGGGTTGTCGGAAGTGAAGCTGCCGGGATCTGCCTGACACAGGAATTCCAGAGCGCGCAATGCGCCGGGCGTATTTTCTTTTGATAAGGAGGGTCGGAATAATGCACCCATCTGATTGGCTAGATCGTGGGTTGCCGTGGAAGGTAAATCGGTCAGGCGATCTCTGGAGGTTACTAGATGACCTGGTGCAAAGAAATCGTGTAAATAGTGATCAGATATTGAATTAATGAACAGGCCGCCGTAAACGTTGCTTTCGGTCTGGGCTGTCGCTATTGCGTTCATGTGCCACACTCTGAGCGCCATCAAGAGATCTTGCTGGAAATGGGCGTGATTGTGATGGGTTGCCTGGATGGTGGCCATGCTTTGGGGTACGCATTGTTTTAGAAGTCCTTCCCACACCGGGTATTCAATGCTGGGTATGCTATTAGGGTCGAGTGCTGTTTTTGAAATTGTTGATGAGTTCTTCCAGCCAAACGCGAGCATTTTTTCTGGGATCATGAAATAGTCTACGCATTCAGTGATTCGCCCATAGTGTGGGCGATATTTTTCCAGTGCCTCGATGGATTTTTGCGGGATGCGTACACGCTGGCTGTCTTTCGTCATTTCCAGCACAACAGACACAGCCAGGTCACTCATTTCGCGATGCTCCCGCGATTCAAATCCTTCGGCTGCAGTGGTTGCCAAGACTCCTGCAGCACAAGCAGCCAATGTAGCAAGCATGCGCTGCATGGGTACGGAGTTATTGGGCTGGTCTTGAGATGCGGTCTGATTGCGCGACATGGCGTGAACCTTTGATAAGTGGATATTGTGGTATCTGTTCGTGAATTCCTGTGTGATTTGTAGCCTACTTGGACTGTTCTGGCTTCATCAATCTTATGGATGAAATGCAATGAGCAATGGAGTAAGGCGTCTTTGTGTGAGGGCAACGTATTGCAAGGGAGACGCAATTGATTGGCAATTCGTTTGCCTATGGCCCAAGCCCAGCACTGCCGGTTTGGGCTGTGTTCAGTGCATCGTCGAGGGGGGGGTGATCCAGATCCATGCATTCACATGGTGGAATCTCGCGGCGTGCGAGTGACGCCGCGTGGTGCGCCAAGCCGGTGCATTCCGGCCTGGCGGGTAGTTTGGTCAGATCAATCGAACCCGGCCGCTCAATAGCTCTTGCATCATCCCTTGCTTGATGAGGCGGGTTTTTTCTCGGCGGGCTTCGAGGGCAGTGATTTCTGCCGCCATGTCGCGCAAGAGCGCGGCTATCGCTTGTTGTTCATCCAGGCTGGGCAAGTCGATCTCGTAAGCCTTCAACCACGAGAGTTCGACACTTTCGACGGTCGTGCCGGCTTTCATGCAGGAAGACAGAATATCTGGGCCATGCAGCAGAAGGGACTGAAGAACAAACTCTGTGTCCACGCCTGACGCTGGAATTAGTGCTTTGATGTCCTGATTGATTGCGATTGGTTTGCTTGTCTTGGCTACGGGAAAATATCGCCGAAGAATTCCGCTTCGTGTCACCATGACCACTGAACCAGTGGGCGCTACCGTCGTACTGGATGACTCCACGGCCAGTTCGGTGATGCTCTTTGCTGTCGCATCAATGGTGGTTGATTTGATGTCACCCGATGACGCCCACGGTACGTCGCCGTTCACCCAGAAATCTGGATTGGCCATTGATGGTGTCGCGCCGCCTTTCCATGCACCAAGGTTGCGCAACGCTGCTACTGTCCATTCGCCAGAAAACCCCGGCAATCTCCGCCTCCCCGTCAACAACTCCTGCATCGCCGCCTGCTTGATATCCCGCTTCTTGGCGATGAGTTGGTCGAGCTTGGCGAGCAGGGCGTCCATGTCCGACAGGGCGGAAGCAATGGCCCGTTGTTCAATTAATGGTGGTGCGGATATGGTGTATTTTGCGACTCCAATTCCAGTTAGTTGCGGTATCCCGCTACTTTCATGGTGGATTGTTATTTTTTCGTTTATATATTGTGATAGATAGTTGAAGTCAAAATTTTTGTTTGGCGTAATAACTATCAGTCGACCAATTGCACCGAATTTTTCGTGTCTTGGGAATGCTTTGCCTAGACCTACACCTCTCCCGATCATTGTCAGACTTGCTTCTGGATACTCTGGGGTTGAGTAATATCCGTAAAGGCCAAAATTTTCTACAGTGTTTGAGTAAACTTGGTATTGATGGTTTTCTGTTCTTCTCGGGGAGAAATTTTTTGTCTGGAGATCTCCGCCAATTTTAATCGTTGCTATTTCTCCTATTGAATTTATTGACCACCCATCGGGTGCGTGGTTTGCAATTGATTGTTGGTGCTTGGTTATTTTCATAGAAATCCCATTTTCCCGATATGGGCAGAAAATTTTAATGTGAGGTTTTCTAAGTCAGCTAATAAATCTGGCAACGGTACCGCATACCGCTCCCCCAACTCCCGCACCCGTCCCGTCAACCCCTGCGACACCCGATCCAGCTCCGACTGCACATCCGCCGCCAGCCGCGTCATCCACTTGTCGTCGATCACCAGCGCCCGGATCTCGTCGTCGGTCAGCGCGGCGTATTGCCGGGCGGCCTTCGTCTCCAGCGCCTTGCGGGCGTCCTTGATGCGCCGCCCCGCGTCGGCTTCCTGGTCGTTCAGCGCCAGCCACGCCTCCAACTGCACCCGCTCGTCCGCCGCCCCCGGATCGCCCTTGACCGCCTTCAGCCGCGCCTTGACGCTCAATGCCGTCAGCTTGCCCTTGTCCGTGCGCGCCTCGGCCCCGAGCAGCCCGTCCTCGCCGCCGTGTTCCTCTTCCAGTTCCTCCAGCAGCCGCGTGAACCCGTCGCGCACCGTCTCCAGTTCCGCCACCCACGCCGCGTCCGCCGCGAAATACCGCGCCACCACCAGCGGCATCGGGATCAGGTCCGTGTTCGGCTCCATCCGCCCCGCCGTCGCCCCCGGCCGCTGCGCCCGCCAGCCGTCCTGCACGATCTGCGACACGTCGTCCTGCATCGCCTCGTCCCAGTAGTCCATCAGGTGCTGGTACACGTCATAAGCGTCGATCAGCGGCGCCCCCTCGAACCGCGCCAGGATCGACTCCCCCAACGCCCGCACCAGCGCCCGCGCCGCATCCCCCACCGCCAGCGCCCGCAACCCCGCCGTGCTCTCCTCGCGCCACGCCGCAAACCGCCCGCTCACGGTCGCGTTGAACGCCGTGAACTCCGCATGGCCGAAGATCGCCGCCCGGATCTCCGCCGCCGGCACCTTCAGCCGCACATGCCCCGGCCGCCCCGCCAGATCCTCGAACAAGGCCGCCCGCACCCCCGGAAACACCGCCCAGTAACGCTGCAGCGCGTCGATGTCCCGCCGCGGAATGCCGCCGCGCAGGTGTGCCTCGATGTCCTGCAGATCCTCCGGCTCGCTGCCGTCGATGTAGCGCGGGATGTTCAGGTTCCAGTCGTTGGCCTCGATCTCCGCCAGCGGCACCCGGCGCGCATACCGCTCCGCCTCGCCCTGGCGCGTCACCACGTCCACGATGCGGTGGATGTCCTGCGCCCGCAGCCGGTTCTTGTTGCCGTCCTTGCGAAAACCCCGGCTCGCATCGACCACGAACACGCTGTCCCGCGTCGCCGCCTGCGACTTGTCCAGCACGAGGATGCAGGCCGGGATGCCGGTGCCGTAGAACAGGTTCGCCGGCAACCCGATCAGCGTCTGGATGAACCCCTGTTTCAGCAGCCGCTGCCGGATCAACCCCTCCGCGCCACCCCGGAACAGCACCCCGTGCGGCAGGATCACCGCCGCCCGCCCGGTGCTCTTCAACACCTTCAGGATGTGCAGCAGGAAAGCGTAGTCGCCGTTCTTCTCCGGCGGCACGCCATACACGAAGCGGCCGAACTCGTCGTCCTGCGGCTGCAGCCCGTTGCTCCACGCCTTGCTGGAGAAGGGCGGATTGGCCACCACGTAATCGAAGGTCTTCAACTGCCCCGCCGCATCCCGGAACTGTGGCGACGACAGCGTGTTGCCCTTCTCGATCGCGCCCGTGGTGCAGTCGTGCAGGATCATGTTCATCTTGGCCAGCGCGCTGGTGGCGTTGTCCATTTCCTGCCCGTAGAGCGTCAGCCCGTGCGGCGCCTCGGCCGCCACCTTCAGCAACAGCGAGCCGGAGCCGCAGGTCGGGTCGTGCGCGCTCCTTGACGCTGGCGTGTCCGCCCCGATCCCCAGCAGCCGCGCCATCACCGTCGAGACCTCGGCGGGTGTGTAGAACTGGCCCTTGCTCTTGCCGCTCTCGGTGGCGAAGTGGCGCATCAGGAACTCGTAGGCGTCACCGAGCAGGTCATCGCCCTCGGCCCGGTTGCCGCTGAAGTCCAGCCCCGGTGCGTTGAAGATGCCGATCAGGTTGGAGAGCCGATCGACCATCTCCTTGCCCTTGCCGAGCTTGTCCGGATCGTTGAAATCCACCAGCGTGATCACGCCCGTCAGGTCGTTTTCCTCCGCCAGCGCGGCGATCGCCTTGTTCAGCTTGTCGCCGATCTCCTTGTCGCCCTTGAGCGCCACCAGATCGCCGAAGCGGCTGCCCTCGGGCACGAAGATCTGGCCGTCCGGATCGCCCGCATACCGGTCGCTGACGTATTTCATGAACAGCAGCACCAGCACGTAGTCCTTGTACTGGCTGGCGTCCATGCCGCCGCGCAGCTCATCGCAGCTCTTCCACAGCGATGCATACAGTTCTGATTTCTTGACGGCCATGGATCTCGGTCTCGGTGTTCTGGAAGGGGACGGGTGGGTCGCAAAACGCGGGCCGAAGCGTAACCCGTGGCTCCGCCTCCACCGCGCCGACCGCCGCCACTAGACTCCCCCCATGCCCGATCACTCCCAACCTGCCCACGTCACCGTCATCGGCGCCGGCCCCGCCGGCCTCATGGCCGCCGAAATCCTCCTCGCTGGTGGCGCCCGTGTCGATCTCTACGACACCATGCCCTCCGTCGGCCGCAAGTTCCTGCTCGCCGGCAAGGGTGG